>JBCCCO010000191.1:0-1360 GCA_039033475.1 Pseudomonadota bacterium | reverse complement strand
CGGAAGGTGAAGGTGATGCTGCCGTCATCGTTATAGGTAAATGGGGATTCAGCAGATGGCCCATGCATGGAAGGCTCTGCGGTGTAAACGGTGACGCCGCCGTTTTCCCGTTCAGCACGCTGACGGGCATAGTTTTTGGCTCGGTTGAGGACAAAGTTGGGAAGCAAATCAGCTTGGCTGATGAGGATGCCAGCGTCGTTAGTAGGCGTTGCCGAGGTGGCGAGGGTGAAGCCGAGAGGACTGACGAGCGCCGAAAGAGTGGCGATCGCCAACACACGAATTAATTGCATATCGATGTCTCCTTATTATCATGAGACGGTTTCTGGAGGTGCGATCGCCAAGGCCCGCGCAACAATCTATAGCAACCCAGAAGCCGAGTATTTAGGAATGATGAACACCGATGAATCCATAAACGGGCAGGTTTCCTCCCAAATGACCCAGCATATCCATGAAGAGTTCCAACAACCAGACAATACGTTCAAGAGGGAACGAGAATGAACAACCAATATCTGTCAATATCTTGCAGTCAAGAACTCAAGATAAAGAAATGAGCAATTTTTTTACATGTGCGCAAAAAGCAAATCAAGAAAAAATACCGCATCCAACCACATCCACCAATCAGACTTAAATACTTACTGGAAAAGCACTGCAACAGTCATAACCACACAGCATTCGAGAAGTCCGACGCAACTATTTGTATCAAAAAACAAAACAGCCTCAGTATTGTCAACAGTGCTACGGCGCAAAAAGTTTGAACCCTTTATGAAATGTCCGTATTTTTCTTTAAAAATTTCCGGATAATGTTATATTTCAGAACATGAGCTCCAGTACGTTGCTAACTGTTTTGAGTAGATGCTTTTTAAGTTATTCAGTTAACCAGTAATTCATACTCTTGACTCCTTCTGTTTAATTGTTCCTGAACGCACTTGATTACTCTTGATGACGTTGGTTCTATTGTCTTTGGAATACAGATATTTGTCGCAAAAGTGCGCGTCAATTAATTAGGTTGTCTTTCATTGAAAATTTAATGAACGTGTCGGCAATCATTACTGCTCGTTAGGTATTGAATGATTGCTATATTCTTTAGCTGAGAAATCATTATTCTTGTTTCTTAGTGTCTGTGTTGCCTTTGCTCATTCATAGCCGAATGTGCTATTAAAGTTCCCATCTCTTTTTTAAGAGATTATTTCTGGTGAGAGCGTTGCTTTTTATACTCTAAATTTCAGTTGTATTGGGTTTGCTGGAGCCTGGGGAACTTTAGCCGTAGGACTGTTTGGTAATTTAGATATTTTGGATACGGGCTTGAGCCGCTATAGTCAAGTTTTAGTACAGCTTTTAGGGATTGGAATCTGCTTTGTCT
>JBCCCO010000190.1:0-1721 GCA_039033475.1 Pseudomonadota bacterium | reverse complement strand
ATCTCGCAAGGCTCATAAGCGGTTGGTGGCAAGTCCATGAGAGCATCGAGATCACGGCTTAACCTTTGCTCAATCGTTTCTTTATGACCTCGCAACAAAGCTCCTTGACGATGTAGGCACTGCTGTTCCAAATACATATTAAGGGCATCAAAGTTCTCAAAACGGGGGACAGGAAGTATAAAATTATGATCAATTTTCTCTTTGTTTTTTTGCAAAAAATTAAAACAAAGATTGATCAATAAAGTTGCCACGCACAAAGCCGATCAGTCCTTCAACCTTACCCTTGTCATTACCTTTGTTCTTGATAAGCATTTCCTTATCCGAAAACCGGTTCCCACTTTTCAGGAAAATGCTATGACTGGACGGCCAAATTTATCCTCAAACAGATAATGGGATTGTATAGCGCATGTCATATAAATTGACCATAAATTTCATGCGCTATCAAAGGTCGCGACGGCGACCCGGCCCTTATGGGCCGTAGCCTGCGTGGCGCTTGAACGCAGATATAAAATGATTTTTTTTGAATCATTTTATATCGCATAGGCTATAATTGCGTAAATGTCTTGGTCCGCTCCCGAGTACCGTCTCCTAAAATACGTGCCACAGCTATCTTGGTGTTGTCATAAACAATCGATTGGGGAATGCCTCCGAAAAAAGCGAATGCCGATACATGACCGTCGCAAAAAGCCTCACTCCTCTCTGCTGGATACGCATAAGATCAACCTGCGTTCAAATACTTATTTGACAAGCAGATAAGTTGATCGACCATAAAAGAGACAAAGCAGGCATCGCTGTGTGGAAGATCAATAGCAAAATAATGAACTTTGCGTTCAACACCACAGATTACAGCCAAAGCCTCTCCAAAATCAACCTGAGCATGCCCTGGTGCATGAGACAAAGGAACAAAAACTTCCTTGGTTTTGACCTTCTTATCATAAACATAGGTTCGAACTATCGTATATCCACCGCTAAAACCATGCTCATCTCGAAGACGTTCAAAAATACGCTGTGCTGTATGGCGCTGCTTCTTCGGACGGGATTTATCTGTCGATAAGATCTCATCAATAATCTTTTTGAACGGATCAAGTTTAGGTTGTGTGACTGGCTGACGCCTACGGTAACCCGGTGGAATGGAATGTTTGAGCATCTTATCAACCGTACGCCGATTGACCCCAAACAAACGCGCTATCTCTCTTTTACTCTTACCTTCTCTAAAATACGCTTGCCTCACTTTTACATAAATATCCACGGTCTTCATATCCCCGCCTTCGTTTAAACTCTTAAGAATCAAAACTAAGACGTTATCAAATGGCGCAGTTTCACTCCGCCGCAGCGTGCCGAATCACGCTGCTACCGTGGTGCACTATTACTCCGCTATTTATAGCATATGAAGTTTAAGTAATCAGGCGACAACCCCTTATTCTCCAGTCCCAATGAGAGATCCGGGCTAGAATGTCATTTCATTAATCTCAGAGTAAAATATCAAATATAAGTTGGGGATTTCAAATAAAACAAGTTTATTTAATAAAATTAATTGCATAGAAAACAATTTATATTTGAAAGATATCTGCAGTTTAGAATGCTAATATGAAAGTTGGCTAACTTAGGCATAACATATGATAAAGGATTTTTTGCAAAAGGCGTTTCTCGTCGTTTTTTCTACTTTTATAGCACTGATTTTAGTAGAAATTGGTTATCGGACATATATTTATGCTAGCTAT
>JBCCCO010000189.1:0-1768 GCA_039033475.1 Pseudomonadota bacterium | reverse complement strand
TTGATGAAATAGAAATCGCTTTCCCCATGACAAACCTCCCCATTCTGTTTGTAATCTTGAATCATATTCGCTGAGATTTGGGAAGACATAAGATGAGTCTCATTTAATGAATGTTGGTATTATTCCAAGAAGTGATCCCCTTAAGCACCAAGCTTCTCTGTCCCTACGGATTCTAATTATAATTCTATGACAGCGATATTTCCTAAGAACCTGTTCAAAGTCTTTTCAATAATAGCACTAAGCCGGTATCAAGAGGCAGCCGCACTTTTGCTTTTAAAAACCGATAGTGTAAAAACACAAAGGGCTGTAACACTGGCAAACCTGCAAAGCAACAGCCCGCTTGCGCAAATCAAGACTATATGCCATTTTTTCCTCCATCTGTTTGAAGGGACTTGGTAGCACTGAAGTATGAAGAAATACTAAACCTGATTGGCTATAGCTTATTCTTATAGACAAGTTTATGACGTGCACCTAAATCCGTTAAAACTTCGTAACCTATTGTGTCAGCCCAGTGCGCTAGCTCATCAATGGAAATGTCAGGCCCTATAAGTTGAGCAAAATCTCCAACACTTATACTCTGGTCATGACAATCTGTAATATCAACGGTTATGAGGTCCATTGATATCCGACCAACAATAGGAAAACGCTGCCCATGGATTACAACATAGGCACCTTGTTTTTTGCTACGGGCACTTAAGGCACGAAAATATCCATCTGCATACCCAATCGCAAGTGTTGCCAGTTGACTGTCTCGCTTGAGTGTTTGAGTTGCGCCATAACCAACCGTACCCCCCTTGGGGCACTCCCTAATCTGGATGATTTGACTTTCCAGTTTTACGACCCTGGACATCTTATTTTGCAAATGCGGTTGAACATTGCCCCCATAAAGGGAAATGCCTGCACGCACCAAATCAAAGTGATATTTCTGACCTAGAAATAGTCCTGCAGAATTAGCAAGAGACTTTTCGACATCGGGAAAATATGATGTTACCGCCTGGAACTTTTCAAGTTGCACGCCATTCATCGGGTTATCAACGTCATCAGCACATGCTAAATGGCTCATAATCAACGACGGCGTGATTTTTTTCAGATTATTGTTGTCTTCCAGAGCAATCAAATCTTTTTTCTCCAAACCAAGGCGGTTCATACCAGTATCGATATGAATAGAAGCAGGATAACCTTGAATGTTACGAGATTGGAGGAATTGCATCCAATAGTGAATTTGCTCTATAGAATTGAGCACTGGCCTGATGTTATACTCAATAAAATATGGTGGTGCGGCTGGCAAGACACCATCAAAAACATAGATCGTTTGGTTGATTTTTGCTTCTCGCAAAGAGACAGCTTCATCTAGGCTTGCGACAAAAAATGTTTTACAGCCTGCCGCAACGAGGGCATTCACCACTTCTAGCAATCCAAGACCATATGCGTTTGCTTTTACAACAGCGGCACATTCTGCGGGGCTTACGATTTTTTGCAACGTTTCGTAATTGTTTTGCAAGGCTGCTAAATCTATTGTGAGTATTGCTCGTGATGGAAAAGATGACACGTCCTATTTCACCCCTGAATAAGATCTGGATATATGTCACTTTTAGATGAGTTTATTGCCACGATCCATAGAACTCTCTGCAACATTCTTTAACGATCCATCTTTTTTGATATTTTTTATCCCGTCCACAAGACTGGTCCAGTTTGTTGAGGGCAGATCAGGATATCTAAAACAAGTGGAAACTTTTATAAAAATACATTTTTTTCATGTAAAACTTAG
>JBCCCO010000188.1:0-1806 GCA_039033475.1 Pseudomonadota bacterium | reverse complement strand
CCAAAAAAGCCGCTGCCTCAGAGGGGCGGAGGCCTTTTTGGAGTACATGGATGATAATGATATTATTGCAATTTTGCAAGACTTTGAGGTGGCAAAGATTGTAGATATTTACATGCAGATGTGGTCTGGTGAAGGAGATCAAGCCATTGCGGAGCTGATTGAAACCGAGCGCTCATCTCCATCTGACGCACCGTCCGGGCAACCTGATTATACCTATGCCAGCACACCTGATATTGGCCTTATTGCCGATGGAGAGACACATTCAGAAAAGATTGCGATCCAATTGCCTGATGGCACATGGTCTTACGGGGCAGGAGGGTCTATCTCCTATCCCAAAACAGATCCAGTGACCGGCGAGGTGCATGACTTTGAGCAACCGGTTCTTGTAGCTAATGTCAAAGGGATTGATGGGTTTCTAACAGAAGGCCTGCGACGGATTGTTCCTATTGAAACCGAACGCGGCCTTAAATATATGCTTGTTCATTCAAACGGTGATATCATACCTGAGATCATCGTCGTCCCACCAAGCGATCCAACAGATGTAAACGCAAGCTGGCTGGCCCTCGCCGCCCAAGAGGCTGACGTGACCGCCGAGACCACTGAAATCCTGACCGACCCGGTGGTTGATGATACTCTGTATATCCGACCTTATGAGAATGTAGGAGAGCTTGGGGAGCCAGAAGAGGTGTTTAATGCAAGGCGGTTGGATTATGGTGCAGAGGAAGCCCTGGAAGTATTTTCAGGTGGAACGGCACAAGAAGCGCCAAATCCTCTGAAGGAGATTAGGGAGATGTTGCGTGGGATGGATGAGACACAAACCCAACCTACGGAAAAAGTTCAAGAACTTAAGATGATGGTTAATGGCTTATCTCAAGACCAAGCTATACAGCTAAGTTTTAAGCAAAAAGCAAAACTGGCACATATTTTTTTCAAATATGTTCAAGATAATAATTTTAGTAAGAGTACTTTTTTTTACAATAATCGAAACGCTGTTTTATATCTTTCAACAACTCTAAAAGAAGATTTAAGTCCTGGGGTCTCTGCACCAATAAGCATCAGAAAATCTATGAAAAAAATGAGATCAGATATATATAAAAAACTTAAAGATGATGGTGTGCTAGACCAGCTGAAGAGTGAGAATTGGACGAGATTAACTTTTATAGAACGACAAAATCTATTAGAAGAAAAAATTACTCCCACTATTTCTGATGCTTATAATCTAGAGGTCCCTCCTGAAGTATCTTTTGTCGATTTTGATAACAGTGATCAAGGTGGAGCTTATTCTCCTGTTGCTAATACAATTACATATTCAAACAGTCTTATTTCAACTGATGAGGACACATATTTGGGTATCGAACTTGCGGCACATGAGCTCATGCATGCATGGCAGTTTCAGCTGATAAACAAATATAGGTATAATCAATTACCTCCTGGTAATTCAAAAGACTACGCAATATTATTAACTTATGCTCAGGCTTATCAACGACAATTTAAAGTTTTTGATTTTAACGATTATAGATATAATGGTTTTTGGATTGAAGCTCAGGCATTTGACATATCATTGGCATTGACACATAAAGTAATCGATTACATAAATTCGTAAATATAAGCAGGACCGTATTTTCAAAATCGTTCGAGTATTCATTGTTGAGTATTCGAACCCTACGCTGGACGGTGTTTGTAACCTACGGCATTCACACAAATGATTCCCTTTTCCTTAGAATTGTGATTCACTGACATTTTCTGGAAATAATCACGATTAGGAGGGGGCATTGGATTTTTATTTACCAGATACGCGCCTGTGCT
>JBCCCO010000187.1:0-1940 GCA_039033475.1 Pseudomonadota bacterium | reverse complement strand
TTGCGAATATCTGTGATACGATGTCTGAACTCCTCTTCTCCTAAGGAATGCTCTGGTTGAAGCTCGACAATATAGCCGCCGCGAACAAACACCTGGCCTGTATTTGCAAGGATCTGGCTGATGCTTTCAACTGTCAGATGAGGTGAGCATTTTTCAATCATGAGGGTTTGTATCTCCAAAGGTTGTGTTGGGTGCTGCTCTTGTTGTGCTGCAACCAGAGCCCAGAAATCTTCAATAGACTTGTCCTGATTGAGCCAATCGGTGAAATCTTCTCCCTCAGCGCATTGAAGATTGACAATGATGGCAGACCTAGCAACGGAAATCAGATGAGTATATGCTTTCTTTGCTTTTTGCCGACCGGCTTTGTCTTGATCGGGGACGATGTATACGTCTCTGCCCTCAAAATAAGATGTACAGGCTTTCCAGTCATTTATAGAAACGGCGGGCAAACCCAGAATGTCTTTTGCATTTTGCGCATCCTTCTCACCTTCGCAAACAAGAACAGGACAATCCTTCTGAGAAAGCAGATCTGTTAATCCAAACGGATAATCTGGATGAGGCCCTTTGCCAAAAAAGTAAAGGCCATTGTTGTGCTCTTGATGGCGGTAGAGAAATTTCTTTTGTTTTTGTGGATGCACATATTTGCATTTTTCGAAAACAGGAGTGCCTTTAGCATCGGTGTATGTATAAAAATCAGATAACTTGTAACCTTTGGCAAGCAGATGGGCGTCAGAAAAATGCTTCTTTTGCTTTGTTTTGCGAGAAAGGTATTTACTCGGAAGTTTAGGAAGCGGGTCATTTATGCTCGCCCGAAGGGCGCGGCGCAAAGCCCCATCAAAACTATGCTCTCCTTTGTCATTAAGCAGCCCATTGGCATGATAGGCTTCAAGGAAACACTTGCGAAACTCCGTTTCTAAAACAATGTTATGGGCAACACTCCAGCCTAGCGAGCACATCGCCTGGAACCCTTGCACATCACGCTGTTCCCCATCTTTAAGGCGGCTCAAGAATACGACTTTATTTTGGATGCGATCAAATGCAAAGTCTTTATAAGCTTGAAGATGATCTGGATAGACCTTATTCATAAGACCCATCCGTCAGTATCTTGGGAATTCAATACCAGCTCCTAATGTGTTCTCCATTTTTTTCAAAGTGTAGACATACGGAGCAATCCTGCACAGGTGAAATCTCAACTCGGGGTCTGAGATTTCACTTGCGAGAGATGTTTAGGATGCTTTATGTATAGCCCGTGATATACCGTTGGTCTGGTACGATCCTGATGAAAACTTAAGCGCTTTTTTTGAAAGCCACGTTTGTTCAGCTCTCTTGCAAAGGTAATTGATGTCATAGGAGTTTGAATTCTGTTGAGTTTACACCAAGCCTTGTAGGCATTAAAGAGATCATGAAACGCAGCATACGCTCCGGGTTTTTCTAAAATGTGTTCCTGGAAAAAACACATCGGACGATAGTTTTGTTTGATCGGTGCGACTTTTCTCACAACACTCTGAGGTGATGTTGGTCTGGAAGCGGCCAGCACATAAAAGCCAAATCCAGATCCAAGTTCGAGAGCCAGAGCAATTAACAAGGACAATGCAGCTTGAACAGTTTCTTGTGAGACTTGAAACCACAGAGCCAATGTTTCTATTTGAGGGTCGGACTTGACATAGATCTGTTTCAAATCCGTGCGATGAATTTTATCCTGAACTTTTTTGAGGTTGACGCGCAATTCTAAGATTTGCGGCCATAGGTTCTGAGCAATTGCCAGCTCAACTTTTAAGTCACCGAGCTGGTCACAAAACAGTTCTGATTGTGGGATGGTCGCATTGGTGCATCTGTTGGAACGTTTGGCACTCCAAAAAATCTCTTTGCTTTTCAGCCTGGCAATATCAGCTTTGAGTTCATCAATGGAGCGCGGGGTGCCAAGTGTATTCAGTGCAGTT
>JBCCCO010000186.1:0-2102 GCA_039033475.1 Pseudomonadota bacterium | reverse complement strand
TGCCACCAATCCTGCGCAGAACCATGGAACCTGTCGCAACAATAGCCTCATACATTTGTTCGGCTCTCGAGCACAGGCGCGTATCTGGTAAATAAAAATCCAATGCCCCCTCCTAATCGTGATTATTTCCAGAAAATGTCACTGAATCACAATTCTAAGGAAAAGGGAATCATTTGTGTGAATGCCGTAGGTTACAAACACCGTCCAACGGAGGGACAATGTTGTGTGAATGGTGTAGGGGGTAAACACCGTCAACTTAGAGATTTTTCATAGCATCCCTAACCTGCATCTGAAATGCAGCTCCTTGATAAGTGGCTTGTCTTTCATTCCACATTTTTTCGTATAGAGGTCGATTATTATCTATATCAATCTTAAATAATGTATTATAGGCTACTTTTGTAATAATCATTAATGCCGCATAATCATAATACGGATCACCTGACTTTAAAGTTCCATTGAAGTAGGGCGTAAAAAGATAATTTACTTGCCATGCATGCATTAACTCATGCGCCAATTCATCTAAAATATGATATGATGCACGCTCCAATAAAACTTGATTTTTAATTTGCAGGCTATTTGTTTTTGGATCATTTATCATTTCCATTTGCTTTGGATACAAGACATCTTTAAATTGTATTTTCTCAAATATTGGTACATCATAAGCTTTCGACATCATCGGTATAATAGTATCTATTATCAAATTTTGCATATCTGATAAGCCTGCCTCTCTTTGATCCAAGCTTAGTTCATCCCATTCTTTCATTTTTGTTAAAATTTTATGCTTTTGAAAGTCAGCCAAAAGATTTGATCTTATTTTTTTCATTTTCCTTGTAATATTATTAGGGGCAGGGATACCTGGTGTGCCATCCGGTTTTGTACTGAACATAATATTCATAGCTCCCATTTGGAAATGTTTTAGAATAGTATTTATACCAAGACCAGAATTTTTAGTATATTCGCTTGTAATGTGCGCTATTTTAACTTTGTACTTATATTCTAGTTGCCAAGACTGTGAAGGAGATAAATTATTAAGCATATTCCATATTCTATTAATAGAATCATAAGACTGGAGTTGTGTCTCATCCATTCCTTCCAAAAAGTTTCTAAGAGGGGTAAGCGGATTTGGTGTTTCTTGCGGTACAAACGCGTCAAGACCTTCTTCAGGTCCATATTGTTCAACCACAGTCGTCGCCAACCGCCTCGCGTTAAACACCTCTTCAGGCTCCTCAAACTCTCCCACTGTGTCATAGTTTCGGATATAAAGAATATCATCAACTACCGGGTCGGTCAGGATTTCAGTGGTCTCGGCGGTCACGTCCGCCTCTTGGGCGGCGAGGGCGAGCCAGCTTGCATTTGCATCTGCTGGATCGCTCGGTGGGACGACGATGATCTCAGGTATAATATCACCGTTTGAATGAACAAGCATATAGTTAAGGCCGCGTTCGGTTTCAATAGGAACAATCCGTCGCAGTCCTTCTGTTAAAAATCCATCAATCCCTTTGACGTTGGCCACAAGAACCGGTTGTACGGTGTCATATGCTTCCCCTGTATCTGGATTCGTTTTGGTGATCGTAATTTCCTCACCTGTCCCATAAGACCATGTGCCATCTGGCAATTGGATCGCAATCTTTTCTGAATATGTCTCTCCATCGGCAATAAGGCCAATATCAGGTGTGCTGGCATAGGTATAATCCGGTTGCCCGGACGGTGCGTCAGATGGAGACGAGCGCTCGGTTTCAATCAACTCCGCAATGGCTTGATCTCCATCACCAGACCACATCTGCATGTAAATATCTACAATCTTTGCCACCTCAAAGTCTTGCAAAATTGCAATAATATCATTATCATCCATGTACTCCAAAAAAGCCGCTGCCTCAGAGGGGCGGAGGCCTTTGATAATAGCTGGTACCGCCGCCAGATCATCGGCTTCTCCATCACCGTTGACAAGTTCGGTGAGAACACGGCTGCCGTTGCGGAACGTCATATTGGCGATGAGATCTTCTGCCGACGTGTCTGATGACACACTAACCCTTTCGGCCAGAATTGCAGCGACCATGTGCTCCTCAGTCTCCGGATCGCTAAGGTCGTCCGAGGTGAGCTCG
>JBCCCO010000185.1:0-2349 GCA_039033475.1 Pseudomonadota bacterium | reverse complement strand
ATACTTCAAAATTATTTAAAATAATTATTTTTCAGAAATACATAAAAAGTAAAAATATATTTTTGCTTTGTTATGGCATCAAGGGGGTGTGAGGCAGTAGCCTCTCTTAATATTATGATTAAGCTTCACACTTTTTTGCAAAAATTTATGTTGCGTTTGATCAACCTGGCACGTTGGCAAAAACGTACAATTTTAATCTCCATAGATCTGTGTCTTATGATGCTTGCGCTCTGGAGTGCTTTATCTTTAAGACTATCAGTTCTTTATACACCCTCAGATGCAAATCACTTAATTCTACTGTGCTTTGCGCCATTGATAGGCATGTTGGTTTTTTCCTACAGTGGTGTATATCGACAGATTACCCGCTTCACAGGCCATAAAGACACATTGCAAATCGTGGCTTGCTCTGTTTTAAGCGTTCTGATTTGGTCTCTAGTCATTATGCTATCTGGTATTATTGGCATACCACGCTCTGTTGTTATTATGTATGGAGCATTTACAGCCTTGTTGGTTATTGGCAGTCGTGAAATTGCTAGCTGGTGCCTGCGCGGAATGCCGTTTCCAATGCAGAGTAAAAATATAAAAAAGAAGTCAAAACCTGTTGTTATTTATGGAGCTGGCATTACAGGTGTGCAATTGGCGCAAGCACTACAAAAAAATGGCACATACACACTTCGAGGATTTGTAGATGATGATCCATCCCTTTGGGGACAACGTGTGGCAGGGCTAAAAGTCTATGCACCTGAAAAAGTTGATAAATTCATTGTGCAGGATAAAGTTGAAGATATCTTTCTCGCAATTCCTGAGGCAACATGGCAGAATCGCCGGAGTATTATTCGTTTCCTTGAAACCAAACCGGTCCAGGTGAAAATTCTTCCAGCTTTGGAGGATATTGCATCAGGTCGTGTAGAAATAAGTGCTCTGCGGCCTGTTGATGTATGCGATTTGCTTGGACGTGATACCATTCCACCAGAACCACAATTATTGAAAAAGAATATCTATGGTAAAGTGGTTATGGTTTCTGGGGCAGGAGGATCTATCGGATCAGAGATTAGCCGCCAGGTCTTGCATCACAGCCCAAAAGCAATTGTGTTGTTTGAAGTTTCGGAGTTGGCACTTTATGAAATTGAAATGGAATTGAATGAGCTTAATAAAAAAGTTTATGAAACTCATGCACTAGTGAACAATAGTAAATTGAACGTAGAAGCCTCCGTAGGCGTTAAAATTATTCCGGTACTCGGTTCTGTGACAGATCAGCAGCTTGTCAATGAAACGCTGCATAAACATCAAGTTCAAACCATCTATCATGCTGCTGCTTATAAACACGTTCCTTTGGTTGAAAGAAACCCGCTTTGTGGTTTGAAAAACAATACGTTTGGTACGCTAACTTTGGCACGTGCTGCATTAAAATATGATATTGAGCGTTTTGTTCTAATTTCAACAGATAAGGCTGTGCGTCCTACTAATATCATGGGGGCTAGCAAACGCCTTGCAGAGCTCATTTTGCAAGCGTTGACAGAGCAAAAACATAAAACTGTTTTTACCATGGTGCGTTTTGGTAATGTTTTAAATTCATCTGGGTCCGTCTTGTACAAATTTCGCAAACAAATTCGTGAAGGTGGACCAATTACGGTGACTCATCCAAACATTACCCGTTACTTCATGTCTATTCCAGAAGCTGCAGAACTCGTAATCCAGGCGGGAGCCATGGCAACTGGGGGAGATGTCTTCGTTCTAGATATGGGTAAGGCTGTGAAAATTGATGATTTGGCGCGCTCTTTGGTAAATCTACATGGGCTAGAGATCAAAAGTGATGTGAACCCTGAAGGTGATGTGGAGATCCAATATACAGGACTGCGTCCAGGCGAGAAATTGTATGAAGAACTTCTGATAGATGAAAATGTTGCGAAAACTAGACATCCTCGTATCATGAAAAATACCGAACCGTGTTTAAGTCATCTCGAACTTGCTTCGATACTGAAAAAATTAAATTCTGCAATTGACGAAAATAATCTCTACAAAATTAAATTAATTTTAAGCAGCGTTGTCGAAGGCTATAATGTGCCGAGCTCTGCTCATAACTGGGTGGAAGCCGGGCAAACTGTGCATTAAATGACCTTAGAGTCTGACTCAAAAGTATGTATTTAAAAACAATGAGTTTTGCAGATATCAAATATTATGAAAATACCTTCTAACATTGAATGTATTGAGAAAATGTAGAGCACAAAATCAAATATACTCCTATTCCTTGAGAACCCGAAAATTCTGCGGATCTATGACGCGGAAATTATCAGTTACCTGATCACAATAGATGTGCCAATTTTTAGGCACGTCTTCGGTTAGGAATTT
>JBCCCO010000184.1:0-2353 GCA_039033475.1 Pseudomonadota bacterium | reverse complement strand
TGATCGCATCTGCCGATCTCAAACTGCGCTTTATATTAACGGCAAATTTGCATCTCACATAAGTCATAAACAGAACGCTTTGTTCAATAAAGCTCACAAAACAGGGTGTTATACTCTTAACTCAGATGAAATTATCGTGTTATCATCACATGAAAATGCGCTTGATAGTCGGTCTTTTGGCATATTACGTAAAACAGACATCATAAGCATTGTCAAACCTGTGATTGTGTTATATCATTAGTGCACCTGATAAACCTCTCCCACAAAACCAAAGATCCATTCAATTTAATAGGGCACCATTATAGTATTCAGCAGGAGCGTACACCCATGTTAAAACTCAACCGAAAGAATGTGATGAGGCTTGCTTCAAAAATATACTGCGACAATAAACCTTTGATGACCTGGCCAGAAGCACAGAAATATGCCTGGAGATATGAAAAGCAAGAGCTTCACCGTGCCAAACAAATGCATAAATTTGTAGAAGGCATGCGCCGCACCACACTCACAGCAGAAGAGCGTGAAGAGATAGCAGCCTATGAAAATGGTTTGCGTCATATCAGACAATGCGTTCAAGAAAAACGATATCATTTGACGTAGATGACATATCACTTGTCATTACTCACTATTTGCAGCAAGTAAATAAGAAGTTTTGCTTGCTTCTTTTCAAATCCCCCCCCCCATTACAATTTTTAGTGGATATACAGAAATAATCTATATATTCAGTATATTCGCCACTTTTATTATGTGATAATTTCCATATCTATATTGTAATCTTTTATTATTCTTGGCAGCTGGCGTGAGTGAGAGTAAAAATCAGTCTTTCTTTATTTCGCATTCAAGTAAAGACATCACATTTGCCAGAGAAGTTGATCAAATTCTGACCGAGGCTGGGTATAAGACCACTCGTCAGGAAAAAGACTTTGGTCATAAGAACTTTATAGCCGCTATTGATGACGCTTTGGCCGCTGAAACCGGAGCCCGCGTAATTTCGCTTTATAGCGAAGATTATTTTCTTAGTGATTACTGCCGTGCAGAAGCTTATGCAGCGATAAGCGGTGATATTCTCAATAAAAAACAGCGTCTTATTCCGATGCGCGTTCGAGAATGTAAACCAACAGCATTGTACCAAGCGAAGAACCGTCTTGAGGAGGCTGAGCCGTTGATGACACGGGCTCTGGCTATTTTCAAGCAGAGTTTGCCCGAAGGGCATCCCAATATTTTGACTTTACGTCAGAATGTAGAATTTTTAATGCAAGACATAGAAGGGTAGTATTCCGCACTGAAACAACAGAGCTTGAAGTAAAAGTAGAGACAGATTTCTTTTGTTGGTTTTTGGTTTCTAACTAAGAAGCTGCGCGAAAAGCAGCTTGTGATGACGGCAAGTTGGAAGATGAAGCTCATGAAGTTAAAAAGAAAGTGAAAAGATTTAAAACGGATCAATCGTATCCTGCCCCTGATATCGGCTATGTCCTACTCTTGGCGTGACAGGATGGGCTTTTAACCATTCATCCGGGCATGGTTTCAATATTGCTGCACCACCTTCTTCCAACCATATACCACAGCCTTTTTTATCCAAAATCACAGGCATACGGTTGTGCAAATCTTTCATAACAGCATTGGCAGTGCATGTAATGATGGTTGCTGATAAAATAATCTCACCGCTTTCCGGATCTGTCCACATTTCATATAGCCCTGCAAGATTAAGAAAAGGCTGATTCTTGTGCTGGATATATTAAGGTTGACGCTGACCCTTTGGTCCTGTCCATTCAAAGAAACCATTTACCGGGATAATACAACGCCGCTTTTGAAATGCCGCTCTGAACATCGGCTTTGTGTTGATGCCTTCTGAACGTGCATTAAATGTCGAGGGAAGGTCATTGAGCGATTTAGACCACCACGAGGGAATCAACCCCCACCGGACAATTTGCAGTGTTTTCTTAACGCCAAATGTGTAGATAGATGCGCCGGGTGCTATATTATAGCCTGCATTTAACGGGGCATTTAAATCCGCATCCAGATCGTAATAATCAGCAATATCATCAATGCTGCTGAATTGTGTAAACCGCCCACACATAATAAATCCTCTCCTTGATAAGACTATATATGGGAATATTTTATTACATTTTTTTTGAATTTTAAAATTCTCTTGACTTTTTGTTCTTATTTTGTTCTTTTTATCGACCCTAAAAAGACCTAGAGGAATCATGAGGAAACCGAAAACAATAGAACGGCTTTATCTGGATTTTGACGGATTTTTTGCATCTATCATGCAACAAGCTAATCCTGCAATACGTGGTAAAGCTGTGGGGATCATTCCTTTTGGCGGGATTGCCAAAGAGCGCACTTCTATTAT
>JBCCCO010000183.1:0-2355 GCA_039033475.1 Pseudomonadota bacterium | reverse complement strand
CATTTAATGATAAAGCACGCTCTGAAGCTGGCTTAACACCAGGCTTTTATAAGCCTTTGTCTGCCATTGGAAATTATGTTTAGGCTCAGGAGCCATAAATAACATACAATTGTACTATTTGGAGAAAATTATGAAGCGTTTCCAAAACATAGCACGCCGTACATTCTTGAAAGCAAGTGTTGTTACGGCCTCAACGGCATCATTATCAGCCCTGACATCTTTTGCTTTAGCACAAAAAACGCCCAAAAGTGTGTCAAAAAACGCGTCAGACATAATACAAACTTTTCAGGCTCCAGGTTTTTTCCGCTTTTCATTAGGGGAATTTAAAATCACAATCATCAGTGATGGCAGCTTAGGCATTCCAGTGTCATCCTTTATTTCCAACGTTCCTGAAGCGCAGGTCAAATCCTTTCTAAAATCTATTCGCAGCGATATTGATATGCATTACTCTCATACCAATACGTGTCTTATTGATACAGGCAAAGAACGTATCTTAATTGATGCAGGATCAGGCACGCAGTTTCAACCATCCGCAGGCCGATTGCTCAAAAATTTAAAGATCAGCGGTTACGAAGCAGACGATATTGATAAAATTGTTTTAACTCATGCCCATCCAGACCATGCATGGGGGCTTCTCGATCAAAAAACAAGCAAACCCAATTTTCCCAAAGCGCAATATTATATAAACGCTGTGGAATGGGATTATTGGACCCAAGATAATCTGGAGACTGAAGTCCCCAAACCCATACGAGCAATGGTTCCAGTTACCCGCAATACACTCATTCCGATCGCAGCTAAAACCAAACGCATTAATCCTGGTGATGAAATTGCACCTGGTATCATTGCTCTTGACACAGCAGGCCACACACCAGGGCATATTTCAGTGCTAGCCTCCTCTGGCAAAGACAGCCTTATTGTCTCGGGAGATGTGGTGCTTCATGGTTATGCATCATTTGAGAAACCGCAATGGCACTACCGTTTTGATATGGATCCGGAAAAAGCAGCTGAAGTCCGCACTGCGCTATTAGATAAAAGTGTTGCAGATAATGCAGTGTTTGTTGGCTTTCATATGCCCTTCCCAGGCGTTGGTCATGTGATCAAATCGGGCAAAGCCTACCGTTGGCTACCTATGCTTTGGAAATGGAATTGATACAATAATTATTCTATTTACATTCACCAATTAATCTGGAATAAAACGTATCACAATAAATATTAGGTCTTTCAACCTAATATCTTTTTGCTTCCCCATAGCAATTTGATTTTTAAAATAACTGTTTTTGTGTTCATGCGGGTGTGGTGAAATTGGTAGACACGCCAGATTTAGGTTCTGGTGACGCAAGTCGTGGGGGTTCAAGTCCCTCCACCCGCACCATACAAGACTCGTTGTCTTGAATTTCAGCTAACATATTGATTGGCAAGCTGGTTTTTGGTGTTCGAAAACCTGTCTTTCGGTCATAGGGCAATTTCTCTGCAAATATGAGTTTCAGCACCGCTCTTTTGTCCTCTATGTTGTCTGAACCCCAGAGAATGTGAGGGTTTCCGAGGAATTCAAGAGAAGTTCGAAACGTTTCTTCGAAACCTTGAATGGGACGGCCACATTTATTGATTTTTTCTTGCAAAATGATCTTGTTTTCTTCCAAAAACTGAATCTGATTCTCATAAGTTGTGATGACAGTTTCGCTTTCAGCTTTCACAATGCGATCCAGAAATTGTGAAACTTTCTTGTCCGTGGCCGCCAGTTCTTTTTTCATGGCGATCTGTCGTTGTTCTGAGGCCTCAATATTCTGGCTCCACAAATCCTTGAGCATATTCGCCGCCATCATCAGCAGGTGCTTTGAAGGTGTCAGATTATATAAAAGATCTTCAAAGTCTGCTTCAATCTTTTCCTTGCGAACGGATTTACCAGAATATTTGCAGCCTTTCGTATAACAGACATAGTAAGAGTATTTCTTATACTTCCCTTGCGACCCATGCCGCCGTCATCGGTTTTTCACATCCTGCACAGGTAACAAAGCCCCGTAGCGGGAAATCGCAGTGAATATCACTCCTAGCTGGTGCATGGGCTGTTGCTGTCATTCTGTTTTGAATTTTCTGATAAGTCTCAAAACAAATCAGCGGTTCATGTTTGGCTTTGATAAAATTAATCCCCCAATCGGGCCGATGAACATATCCGGCATAAAGAGGATGGGTCAAAATATCCCTAGGCAGCGTACTCATAAAATAGTTTACACAATCAAGCGAATATGATTCATTTCCCTTATTTTATAGAGGGGGAGTGTTGATGTCGCGTTTTGATATGACGGATTTGGAATGGGATTTCATTAAATGTGCTCTCCCAAACAAGAGCCGCGGTGT
>JBCCCO010000182.1:0-2369 GCA_039033475.1 Pseudomonadota bacterium | reverse complement strand
ACATTATTCCAAATCTTGCGCATATGTTTGGGGGAGAGCTTTAAAAGCTGTTCCATCGTATGAATACGGCAGTGCCATAGGCGCATTTCCATGCGCTTGCCAATGCCCGGGATATCTTCAAACGATAAGGGAAGAAGAGGAAACGGCATCATATCAGGATGCCAGATCGTCAGACCATCCGGTTTGTTTTGTTTGCCTGCAATTTTGGCAAGTTGACGATTGGCTGCAAAGCCAATTGAGCATGTAATATAAGGGCCAACATACTGAGCAATTCGATCTTTAATCTTTGCGGCCAATCCTTCCGGATCTTGACGGTCCCTTTCATCAAGTCTGCATGTCAATTCATCAATTGATTTAATGGCGTCAATCCGGATCACAGCAGAAATTTCACTTAAAAGCGCATTATGGGCTCTGCGAAACAAATCCGGCTCTTGTGGCACCAAAACAAGTTCGGGACATATTTTAAGAGCTTCGGGAACTTTCATAATATTTGAGCAGCCCCGCGCCTTGGCTTCTTTGGAACAGGCAATAATAGAAGTGCGCTCTTTGGCAATCCCGCCAAAAGGAATGATCCCCACAGCTTTACCACGTATTGCAGGATTAGCTTGTTGCATGATAGATGCAAAAAATCCGTCAAAATCCAGATAAAGCCGTTCTATTGTTTTTGGTTTCCTCATGATTCCTCTAGGTCTTTTTAGGGTCGATAAAAAGAACAAAATAAGAACAAAAAGTCAAGAGAATTTTAAAATCCAGAAAAAATGTAATAAAATATTCCCATATATAGTCTTATGATGTCAGTTCTCAATAAAGAAGATGAGGCTGTTTTAAAATCTGCTATTGTGCAAAGTATGGGCAGGCCTACCGCAAGTGTAGGCTCTGTGGATGAATTCTCTGTCAATACGTTTGCAAGGAATTACCGGGAATTTAACAAAGCTTTTGCCCTCGATAAAACCGCAGCACTTAAATCAACCTCATGGGGATTGTTTCAAATCATGGGATTCAATCATGAGGTTTGCGGCTATGACGATGTTCATTCGTTTGTAAAGGCCATGAACCGTAGTGTTGGCAACCAAATCAAAGCCGTTGTTAAATTTATAAAATCAAATAGAAAAATGCACCAGGCCTATCTTAATGCAGACTGGAAAACCTTCGCTAAGCATTACAACGGCCCGGCATATTATAAGAACAGATACCACATCAAGCTTGCAAATGCTGCAGTTGAATATCAAGCCAAAGAACTGGCTAGACAAGAGTCCAAAGAGTCAGAGTCTCCTAATCCAGTTACAGACACCGTTAAAAATGTAGGTACTCCTGCTGGTGCTCTCGCAGTTCTCACAGCATTCATATCAGAACTACTAGCCTCTGCAAATATGCTCAAAGCTGAAATGGGTTCTCTTGAATCTATCGCCTGGATCGTTGGTCCTATCATTACCGGCATTGTCATAGTGGCTGTGTGTTTGAAGCTCTATGTCGGTCTTCAGAAACTGAATAATGAACAAACCACAAAGGAAGCAACCCCATGAGCTATTTTGGCGGTCTTATCTTTCGCATGGTGCTGGGAAACTTAAGCAGTTTTTCCATGATCGCCATCGTATTGACCGGACTTACCGCATACAGCGGATACATTTACATGAAAGGTCGCAGTCATGGCTATGAAAATGCCGAGACCAAATACACCAAGAAGATAGCAGCTATCAAAGATTCCCTAATAGCTCAAGAACAACAATTTAACCAACTTTTAAAAGAAGCAGACGATGAAGCCAATAAAATACCTGACACTCCTATTACTTCCGCTGATCTTATCCGCCTGTGCAAGCGAGACAAAAGTTGTCGCGACAATAGATAAGACACAGCTTTGTCAGACCTGGAAATCAATATCTTGGTCCAAGAAAGATACGCGCAGGACGATAACGCAAGTCAGGCGCAATAATGTTAAACGACATAACGTCTGTAGATAGGAACACTTATAATGTATGGGACCTATGATGAACGGATCGCAACCGCCCTACGGCAATACCAATATGGATTGGAACAGCCTCAACCACAAAACCCTCCACCACGGGTATATGCTGCAAACTTTAATGGAGCGCACCCAGAAACACCAGGAAGCTATCAAACACCTGAATACGTGCAACCAGGAAATCATGCTCATCACAGACGCGATAAAGCACCTTCTAAAAGTCGCAGGCTGGCTTCTCTATGGCGTAGCAATGGCGGGGATTACCGCTTTTATAAACAACTGGTTCTCCTAGAGGGGCTCGCGATAACCATTGCTTTATTTACAGGCTCACTCCTGGTCCATGATGTGTTGAAGCTGTTTTTGAATTGAGGAAATATATATAATTAAAAATTCTTATTTTATAAATATT
>JBCCCO010000181.1:0-2427 GCA_039033475.1 Pseudomonadota bacterium | reverse complement strand
CAAAACAAGTAAGCACACAATAAACGCACTTGATCATTTGTTAGGGCAGTGCTTTTCTGACCACTCATACACATCGTTGATATGATATACAACAACGTGACCATGCTTGCGGTATTTCGGGCCAAATCCTATGCTGCGATAGTTGGCCAACGTTCCGGCTGACAACCGTAACAATTCAGCAGCTTCAGATGTCTTTAAAAAAGTTTCAGTATAAGTGTCTTTCATTATGCCCTCTCTTTTTTGATATTTGCTTTTGCCTGCATTATCGTGTGAAGCAGCATCTCCACATCCTTCTGATTAAAAGTTTTTGCTTGGTACATTCTTGCGCTTTTCAAGGCCCACTCAAAATGGAATGCCGCGTTTTTTCCTGATTTTAAAGCGATATAAACTTGCGCAATCCGATAATGAGATACACAAACATCGCGCTGTGTTTCTGGTGTTCTAGAATGGATGATCAGTTTTTTGCGAATAGCCAAGGATATTTTATGGGCTTTCAAGGACAATTCTTTTTTGTCCACGCGAAAAGCCAAAGCTCCTACGTTATTCCAAGTCATAGCAAGATTTTGCAAAGCATCAGGGTTGGGCTGTTCTTGAGCGATACGTTTATAGCAATTCAAGGCTTTTAAATAAGGTTGTACGGCTGCAACACTGTCCTGTTCTAACAATGCGATCAACGCATTGATATCACATGATAATGCTTTGATTTTTATACTCTTGAAGCTGATATTCTGTCTATGCGTAAGATGCTGGCGCAATAAATCAGAGCCCTGTTTTAATATGGGCAATGCCGCTGTCTTATTCTGCTGATACAAATGCACTTTGGCAAGGCACATATAGGCCATTGCCAAATCCAAGATGGCATCAGAGCTGTTATCACAAGCATGCAGATCTTCAAAAACACTTAACGCTCTTTGATGCAGCGCTTTTGCCTGTGTTATGTCCTGAGATATCAATTTGACATACGCACATTTTTGCAAAGCAATGGCATAGTTTCTTTTGGTCGCTGGGCAAGGATGATCCATATGTAACTGATTGGTCATGTTCATGCATATGGCATTCATAAACTCGGCATCTTTAAGATATCCGAGCTCAAATGCAACACTTGCAATTTTGCTCAACGACACCACAAAGTCTGCTTGCGTTTGTAAGCTCACATGCTGATGGATGTTATAATGCGCTATATCCAAGCATGCCTTGTAGCTGTATAACGCCTGATACAAGTCTCCCATAGCAAACGCCTTATCCCCCGCCTGGCTTTCTGAGTATAGTTGGCTTTGGGCTGAATGGGATACGCTTTTAGCTGTCTTGGTTTTCATCATCACCGCCTATACTACTATTTGGTAAAATAAGTGGCATACGTTCGGGCTGTAAAGTAAGAGATTATTTGACCCACCAGTTGAAAAAACACCCTAGTGTTTGCTCTTATCGAAACGCCTTTGAAAGTTCAATGGTATCCGGATCAAGAGTGTCAAAAAAGATAGGACCGCCTTTGTTATCAAATGCGGTGTTTGTTTCCATTGCTTTTTCTGCTGCGGTCTGACGCGATGGATTTGGATATAGCACCACACCTATCATCAAGATTTGTGCACATGCCATCACAATAAAGAAGCTACTTAATCCAAATGCAAATGTAATAACAGAAACGATCAAGGAGCCTGTCAGTGACCCCACGGCATAAGACATCAGCAAAGTACCTGCAACACGAACCCTATCTTTTGGGGTGAGTGTTTTGTTTGCTTCTGCAACAGATAAAGAGTAGAGAGGCCAATTTGTAGCTCCAAACAGACAGCCTAAAACCAATAACGCTGATAAGCCTAAATTCAAATCAAAGCTTATCCAAATACAACAAAAAATTCCGATTATGCATAACAAGGTCGTCGTTTGCAGAAAGCCAAATCGCTGCGCCAATATGCCCACAGGTATTTGGACAAATGCGGCACCGCATATAATACCGCTCATGAACCAGGCCGATGCAGATAAACCAAACCCACGATCCAGTAAAAATAAGCTGCTATATGTCCAATAGGGACCATTGATTACACCTGCGGTAAAACATCCCATCAAAGGTATGGCAATACGTGCTAAGAATGTGATACTTTTCAACTGATGGTGTGGCAACACCTCTGGGACCGGAGACTTCGTTATGCCAACACAAACAATACTAAAGACGAAGCATAAGGCGACATAACAAAACCCTTCAAATGATTCAATCTCTATGAACTGGATCAGCATCTGCCCAAAGGCGCTCATCCCAATCAATATCATTATATAACATGTGACCGTTAGAATGCGTGCTTTGGGGTGCGTCAAATCATTGAGCCAGCTTTCCAAACACATTCTCATCCCCGAAATGCCGATCCCACATAAAAAGCGGAGCAGCGCCCAGAATAGCTCATCAATGTAAATGGCATGGAGCATGGGAGTGCT
>JBCCCO010000180.1:0-2460 GCA_039033475.1 Pseudomonadota bacterium | reverse complement strand
AGTGCCTGACCGAAAAGTTATTGAGTGATATCAAGGGATTATGATTCTCTGTGTTTTTGTCGAACATGGAGGATCAAATGCCTTGGGATGATATCACTCGAAAAGACTATAACCGCAACACAGGAAGATATCCAAGTGATATCACCGACAAAGAATGGATTTTGATTGAGCCTTTGCCGATGCCGATCTGTCAGCGGTGTGACTTCGATCAAACCACCTTGTTGCGAGGCGATAATGGCACGACCCAAAGCCGATCCACTGGCCCGTCCTTGCAGGGCGTTGTTTGCCGCTTGATTGTCAATCTCAGATTTGGCTTCTTGTAACAATTCTGCATGGCCTTGCACTTGCATGGAATTGTTCACAATCTCTAAACGGGCATCGCTGTTTTGGATCTCTATAGCCCCATCACGTTTGGCCAGCTCGCGCCGGGCTTCATCGATATCCTCAACAACGCCATGTTCGTAGATGATTTGACGGACGGTGGAATAATGCAATAGTGCTGACCGCCTCGCGTTAATCTCATCCTGAGGACCGATCATAGAACGTACTTCGCCATACCTATTATTCTCGCGGTCAACATAAGCAGACTGCAAAATCAATGGACACTCGCTCTCACCCTTATCATCTTGATAGGGCACCACACCATTTTCAAGAGCGCCTGCTTCAGTATAAACACTTCATCTCCAGCCGTCTTGGGCTTTCCAATAGATCTGGACAAGTCGATCACACAGATCTCATCTTGAGTATCCCGGCCTAAAATTACAGGAAGTTCGGCGCCAGTTTCTGCGTAGGTTTCTGATTGCATCAATTCCCCAAGATCAACAATGCGTCTGTTGAGGCGGGGAACCTCTATCAGGATGTCTTGCTTGCCTTCCACGGCTACAATTCTTATTGAGCCGACCTTGAGTGCTCTGGCGATATCCTCATTGACCTTCTGAACATCGCTTTTCTTAACCCCGCTGCCAGGCGTAAAGTACTGTGTTACGACCATGGGGCCGACAACAGTCTCTGTGACTTGCCCTGGGGATTTCATGCGCTTCATGACGCTCTCAATGGCCAAAGAATGCTGGTTTGCGCGTACAAATTCCTCTCTGTCCATTATCGCCTCCCGAGCTTCAGCCCGAGGCAATACACATCACCACCTTGTTTGTGGCGTTTGTAATGGCCGCGTTTTTGGGCTTTTTCTGAGAAGGTTTGAGGGTTAAGAGCTTCAACGCCTTGTTTTTCGCAATACTCGGTGTAACCGTTGTAAACGTCTGAGAATTTAACAGCGTCAAGGGTTCTATCATATGCCCAGCCTTCTTATAGCCAAAGCTATTGGCGAAAAAAGTTCTTGGGTGCCTGAAGAAAAGATGACACCTGAAAATTTAAAAAAAATATGCGATTACGAGCCTCGTGATATTTTTGGTGGCATTATAAGATCGTATCAAAAAGAAGATGTACCAAAACTGATCTCAGATTTAAAAAATGATTATCCAAAGCTATTTGAGCTTTTGCCAAAATCCGCAAAAGAAAAAGAATTAAATGCTATAGGCAGAAAAGCATATATCCGAACTTGCCCACCATGCACTTTTATAAAAAGTAGTAAAAAGTGGATTTGGGACGGTCAAATCCTGCACGGCACCGAGCTTTCATTCGCCCCTGTAAAAGGTGAAGTGAATGTAATAATTGAGCCATTCGAACATGAATTCATTGAAGTTACTTGCAACTCTCAAGTTGATGAAAACACGAGATTTGCAGATTGAATAATTAACCCACACCCATGAAACCAAAGAGAACTTAACTAACGAAATACAGGGGAAACGATAGTTATGACTGAATGTATTGCCGATTCAAGCCAACTTATGTGGGTGCTTTTCTTTCCTTCGCTTTTTGGTTTCGCTTCTTTTTTTATATACTGCATAACGAGGTATTAAATCATGACCAATGAGACTCAATGCGCACTGACGCGGGGGAGACGATAGTTATGACTGAGATCATCGTTAATGCATTAATTGCATGGAGCTTATGCGCTTTCTCATGCTTTGTATGCTCAAACGCATTCCGGTTAATAAAGAAAGCCTATAAAGAGCACGGCATTCTTATGGCTATTATGGTGACATGTTATGTATATATTTTATGGCCTCACTTAATTTTGAGATACCATTCTTCAAATAGCAGAGGTTACAAGCATGACCAATGAAACTCAATACAAAGAAATAGAAGTATATGTGGCTTGGAATGAAGAAGGTGATTATTGCGCATCTGAATGTGAAGACGATTGTCATGACCGAATGGATGAGGATTGGGCAGTGCTTTACAAATCATATGCAAAAGTGAAACTAGAGCATTTTCCGATCGTATTGAATCTCTTTTAAAAATAAGTTGTTTCAAGCATACGAATAATGTTTCATTGCATTAGCAATGGAGGGTATTTAAGATGGCGCGGGCTTATTCATCTGATTTGCGTGAGCGTTTTCT
>JBCCCO010000179.1:0-2485 GCA_039033475.1 Pseudomonadota bacterium | reverse complement strand
TGAAGATATCCCGGGCATTGGCAAGCGCATGGAAATGCGCCTATGGCACTGCCGTATTCATACGATGGAACAGCTTTTAAAGCTCTCCCCCAAACATATGCGCAAGATTTGGAATAATGTTACAGGCGAACGTCTCTGGTATGCTTTACACGGCTATGATGTGCAGGGAGAAACCACACAACGAGGCATGTTCGGTCATGGTCGCGTTCTTCCACCAGAAAGCCGTAAACTCCCCGAAGTTTATAAAATTGCACGTTTGCTTTTGATGAAAGCTGCGCGGCGATTACGGCGTGAGAAATTTTATTGTTCCGGTTTATGGATTAGCTTATCGGTCTGGAAAGGCTCATGGGGGCGCAAACTAAGCCTCCCGATTGTGAATGACGATCAGGCGATTTTAGCGGGGCTGCGGACACTGTGGCAGCAAGTTAAAGATGAACTTTCTGCAAATATCACGGTGTATAAGGTTCATGTCATGCTCTATGATTTAAGTCCTGCGGAATATCGTCAACTTGATATGCTTTTGAATGACGATCAAGAACGCCGCAAAGCTGATATCCTTACCAAGGCAATAGATAAGCTTAATCGCAAATATAGCAAAACAGTTATCTCATATGGTTTATGGAACCCGCCCAAAGGTGGTCATGTCGGCGGTAAAATCAGTTATACGCGCATCCCGCGCGCGGAGGATTTTTGGTAATGTCCTGGAAAGATGAAATTCAGATCAGGGATTTAGATCCCGAACAAGTTCTGGAAATGACGTGCAAGTCTTGTGGTCATGTGCATCATTATGATGCTGCTGATCTACAGGAGAAACAGGATTTATTCTCTCTTAAATTAAGTGAAGTTGAAGAGCGTGAGCGTTGTCGTTCATGGGGATGCTCTGGAAAGGTGCGTTTGTCTATCTATCATGACAATAGTCATAGCGGGTTTGTTGGGGGGCTGGCCTAGAAACGCAGTTAAAGAACATGAAGAAATTGCAACCCATGAAAACGGGCTCGCTCTACTATATCAGACAAAGTGCGGAGCCTCGGTCAGGTTTATTTGTGTTGTTTGCGTGAGGGCAAAGCCCATATCAAAAGCGTATTGCTCTCCAAGGAGAATATGACAAATTATGTTGGCTCAGGAAGTTCTTTATAATACCAATGACCTTGGTGATCTGAGAGCTTGCCAATATCAAGATAACGGTCTAGATAAGGGATTCCTTCTTCTTTCAAACGTTCAATGACATTTACATAAGCGGCTTGATGTTGAAACATTAAAGAGGCTGCATCTCCGAAGGCTTGTAAGTCTATCTCTCGATCCTTTGAGACAGTAATGACACGTTTCATACGTTCATCCATGTGCATAATCCTTATATTTTATCTTCCTGGAGCCTTTGCAAAATGCTAATGTGCTGATTTGTATGTATAAAATAATTAGCATTTAGCATCTTATAATGCATATATGCGCTTATAGCGCATATATGCCATTTAAATCAAGAACATTATGAGCTTTGATTATAAAAATTTGACCGGAGCACATGTGCGCGCAGCACGCGGATTGATTGACTGGAGGCAGGATGATTTAGTCGAAAAGTCTGGGGTTTCAAAACGTAGCATTCAAAATATTGAAAACAATATAAATATCACTGATCGCGTGCGGAGAGATCTTTATGAGGCGTTTGAAAAAGCAGGCTTAGAGTTTTACAACAGCGATAAACCAGGTGTCCGATTCAAAGGTGGGGATTAATCTTACGTGTATTGTAAAATAGGTACCGACCTTAAAAATTTGGGTATACTACAAATGGCGTAGTTTTAATCCGCTGTTTTTAATGACGTATAGCTTTGCTCGGATTTCAGCCGCACTTGCGATGAATGTGAAGGACGTGTTTGAGCAACATCACCGCCTGTTTATCCGCTTAGGTCATTCTTAACGAGTAGTCTCTCCATTTCCCATGCTTTTTTGACAGCAGACTGTCTTGCCGTATTAATTGCATTTCGTGCAGCTGTTGTACCAAGTTGAGATGTGAGCCTTCTTAGAAGACGTTCCCCATTAAACAAATGTGCCAGCCCTGCCTGAAACGCTCCTTGGCCGCAGCTGCCCTTGGCAATCACAGCAGCGGCGGCAGACATCCTCCAGCCCGTGGTTATTTTTTCTTTTCGATTATGAACTTTGAGTTTTTAATTTGCTCAATGTGAGATCTAAAGTCTTTTATCAGATTATCAATATAATGTATATTTTCAGGAACTCCGACTGTTGTTGTGAACACTCCTAATTGAAATGCATTAGCTTCAAAAGGGTTGGCACCAATAATTTTAATATCATGACGCCACATTTGGATTGAAAAGTTTTTTCCTGTTGGAGCTGTTTGAGCGATACGAATCGCAAAAGCATTTTTATCAGCGAACTTCTCAAGTTGATTAAAAAGTTGCTTTTGTTGAGCATTATGAATATTGATTTTTATCATCTGCATAGGAGATTGAGCTGTAATTGTGGGTTGCCCAAT
>JBCCCO010000178.1:0-2730 GCA_039033475.1 Pseudomonadota bacterium | reverse complement strand
TTAAGAGATCTTGATTATGAGTTCATTAATAGATGCATTTAAAGGGCCAACATCATCCAATGAAATTCATAGTGAATCAGATAACTCCATAGATGTTTTCAGTTTAGAAAATAAAAAAGGTGCATCATCAACTGATGATTTACATGCAAGTGTTGCTGAGCTTGTCGATGATGGTCTGTTGTCCAAAAACACGCCTGAAAATGCTATTGTTCCAAAAAACAAAGCTGTAAGACTGGGAAAATACTTTAATTCAAAAGCTGTAGATTCCAAAATTCAGCAAGGTGAATTGGTGGTCAGAGTTTTATCTGATGGCGATGAGCAATACGGCCTTCAGATGGGGCAGAAGGTATTCTGGATTGAGGCTTCGGTTACGGATCAATCAGATGCGGAAAAAATAGCGGCTGAATGGGGCTTAAATGGAGATGCAGATGTTTTCTCTGATGATATTTCCAATATTAATGAGCTTACCCTGACCACCAAGACAAAGCTCATGACTGATGTTGTTCTTGGCAATGTAGAAGCTCCAGATGCTGAAGATGATACTATGCCTGAGATTTCGGCAACAGGTGAGCAAAAAAAGTCAAATAATCTATTAACAGCAGAAGTTAAACAGCCAATTACAGGCATGTTCACCAATGCAGAAGGGGATGTGTCAGCGCTCAAGCGTGAAGATGGCTCTGAAGTTCCACTAAAAGCTAATGACCAGCTGATTGATGTTGGCGATGACATCGGTATGATCAGAGATAATGATGGTGGTGTCGACATCATTGCAACGGCGGAAAACCCTATAGCATCTGTTACGCGAGGTGCCAATAATTCTGAGAAAACTTTTATCGGTTTGGCAACCCTAGCAGAAGAGAGTGTTCGGGGGGCTCGTTTTGAAGAAGTAAATCCCACAAATATTGTAGAAGACAATATTGAGGAGCCAGATACTTTTGAAGATATTCTTGCTGTAGATATAACCATAAAAACGGCTAATGAGGAGAAAAAGCAAGAGACAGAAGATAAGCTGAAAACTGATATTGCGAAGTATATTAAGAAAGAAGTGCAGTATCCCAAAAAAAATGAGTTTGAGACTAATGCTGTTCAGTTATTGAAAGATGTCAGTACAGTAAAAGATGCAACAGAAACGTTGCGTACTGCAAATTTAACCGATGACACAGACACTATAACAACAGCAGGTAGGCAACTTGCCGATACAATTATCAGTTCTTCAGATAATGACTTTCGGTCACTTAGTGCGCCTTTGGTGGAATTCTCAGCCGAGATGACGCGTACTGTTGGCTACTTTATTGGACAGCCTGAAACATTTACGGTTTCTAATAATTTCGATGTGACAAATGATGGAACTCATGAGTTAATAGAACTGGATAGGCAAGAGCTTGATTACAACTATACAGTCAATGGGGATGACACATCGCTTAAGGCTAAAAAATTAGATTTTTCCCTGAAAACAGTCCCTATCTCTCAGAGTTCTAACGAGAAATCTCTAGATGTTAAAAAAGAGTCAGAGGATATAGGAAATTATTCATCTGCAGTTAAACAGGGCCCTATTGAAAAAATTTCTCATGATCACGAAGAAGTAGCTGAGAGTTATTTCATAGAATTTAATGCGGAATTTGCTCCTATAATAGAGGGGGTTACAACAGTAGGTAAGCTTCAACCCGATGACGAAAGTAATGGGGGAAAATATTCTGTAAAACCTATTACAGTTGAAATTACGAAAGAGCAGTATTTAGAATTTTCAAATAATTATGGCGGACAGGGCGCTCTAGAAGGTGAAGACGCGGAAGATGCTTATGTATATTTGCAACAGCATCAGTCTAATCAATTGCAGCAATATAATACCGTCTTTACTCAGGATTATGCATCTCTAGGTGTTAATTATCTTCTTGATATCAATGGTGATGGTCAACTTGATCGTGTGCAGCAACACCTTGATCTAAGCGCTGTGGGAGGTCCGCCAGCATATAAAAGTGGGTTTACTGTCAATATTAGAGATAATGCCGGAAACGAAATTTATGCGGTGGAGGGATATACTTTAGAAGAAATTAGCGCAGCCGTGCAATTGCGCCCCTTTCTTAAGCTTTATGTCGCAAGTCATCAAGATCTTATAATGACTTATGGAGACAGTTTAGACAAAAAACTTGTCTCGGTTATGCATGATTTTTTGAAGCATGGCGCAGCAAGAGGAATTACTTTTGATCCGGTTTCGCTCATGTTGGCTAATCCAGAATTGCTAAACGCATTTGAGAACCTTGAGGGTGTGACTGATTATTATATTCAGGAAGGTTATTATCAGCAAAACTTATCGTTTGTTGTTCCTAATGTCGAAGCAATTATGTTGTATGATGTGTTAGCAGGGGACAATACGCAATATCTTGATAGGTTAGGCACGCTTTTACCAGGATTAGAAGATATTTATTTAGATAGTAATTTGGAATATATAACGCCTGAGGCTACAGTAGAATTAACGCATGCTCTATTGACTATTGCTCCTCAATCAGCAGGAAGCGTTCTAAATGCACTATTGTTTGTAAAGAGCTCTCAAGCAGACATATATACACCATATCAACAGATCAACACAAAACAGAACGCATATGGTTCATATGGAGAGATGAATCAAAAAGCAGATATCAGTCTTGTCTTAAGGAAAAGCAGTAGCGGCCAACTTGTGTTAGTGGATAACAAAAGTAATAAGATTGTATGGGGTGATACCAAAAGTACTGG
>JBCCCO010000177.1:0-2789 GCA_039033475.1 Pseudomonadota bacterium | reverse complement strand
AGCACTCCCATGCTCCATGCCATTTACATTGATGAGCTATTCTGGGCGCTGCTCCGCTTTTTATGTGGGATCGGCATTTCGGGGATGAGAATGTGTTTGGAAAGCTGGCTCAATGATTTGACGCACCCCAAAGCACGCATTTTAACGGTCACGTGCTATATAATGATATTGATTGGGATGAGTGCCTTTGGGCAGATGCTGATTCAGTTCATAGAGATTGGGTCATTTGAAGGGTTTTGTTATGTCGCCTTATGCTTTGTCTTTAGTATTGTTTGTGTTGGCATAACGAAGTCTCCGGTACCAGAGGTTTTGCCACACCATCAGTTGAAAAGTATCACATTCTTAGCGCGTATTGCCATACCTTTGATGGGGTGTTTTACCGCAGGTATAATTAATGGTCCCTATTGGACATATAGCAGCTTATTTTTACTGGACCGTGGGTTTGGCTTATCCGCCTCTGCCTGGTTCATGAGCAGCATAGTATGTGGCGCTGCATTCGCACAAATTCCTGCGGGGACATTGGCGCAGCGATTTGGCTTTCTGCCAACCGCCACTTTGTTATGCATAATCGGTATTTTTTGTTGTATTTGGATAAGCTTTGAGTTGAATTTAAGCTTATCAGCATTACTGGTTTTAGGGAGCCTGTTTGGAGCTGCAAATTGGCCTCTCTATTCTCTATCTGTTGCAGAAGCAAACAAAACACTTACGCCAAAAGACAGGGTTCGCGTTGCAGGTACTTTGCTGATGTCTTATGCCGTGGGATCGCTGATAGGCTCTTTGATTGTTTCTATTATTACATTGGCATTTGGATTAAGCAGTTTCTTTATCGTGATGGCGTTTGCACAAATCTTGATGATAGGTGTGCTTCTATATCCAAATCCATCGCGCCATACCACAGCAGAAAAAGCGATAAACGCAAACACTGCTCTCGATACCAAAGTCGGTCCTATCCTTTTTGACACTCTTGATCCAGATGCCATTGAACTTTCAAAAGTGTTTCGATAAGAGCAAACACTAGGGTGTTTTTTCAACTGGTGGGTCAAATAATCTCTTACTTTACAGCCCAAACGTATGCCACCTGTTTTAACAAAACATAATAGGCGGTGATGATGAAAACCAAGACAGCTAAAACCTTATCCTGCTCGTCGCAAAGTCAACTATACTCTGAAAACCAGGCGGGGGATAAGGCGTTTACTGTGGGAGACTTGTATCAGGCGTTATACAGCTACAAGGCATGCTTGGATATAGCGCATTATAACATCCATCAGCATATGAGTGTAAAAACGCAAGCAGATTTTGTAGTGTCATTAAGCAAAATTGCAAGTGTTGTGTTAGAGCTCGGATGTCTTAAAGATGCCGATTTTATAAACGCCATATGCATGAACATGACCAATCAGTTACATATGGATCATCCTTGCCCAGCGACCAAAAGAAACTATGCCATAGCTTTGCAAAAATGTGCGTATGTCAAATTGATATCTCAGGACATAACACAGGCAAAAGCGCTGCATCAAAGAGCGGTACGTATTTTTGAAGATCTGCATGCTTGTGATAACAGTTCTGATGCCATCTTGGATTTGGCAATGGCGTATATGTGCCTCGCTAAAGTGCATTTGTATCAGCAGAAGAAGACAGCGGCATTGTCCATATTAAAACAGGGTTCTGATGTATTGCACCAGCATCTTACGCATAAACAAAATATCAGCTTCAAGAGTATAAAAATCGAAGCATTTTCATGTGATATCAATGCGTTGATCGCATTGTTAGAAGAGGACCGTGTTGCAGCCGCACAGGCATACTTAAAAGCTTTGAGCTTCTATAAACGTATCGCTCAAGAACAGCCCAACCCTGATGCTTTGCAAAATCTTGCTATGATCTGGAATAACGTAGGGGCTTTGGCTTTTCGCATGGACAAAATAGAATTGTCCTTGAAAGCCCATAAAATGTCCTTGGCTATTCGCAAAAAACTAAGCATCCATTCTAGAACACCAGAAACACAGCGCGATGTTTGTGTATCTCATTATCGGATTGCGCAAGTTTATATCGCTTTGAAATCAGGAAAAAACGCGGCATTCTATTTTGAGAAGGCCTTGCAAAGCGCAAGAATGTACCAAGCTAAGACTTTTAATGAGAAAGATGCGGAGATGTTGCTTCACACGATAATGCAGGCAAAAGCAAACATCAAAAAAGAGAGGGCATAATGAAAGACACTTACACTGAAACTTTTTTAAAGACATCTGAAGCTGCTGAATTGTTACGTTTGTCAGCCGGAACGTTGGCCAATTATCGTAGCATAGGATTTGGCCCGAAATACCGCAAGCATGGTCACGTTGTTGTATATCATATCAACGATGTGTACGAGTGGTCAGAAAAGCACTGTCCTAACAAATGATCAAGTGCGTTTATTGTGTGCTTACCTGTTTGGCAGGTATCGCTATCTACGCACCTACGGATATCAAAAGTCAAACTCACATCTTTTATAATTTTACACCCAGTGCACCCATTGGCTTTTACAAGACCTCGCAAGAAAATTTCAAAAAGGGAAGTTGGGTGGTGATACGGTTTGATCTGAGATATCTCAAATTCTCACACGATACGACTGTAAAGCAACATGTAAAATTGTTAAAACCTGTTGCCGCTCTGCAAGATGATCGCATCTGCCGATCTCAAACTGCGCTTTATATTAACGGCAAATTTGCATCTCACATAAGTCATAAACAGAACGCTTTGTTCAATAAAGCTCACAAAACAGGGTGTTATACTCTTAACTCAGATGAAATTATCGTGTT
>JBCCCO010000176.1:0-2887 GCA_039033475.1 Pseudomonadota bacterium | reverse complement strand
ATTTGTATAAAGTTAAGCGACCTTCACCATCTCCAGAGGTATCAATACTCAACTGATATTGACCATTCTTCGAAGTAAGCAATTGCTCTGGTTCGACACCATTGTGATATCCATAGTAATCTGCAACACCTCCTGCACTGACCAAACTGTCACCTAAAATAGGCTGCGCCAGATGTGCATCTCCGGGTTGGCCGGAGGTTGCTCCAGTTGTGTGTCGGTACCATATCACGCCAGTTTCAACGTCAACGCCTGGGAAATAGTCATGGTTTCTGTTTTCAATATCAATCAGTTTCAGGTCACCGCTGTCGCTGATAACAAATTCCCACTTGCGGTCAATTCCTGGAACCCGCTCACCGTTGATTGGGTCAACGCGATAATTCCCAATTTCCCACAACGCATGTCCGGAGTTGTCATATATGCCAGCAGTACCATCACGCATGACTTTAAACGACCGGTCAGTCCCTTCTGCGAGGTCGGTCGCAGCAGTGCCAGCGCCCCAGTCAGAAGAAGCATCGCTGCGTTCATACTGATACAAATTGCCATCATCCTCAAACACCAATTTGTGTAACTGATTAGAAGAGACTATCTCTTCTCCAATGCGCAATGCACCATCAGTGATGCGATCGGTCGGCGCAGGAGGATCTATGAAAGGATCAACATCTGTTGCCATGCGTACAACTGTTCCGGCATCGGTCGTGCCTTGCTCACCAGAGACCCATATCGGATCATCCCATATTTTTGCATCAGCATCAGATTTATCAAACAAGCCAAGTTTGGACTCATTCATTAAAACCAAAACATAAGCTCCATGAAGGCCAGAATCGCCAGAACCAGAACTCCACAACGCTTTATCAATCATGTTGTTCAGAGCCACATCGCCAGTGGCTTCAACACTTAAATAAGTTCCTGCTTGGGTTTGCGCAGTAGTGCTGGCATCAAGCTGTAAACTCCAATACTCTTCCCAATCAGAAGCGTCGCTGCCATCAGCTCCATCTTGCAAACGGAAGACTTTGAGCATGTTATCAGAATCTATCAAAGCTTTGCTTTGCCGATCATCAGATATCAATTCTTGGCCTTGTGTCAGAGCTTGGCCAGAGGCAATACGGTCAAGCAATGGAGTTTGCCGCAGTGTTTTTTCTGAACTATCCGGCTTAAGTTGCCAAAGCGCAATGTGGCCATCAATCGCATTATCGATAGCAAATTCTAGAACTCCCCCGTCAGAGAGCTCTAGAATATAGTCATCTCTGAAGCTGCCATATCGGGAAGTACCGCCAGTGCGCCAGACTTCATCTCCGGCAATATCATAAGCAACCAGAGCGCCTGAAGCATCAATGCTGAGTGTTTCAGCTTCAGGAATATCAAAAGCATCAACATCAATATCCCAATCGCTATCCACATTACTTCGAGTGTATTGTTGAAGAGTCCCATCTTCTTCAAAAACCATTTTGCGTAATTCGTTTGGGGAGAATATTTCAGACCCACTCGTGAGCACTTGCCCTACTTTGATATGATATATAGGTTCAGCTTGGCGTGTCGGGACGCTACCGTCAGATGTCCAAAGGACCGCTTTTTCTGGCTCTGTAGTTTCATAAAATGTATCAACAAACTCAAAAATACCGCTTTCATTAAGGCGTAATTCGAGCGTGTTCAGCTTCACATCAGCGCCGCCTTCTGTGCCAGCACTCCAGCTAGGCGTTGACGCCCCAGGAGTATAAATACCTAAACGGCCATCCTCAGAAAACATTAAAACGCCATTGGCAACACCAGTATCGATATATGACGTGACTTCGTCATTAACAATATCATAACTAACGAGGCGGCCATCTTCCAATAAGATGCCCCAATGATTATCGCTATGCAGCACCATGTTACTATCAAACACACCCGTACCATCTATCTGTTGGAAAACGCTGTCTCCTATTCCGGTTCTCAAAGAAAGAGGATCATCCGCATCCCTGACCCAACTTCCAGTAACATCAGAGCGCCATAAATCAGATAACCCTTGTTCAGGATCATAGAGCGCATCAATAACGCGTAAGGTGCCGTCATCTTCTAGGCGGACTTCAAAAGTACTGCGGTCAACATACTCTCCAGATGTTTCTGTCGAGCCCAACGGAAGATAAACATCTGTTCCGGGTATGCCGCTTGTTGCAGTTCTGTAAGCTATAAAGTTCCCATCACGATCAAGCGCCATATGCGAAACGATGTGACTGTCATCACCATCTCCAAAATTGTGTGAAGAGATTAAGCTACCATCAGATGTGTTTCTAACTGTTAGGGTTCCATCATGCAGCAGCTCGGCTGTGAACAAACCATTCTTAGAAGTCAGAGTATCGCCAATGCGGAAGAATTCACTGGTTTTGATAGCACCTAAGAATATGCCACCTGGAGAAGACGATGCTGCCGTAGCCACAGCTCCTGACCATGCTGCTTGCGCGTTTTGTGATGTTCCAGAGCTCTGGCTGTTATAATTATTTGTTGTGCTAGCGCCAGTTACACTATTTAACATTTTCAATCCTTATTACATCTCAATAAAAAATTAAAAAACCAAAAATGCATATTAAGAAAGCAGTAAGTCACACTATGAAATCTAAATTTTTTCTGTAAAAAAAAGACAAAGCCATAGTGTCCGCCGCTCACTTAAAAGCAGAGATTAAATCGACTAAATTTTCTGAAATTGATTGCCTGTTATTGGCGATTATTATTTTTTGCGAAAAAAACTTACATTTTGTCTCATCCGTCCACGTTTTATTTTCCAAGTTACAGGTTAAAACCACCGACTTTTAGTCGGTAAGTAGGACTTTTAGTCCGTTTTTTGCTATCATCATTATACTCCAGAAAAAAAGGTCGACACGCAGGGGCGGAACCTTTTTTTCTGGAGTATAAT
>JBCCCO010000175.1:0-3052 GCA_039033475.1 Pseudomonadota bacterium | reverse complement strand
AGCACAGGCGCGTATCTGGTAAATAAAAATCCAATGCCCCCTCCTAATCGTGATTATTTCCAGAAAATGTCAGTGAATCACAATTCTAAGGAAAAGGGAATCATTTGTGTGAATGCCGTAGGTTACAAACACCGTCCAGCGGAGAGCATGAAATCTCTAAAACTTACCTAGTTCTTTCTGCATTATCTGGCCCATGTTCAATTGCATATCATAAGCTTGTAATTCATGCCATGAAAACCCATACATACTATTCTCAACTTTAAGCCTTATAAAATCAGAATGTTTAAATGAAAAATTTATTAATACAGCATGGTCTTTTAAGATGCCTGCAGGAAAAGCATTGTAGTCAAAAGATTCAATTGGGTGTGCTTTAAAATTTTTATCTTGCCATGCATGCACAAACTCATGCGATATAAGACTGATAACATCTACGACTGATGCAGATTTTAGAAATTGCTGTGAGATCATAAGGTTATTTTCACCAAGAGTATAGGCTGCCTCAGTGGATTGTGAATCACCAGTAAACTGAACAAATTCAACATTAGGTGTAGGTACATCGTAAGCCTTTGACATAATAGGAACAATATAATCTTTTATGATTACTTGAATTATGTTAACTTGCACACTTTTTGCTTGCGCACTTAACTCATCCCATTCTTTAAGATCATCAAGAACTGTATAAGCAGGATCTGCACCTGGAGTGCTTCTTAATTGTGAAATTATATCCCGTCTTATTTTTTGCATTATTTTTTGGATAGGCGCAGGAGCAGAAATTCCTCTACGCATATCGGGTTTTACATTAAATGCAAGAAACTGCCATGCGATTTGATATGTTTTGATTTCTTCCTTAAAATCCAAGTTGTTATCGGTTACATGTTTTGTAAAAATATGTCCTATTTTGACTTTCTCTCTATATTTGAGACTTGTACCTTGTTCAATATTAAATTTATTGAACAAATCCATAAGGTGCTTAATATCATCCGCTGATTGGGGTTGTGTTTCATCCATTCCTGCCAAAAAATTTCTAAGAAGGGTAAGGACATTCGGCGCTTCTTGCGACACAAACTCCTCAAGAGCTGCTTCAGGTCCCCATTGATCAACCACAGTCGTCGCCAACCGCCTTGCGTTAAACACCTCTTCAGGGTCCCCAAGCTCTCCCACATTCTCATAAAGTCGGATATAAAGAGTATCATCAACCAACGGCTCAGTCAGGATTTCAGTGGTCTCGGCGGTCACGTCGCCATCTTGCGCAGCGAGGGCGAGCCAGCTTGCGGTTGCATCTGTTAGGTCGCTCGGTGGGACGACAATGATCTCAGGTATAAGATCGCCGTTTGAATGAACAAGCATATAGTTAAGGCCGCGTTCGGTTTCAATAGGAACAATCCGTCGCAGCCCTTCTGTTAAAAATCCATCAATCCCTTTGACATTGGCTACAAGAACCGGTTGCTCTATATCATACTCTCCCCCTGTATCTGGATTCGTTTTGGTGATCGTAATTTCCTCACCTGTCCCATAAGACCATGTGCCATCAGGCAATTGGATCGCAATCTTTTCTGAATGTGTCTCTCCATCGGGAACAAGGCCAATATCAGGTGTGCTGGCGTAGGTGTAAGCCGGTTGCTCGGACGGTGCGTCAGATGGAGATGAGCGCTCGGTCTCAATCAATTCCGCAATGGCTTGATTTCCCGACGACATCTGCATGTAAATATTGCTGATGGTTGCGACATCAAAATCTTTCAAAATCTTGATGATATAATCGTTATCCATCATCTCTAAACGGTCTGCTGCATCAGAGGGGCTGAGCTCTTTGATAGTCTCCTGCGCGGCTGCCAGATCATCGGCCTCTCCATCACCGTTGACAAGTTCGGTGAGAACACGGCCGCTGTTACGGAATGTCATATTGGCAATAAGATCTTCGGCCGACGTGTCTGAAGATAATCTGGTCATTTCTGTGAGAATTTCGGCGACCATTTGCTCATCATTATCCGTATCGCTAAGATCATCGGATGTGAGCTCAACAATTGCTTTGAATATAAAAGCCGCTGTGCCAGAAGCCCATTTCGTAAAAAGTGTGGCGGCAGCTGCTGCGCTGTAGTCTGTAATATCGCCCAGGATCTCTTCTGAAGAGCCCTCCAGCAGTTTAAGTTGACCGCTCGTATCAATCTCAAGTCTTTGCCCGGAGGCTAAAGTAATCTTACCCGTGGATGCATCGAAAAAGTCATGGCCACCGCTATCAACCGCAACATGCTGGCCAGTGTTATGATCAAGTAAAACAAAATCATACACGTCATCTGTGGCATCATCTGGCGTCTCATCGTCTCGTTGTATCGCACCGAAAAAATAGCGATGGGTATCATCTGCAAGCAGCTGATCTTCGGTCAGCTCTCCTCCATCCAAGCTTGAGCCGACAATATTGCGCTCCCCGAAATAGGCATCTTTGATGGAGACATATTTCTCGGCAATAACCCCTCCGTTTGAAGGTGAGAGTTTGTACTGATACTTTGCATCCGCAGCAATCGATAACTCACCCGTCGACCGATCAAAATCATCGGTTAAAAACCGGTCTGTGCGGTCAAAAACCTGCCCCGTGGTCTCACTAATCATGAACATACGGTATTCTGTAATAGCATTGCCATCTTCATCATGGGTATCCAACTGGATCGCACGCAAGTAAATATCGTCTGTCTCATTTGAGGCATTTAAAGAGGTGTCAGGTCCAAAGCTTTCACCCGGCTTTAGAATTCTTTTGTGAGGGCCATGGATTGTGCCTTGATCACCGAACAATGTCTCCATAGTCACGGTATTGTCTGAGCTGTACGCAAACTCAAACAAAGGCGTTTCCGGGGCGCCAGAGCGGGTCACAACAAGGCTTTGCTCTCCTGTTGTATCATCGGTCTTGAGCTCTAAAGATGCGGTCTCATCAGTGGAAAGCAAAGCTTCTGTGTCTGATATTATGGTGAGTTCGCCGGTTTCTTGGTTAAACTCCAGATTGTCGTTGGCAATAATATCCGCCGTGTTTAGCCATACCCTATTTTCGCTAACATCAAGATTT
>JBCCCO010000174.1:0-3109 GCA_039033475.1 Pseudomonadota bacterium | reverse complement strand
TCAAATTGCCACCTTATTCACCTGACCTAAACCCAATTGAAAAAGCATGGGCAAATCTTAAAAACGCTATTAAAAAAGCAAAGAAGACAATCTCTGACATCGGAGAAAATATCAATATGCAAATTCACAATATGAAGAAAATTAAAACGTGATCTGCTATAGCATCTCGGCTTCAGGTACGCATTTAGTTTTCAGATGTGTTTTCCTTCTCTCAGACATACATACCTTTGCATATTATAGATGAGATTACGCAGACCGATAGCAGTCTTAACGCAGACAATTCCGATGCTGCGTATCGCCTTGCTTCCCATGTGTGCCAGAATAGCCCGCAAAAACTGCACAGTAATTTTAGTAAGCCTCCGTTGCCATTAGCAGTCAACAAAACTTGGATGCTGGGCGTCAATCTGTTCTTTTAAAGTCATTCTTAGGTCTTGGCGCTTTGGTGCAGCCACGCCTTTACAGCAATTATAGAAGCCAAAGGCACAATCAAAATGATCCTCAAGAACATTCCGGGGAATGTCAGGAGCCATAAGGCGGGCGAATTGCTTACCTTCCTCAGAGTTTGGATCAAGCGTCAACATAGCACGATCCTTCCTGTCACGCATCTTGTTGACCAGCTCGCTCATCTTGGCAAACCCGCGCGGTAAATCTGTATGAAACGCACTGATGAAGGCCTGACGTAATTGACTGTCCGACGCGTTATCGATAGTTGCTCCAAGCTTTTCAAGATGATGATGAATAGATGGGTAGGACATGGAGTATCTCCTCTTACTGTGAATTCAAATAATGTTATAACATTGCAAGATATGCTTCAATTATTGTTGTAATCATCACATTGTTTATCAACAATGAAGCATTTTCCTGTCCTCAAGACTGATTTACATATTTCTTACTCAGAATATTATCCCAAAAAGCAACAGGATCTAAACGCATGAGAAGGGACGGTTGGTTTAAAGCGGCATCTGGTGTGCGATGAAGCACTCCCTCCGGTCCACCCCGAAAAACAGCGATATCCCAGGTGTTCATAAATTGAATGGAAGATGGATCTATGAGAATTTGCTCATTTGGTGCACCATTCGCAAAAGCACTACGATCAGCTGCTTTTTCTGGTAGCCACTCTGTGCCTCGTCCTGCATAAGTGACAAGCAAACGCATTGGCACATTATCTATATGATAGCGATTGCACCCTCGCTCAGAACCTAGCCAAAAACAAATGGCATCACATCCGAGCGTTTCACAGAAAATCGTGCAAACTTCAGACATATCAGTGATCCATCTCTCATAAAATGGATCAACTTGAAGTGTTTCTGGAATCTGGTCGTGCACTATATTCTGAACGTCTTGTAAAGCGTTTTTCTTATGAACTTTCCCGGCAATACCAAGAGATATCTGCATGAGCTTTTGCATAAACGCATCAGCCCCTTGCGGCGCTTGCCGCTGAAAGATAGCTAACTGATCCGCACTTTTAGAAAATTTCGAGACGTCTTTGAGATGTTCTGGCTTGAAAATTGTCATGGGGACAATTCTTTCTTTTCTTTTAATAACGGGTTTTATTTTTTAAATGAGGCTATATATATGTTATATTATAACATAACATAACGTATTTGAATGAGTGATACATAAAATGCTTGAAACTGCCACAAAAAAACTTCCCGTTACGGTTTTATCTGGATTTCTAGGAGCTGGAAAAACAACCCTGCTCAATCATATTCTGAATAATCGCGAAGGTCGAAAAGTTGCTGTAATTGTCAATGATATGAGTGAGGTAAATATCGATGCGGATTTGGTTGAGCGCGGCGGCGCGGACCTCTCTAGAACAGAAGAGAAGCTTGTTGAGATGACCAATGGATGCATCTGCTGCACATTGCGCGAGGATCTCTTAAAACAAGTAAGTGAATTGGCATCTGAAGGAAAGTTTGATTATTTGCTAATCGAAAGCACAGGCATTTCTGAACCCTTACCGGTTGCCACCACATTTGATTTTCGCGATGAAGATGGAGATAGCCTTTCAGATGTATCTCAGCTCGACACCATGGTCACGGTTGTGGATGCTGCCAACCTCATCAAAAACTACAATTCAACAGACTTCCTTCAAGATAAAGGTGAAAGTCTCGGTGAAGACGATGAACGCACACTTGTTGATTTGCTGGTCGATCAAATTGAGTTTGCCAATGTTATTATTCTGAATAAAATTGATCTCATATCAAAAGAAGAACTGAAAATAGTTATATCCATCATCAAAGGCCTTAACGCCAAGGCGAAGATTATTGAAACTACACTTTCCAAAGTAGACCTTGATGAGGTAATGGACACAAATCTCTTTGATCTGGAGGAAGCGCAGGATCATCCTTTGTGGGCACAAGAACTATACAATTTCAAAGACCATGTTCCTGAAACGGACGAATATGGCATTACCAGTTTTGTTTACCGAGCCCGCGAGCCATTTGACCCAGAAAAAATATACGCATTTTTTGATCAATCCTGGCCAGGCATTGTCCGCGCGAAAGGTTTTTTCTGGATTGCCAGCCGCCCGGACTTTGTCGGAGAAGTTTCCCAAGCAGGAGCGTTTGTTAAGCACCAAGGCATTGGTCGCTGGTGGGTATCAATACCGAAAGACCATTGGCCAGAAGGGGACGCTTTTGAAAAGGCTATTAGCGAATATTGGACAGAAGATTATGGTGACCGAAGGCAACAAATTGTTTTCATTGGTTTGAAAGATCAAATGGATGAAGCAGATATGCGCAAAAGGCTGGATGAGTGTCTTGTAAAAGACTATATCTCATCACCAGAAAGCTTTATAAACAAACGTGACCCATTTCCTGAATGGTTTAAACAGTCAGCTTAAAATTTAACTTGAATAAAAGAAAAACTTCTGGTCATTTCTTATAATGATGACCAGATATCCATTATTTTGTTGCAAGATGAGATCTATTTAAAATCAATACGAATAATGCTGATTGGGTTATCAACCACTTCTGCTAAGAAGGGGTGTTTCGCCAATTTAAAAGTTTAATGCTAATAAGATAATATTCACTTCACTCAATAAGATCTTTGCAAAAAACTCACGTGACAAAAAAAAGATAAGAGATAATCTGCAATTGAATTCAAT
>JBCCCO010000173.1:0-3186 GCA_039033475.1 Pseudomonadota bacterium | reverse complement strand
TAAGAGATCTGTCAAACCATCTCCATTAAAATCACCGGTGAGGAAAGACCTGTTTGACTGGATCAATTGTCCTGCACTTACTTCCTCAAAAGTACCATCTCCTCTAGAAAGAAAAGTATATTCATGAGTGCCATCTCCATAGCTTAAGAGATCTGTCAAACCATCTCCATTAAAATCACCGGTGAGGAAAGACCTGTTTGACTGGATCAATTGTCCTGAAGAAAATTGTGTAAATCCACTCTCCCCATCCCCGCTCCAGGCAAACTCCGTTGGCTTGAAGCAGGTGCCATCATTGGCGCATTGGGTCAGGCGTGTGATGCGGGACCGGCCCGTCGCGCCAGCACCATAGGTCAGTTGATAATCTTGAAACAGCTCTGGCCCGGCGTACACTTTAATGTTGGTCAGACGCTGATTGCGCACCACTTCATCGCCAGCATAATTGCCTTTGATCGGATCCGGGCGAGTGGCATAAACAAAGTCGATGTGGTTGTAGGGGGCGAGGCCTTGCGCCGCGTTTCCGGTGTAATCAATACGGCTGATCCAGAATTCTCCGGCGGCTTGGTTGTTGTGATAGGTGAACTCCACATAGTTGCCACGCACATCAGAGATTTTGGATAAATGCCATGCCCGGATGTCTTGATCGCTTTGGCGTTTCTCTCGGGCGTTGTCGGTCAAGCCATATTCAAAAATCTCGCCGCTCTTGCGCCAGACTTTAAAATGCGTCGGCCCGCCGTTTGCCGCTGTGCCATAGGACACCACTTTAGAGAACGAGGCAAACACGGTGCGGTATTCAGTGCCGTCCGCGCCATACGTCCCACCGGTGGAGACCAAACGCTGACCGTTGAGACAGAGTTTGTCGTTGTCATCATAATCAACGCCATCAACGCCAACACCACCATTTGCAGGGTTGTCGAGATAGTTGTCTGTCGCACACCGCGTAATTTGTGACAGCCCAGTCACCGACCACCCCATACCAAGCAAGCCATTACCCGCCCGGCTGTCATAACTCAGCGCAATTTTCGGTTGCACCCCAGTGGTGCCAACGGGAACGACAATCGGCACGGAATATGTCGCCGTCCCGCTTGGACTGACGCCGACACTGCCGGAAATTGTCCCAACCACGTCTGTGGCATGGGCATTAAGCACCGTTGCCAACAACGCAAGCAACACTGTAAGTGTTGTGATACTCTTACGCTGTAATCCTTTGATATTGATATGATTGAAAAAACCCGCGCACACCTGCACACGCAGCCCAGTCGCAGACCCAGCCCATAACACCATCGTTCCGTCCCCTACAGCAGTCAACTTCGACTACACCTCATCTGACAAGCTGTAGTCTTTTTAAAACGAGCAATTTTACAAACTGAATTGAATTCAATTCAGGTTGAATCGCCCTAGAAAACATTTCGCTATTTTTTTGTAAGTAGCGTTAACGATGATATTCTAAATATATTAGTGACTATTTTGGCAAGTTTTAAAATCGTCTATGCGTTAAACTTAAAGTGGAATATTAGAATTGTGTGTCTGATGCATCACGTTGTTATAAAAAAAATTGATTATCGAAATCGCAACCTAAAGGTATTGATAAGTTGAAGTGAATGTAAAAATATTATTTTCTAAATTGATTGAACGAAACAATTGAGGAACTGACCTCCAGTTTTTTTTACAGAAAAGTCTAAGGCCAGCCCCTTTATCTTAATCAAGAAATGTCATAATCTTTTTGTTGTGATCATGGGAAGCTTCAAAATCTCTTAAATGATAATACGCATCAACAAGCTTCGCACTTTGATTGCGTTCTATTAGCGCGTTGAGAGCAAACAGGCAAAAACTCCAGACGCTCATGTTCTGCGACCAATGTTCTTTTGATCATATCCATTTTTTGTCCTCCTTTTATAATTAAAAATGGGTGCGTATGCATCCTTGCCTTTTGGCGAGAACGGGGGGCAAAGCGGAAAAAACAATCTGTCTGGAAGTGGTGCGGGCGCAGCGCAGCGAGCCACGGTCCTGCAGATTGTTATTGCAGCGACGTTGGGGGCAGCGCCCCCAGTTTTTTCACATGAGGCAGAGAAATAAAGCTAAAAACGATGAAAAAATAAAACTGAGAAAAAGAAATCAGACCGATTGGCAATAAAAACATTTTTATAAAAGACCAAAGTCTACCCATCTGGTGGCATATAACGGGTCTCATCGGATGTTCAGCTTGCACCTACTTTGTCCAAAACAACGACGTTCTCAACCAAGCTCCTTCGGTAAATCTGTTTTGGGATCATAGATCACCAGTTTTCCATCATTAGAGAGGAACATGAAACTGGTACGAAGGAGCGGTCCTTCAGCTCCATCGATTGTTCGTCTGTACACCAAATACCCGCGTGGATTGATATAAATTTGTCCTTGATCATTTTCCGGAAGTAGGAAAGATTTTAATTTAGTTTTGCTGTTATTAGGGCCGTGTATAACCAAGTCGTATGAAATTGTGCCTTCTGGTTCATTTGATGCATTACGCCCCACACTTTGAGGCACACAGCTGCGAGTCTTGCATTTGAAGAAATGTCACTTGGTGATAATCCAGAACTGGGGCTTGCGAAGATTTCAAAATTACTTGGCCATAAAGATATAAACACGACTGCACGTATTTATGTAAAATACCAAAGCCAACTTACCTTAGCCCCGGCACGTGCTATTGAGAAACTTCTGACGTCGCACCCCTCGTAAAAGTGTGCTCTAGCTCGTTAAATAAGCAATTTTAGAGGGAAAAATGAGATGATTTTTGCTAACTTTGGTACGTTTGTACCAAACCATTATTCATTAAAATCAGCTAACCCATTGAAAAACATGGTGGGCGGTGAGAGGTTCGAACTCCCGACCCCCTCGGTGTAAACGAGGTGCTCTACCAGCTGAGCTAACCGCCCGAATGTGTCATAATTAAATGCATATGTATTAATAACATTCGCTTCTATTATATGTGTGCAATTTTGTCTAGTGTTTTTCCAATTTAAAAGGTTTGAATTCTTATGTGCGGAACGTCAACAGGTCCTAGGTAGTGGACTCATAAAATTCGCACCATAATCTTATAGAAGCCAATTTTATGAGCGCCATGAAATTTTTTACACTTTTCTCATAGCGTGTTGCAATTCTTCGAAATGATTTTTTCAGCCTGCCAAAGAAGCGTTCAACAAGATTACGTTT
>JBCCCO010000172.1:0-3201 GCA_039033475.1 Pseudomonadota bacterium | reverse complement strand
CACCTCCTCTGCTGTATATTCTGATGAAATAGAAATCGCTTTCTCCATGACAAACCTCCCCGTTCTGTTTGTAATCTTGAATCATATTCGGAAAGCTTTGGGAAGACATAAGATGAGTCGACCTTAGCGAAGGATGGTATTATTCACCTGATTTAAACCCGATTGAAAAAGCATGGGCAAATCTTAAAAACGCTATTAAAAAAGCAAAAAAGACAATCTCTGACATCGGAAAAAATATCAATATGCAATTAATAATACAAAGAAATTCTAAATGTAATTTTCTATAGCATTACAATCAGGCCTAAAATTATAACTTACCTTTAATATTGTTATTTATATTTTCTTAGTAACATCCTAATTTTTATACCTTAACGTGGTTTTAACTCAGAAATATTATAATCCAATATAAATCTCCAGGATTTTTGCTTACTCCACTTTCCAAATTGTACTTGGGATTGGTGCGTTAGGAGGGACAAATTGGCTGATAATGAATTTGAGCGCACAATTGATGCCGGCGAAAAAGCTATTGGTTATTTAAAGCACAATCAGACGCCAGCTGTACCACGCTATTATGAGTTTTGGTATACCTTTGCCATGGGACATAATGCGAAATTGGTCAGTGCAATTAATAATATTTTGCAAACAAAGCCTTCTATTAGCGTTGATGAAACAGACCAGTTATTTGAAGATTTTCTATCAGCAGACAGAATTCCCGAAAAAGTAGGTGAGGTGGGAGCTCAAGTTACGACTGAGCTTAAAGAGGTGATAGAACTCATTAATACTTTGGCATCAAGTTCAGGCCAATATGGAAAATCATTGGATACAGCTATTGGCGAAATGGAAGCTATTGAAACGCCAAGCCAACTTAAAAATATTGTTGGATCATTAGCCACAGCAACTAAAGATATGGTTGCAAATACCCAGAAGATGGAAAGTCGGCTTCAAGAATCTAAAGAGCAAATTGAAGATTTAAAACATGCTCTGGAAGAGATTCGCACAGAGTCTATGACAGATCAATTGACCGGAATTGCTAATAGGAAAAAATTTGATGAAGTTTTAGAGCAAGAAATGGCTGATGCAAACATAAGTGGGGATGGTCTGTGTTTATTGCTGACAGATATCGATTATTTTAAAAACTTCAATGATAAGTATGGACATCAAACGGGAGATCAAGTGCTACGTTTGGTTGCAACCTCTATGGATTCAATCTTTGCAAAACGCGGGCTTGCAGCTCGATATGGTGGGGAAGAATTCGCAGTTGTTTTGCCAAAAGTAGATTTAGATGCTGCCATAGTTCTTGCCGAGAAATTGTGTCATAACATACGAAATAAAGAATTGTACCAAAAATCTTCCAATACAAGTTTAGGGCGGATTACACTTTCAATTGGCGTTGCGATGTATACGGCAGGAGAATGTAAGGAGAACTTTATCGAACGCGTTGATAAACTGCTTTACCATGCCAAAGCAACAGGACGTGATAGAGTTGCACACGTTATGGGTGATACTGATACTCCCTCGGCCTCTGATGCGAGTAGTGCCGCATAATTCACAATCAATTGACCTTCTGATTATATTTCCACTAGTATGACATTTAAAACTTTAACCTTTTGCATTCAAAACCATGCCTTTGAATGTGGAGACTTTTTAAATGTCTGAAGATGCCGAGCAAAATAGTACCCAAAACGCTAAATCCCTCTCGCAAAACACGCAACTTGTGCATAGTGGGCGTGATCCAAAGCAACAACATGGTTTTGTGAACAGCCCCATTTATCGTGGTTCAACCGTACTGTTTCCAACAGTTGAAGCTCTACAAACAAACAATCAGGAATACACTTATGGTCGCAAAGGGACACCAACTGTACGTAATTTAGAGCGGGCGATTGTGCAATTAGAAGGGGGAAGCGCGTGTTTCCTCACTCCATCCGGTTTGTCGGCTGTTACAACAGCGATCATGGCTTTGGTTGAAGCTGGAGATCATATTCTGGTAACGGACAGCGTGTATCAACCAACGCGCCGGTTTTGTGATGCTCTATTGGCGAAGTTGAATGTTAAGACAACGTATTATGACCCATTGATAGGAAAAGACATTGCAAAACTTTTTCGTCCTAATACAAAACTTGTTTTTACAGAATCTCCAGGATCACAAACATTTGAAATTCAAGATATTCCTGCGATTTCAGCCGCTGCAAAAAAAAATAATATCTATGTTTTAATGGATAACACCTGGGCAACACCGCTTTATTTCAAGGCCTTTGAAAAAGGGGCAGATATTTCTATTCAAGCTGCCACAAAATATATCGTTGGTCATGCTGATGCGATGTTGGGGGCCATCACTGTTAATGAGAAAACGTTACCTCATGTCAAAACATGGTTTGAATGCTTCGGGTTGTGTGCTGGGCCCGAGGATATTTTTCTTGGATTACGAGGAATGCGAACGTTAGCTGTGCGTTTAAAAACCCATGAGATTGCAGCACTTGAGATGGCAAAATGGCTTCAGATGAGACCAGAGGTTGCCCATGTGTTGCATCCTGCATTGGCTAATCACCCTGGTCATGAGATATGGGCAAGGGATTTTTCAGGATCATCGGGGTTATTTTCTGTTGTTTTAAAACCAGTTCCCTTTTCGGCTGTGACGGAAATGCTTGAATCTTTGCAGTTATTTGGTATGGGATGGTCCTGGGGTGGTTTTGAAAGTCTTGCGATACCGTTTCATCCGCAAAGTTATCGCACAGCCACGCAATGGCCCCATGAAGGTACTGCTATTCGTTTTCATATTGGTCTAGAGAATATCGCTGATCTTATTGCTGACTTAGAACAAGGCTTTGCGAAGCTGCGTGAAATTGTTAACCATAGCTGATTTGATTTAGAATGATTTATTTTCTCCAAGACATTCTCAGTCTGTCATCCCAGCGAAAGCGCACTACTGTCCGGGATCATTATTTCACCATTTTTTATATCCATTTCAATTCCATTTGCGGTTTAGTGTATTGATATTGTGGTGGTTTTGGGGGTGGTTTGGTCTTATTGGTCAGATTAAATGGTGCCAACAGAGCAACTTTTAGACGCGACAGGAGAAGTTTCACGCTGATTTTAGAGGCCTTGGCATATGTTTCCTTGAACAATTTCAGGAGTAAAAACGCAATCAGCGCCACATATATCTGGATTTTAACCGCATTCTCGGACCTGCCCCAAAAAGTTTTG
>JBCCCO010000171.1:0-3226 GCA_039033475.1 Pseudomonadota bacterium | reverse complement strand
CCAATCTTAAAAAACAAATAAATCTTATTCCATCCTCTTTCCCATCAGCCATCTCTGGACCGTCCCGTCTGCGCTTGTCCTCCAGAACAGAATTTTTGTTGAGGTATGGAGGTCAAGCGCAGACGGGACGAAGAACATGAAGGAATGCAAGGGGTTTGTATGTCTTACCTGTTGGATCAAATACAACACCTAACACAACAGGTGATTTTTTGACACCAGTGGTTCAGTTTACATCATTGGGGGCTCTTGAAAAATACGTGTTTTGTATGTTGTCATGCGATCGTACACACCCCTCAACTCCACGTAAGCGAGTAACGGCCAATTTCATAAATAATGACATATTAAGAAACTGGCCAATGGCCGCAAGTGCGGCTCGCCGCTTAGCGGCGTAAGCCTCAGTGGCACTTGAACGCCAAAACTAATCGTTCCATAATTTGGGGAATAGCTATCTAATACACAATTTCCCAAAAGACTCTATTGCTGCTAAAGGCGGTACTTTTTTCGGGTAAGAAAATGTCTAATCCAACCAATCTGGCTTAAAACTATCAATTTCAACGAGCTGTGTGTCTGTATCATAGTATAATGAAAGCTCACCATCATTTTCTAAAGTAAGTTGCAATTTAGTGGCATCGAACGTAGTAACGCCCTCAATCGTAATATTTGCTGGCATTCTTATAATGTATTGTCTGTAATCAGCGGGGTCAGCATCTACAGAAATAGGGTCCCCATTTACAGTATATACTCCAGTTTCATCAATGAATAATTCTCCCCACTTTCCAGCACTTTCTGGTCCGCTGGGTATGTATTCTAAAGGTTCTACATCATCATTATCATCAGATGTTGGTTGGATAGAAATACTTATCGGATAATTATCATCATCAATATCATACTCCCAAACAAGTTGGTATTCATTGTTTTCTGAAATTAGATATTGATCAGATTTCAATGTGTGACTAGCAAGCAGTGTATCTCCTAAGTTTTTCAAGAGTGCTGGATCAGGATCTGTTGAGTGATCATCTGATCTATTTGTTGTCTCAAATCGATGCACAAGTTCTCCCTCTGGAGTTACATGCAAGCGTGAACTTTTCTTTCTGACATCATTTTGGGGTATTTGAAAGTCAGGAAAAATTCTTACATCAGTTGGCGAATTATTTTGAGGATAGGTAGTCGCAATCAAATTCTCTGAATCATCAAATTTTAAAATGATATTATTAATTTTGCCGTCATTGAGATCGTGCAGTGTTGGCGATGACCAAATAAGACGATTGTTGGTTGCAAAAACCCCAAGTTTGACTGCAAAATCTTTTGGGTCAACAAAGAACTTCAATTGATATACTACATTCTCTGACCAGAGAAATTCGTGCATAGATAGTTGTTGATTTTCAGCACTAGATATAGAATTCCCCTTAGCTTTGGTAGCTAACTCAGGAAAACCATAATGTGCGTCATAATTAAACCGGGAAAATGCGTAATACATTTCATATTGTTGTGCAAAGTGCGCCCCTATTGCATTTCCAAATGCAAATGCGCCACTTTCCCGAATACTAGTAGGATAATCAATTGTGCTATATTCAGCCCCTCGTGATTCATAGTAAGCCTGCATTTTTGCTTCATAAATACTTCCCATTTCAAGAAAGCGAGCATAATCTTTTTCCCCTTCGGATAACGTGTTTGGCTCATATACTTTTTTGTCCGTAAACTTGTTTTGCCAAGTATGAAAAAGCTCGTGGGATATTGTATTTAAAATTTGTGGCGCTCTTGATGCTCTAACATATTCATTATTAAATACTATTTCATGTTCGCCTTCATCATTTGTATGAATGTATGCAGCCAGACCACTAAAGTTATCTTTAAAAGTGATTTCAAAATCAGAATTTATATCATACGCGCTTTTTACTGACTTAATAGTTAACTCAATGATCCGCTTCTTTTCTTGGAGATCAAGACTGTCCCAATTTTCTAGGGCAAGACGAATAGTGTCATCATCTTCTATCTTGCTAATAAAATTTGTTTTCATTGTTGCGACAGTTTGCCGAATCTGGGAGGTAAACGCTTCACTGGCATGGTTTGCTGTGCCAAGAGTTCTTGATATGCGTGTCGTAAAATTGGAAAAAATTACATTTGGATTACTTTCAAAAATTTTCAAAATGACAATTTTTTCTTCTGCGGTTAATTGTGAGGATTGCGTTGTGTCACTCCAATCCAGATTGCCAATCAGATAGTATAAGGATTGCAATTCCCCATCTGTAATTAGGTCTCCAGATTGCTTCTTTGTCTCTAACCTCTTTATAAAAGGTCTAAGCGTTGCAAGAGCATTAGGGGCAAGTAAAATTTCATCTTCATCCCCCGTCTGAATGATTTCATCAAAACCATATAGTTGTACTGACCGAAGACCTTTTGTTATAGGAAGTAGACTTTCTTTATATTTAACATTTTTCGATTCATCCAGATCAAAGAGCGTTTTATATTTTTTGAAATCATATCCTTTAGGAAGGATAGACAAACCTCCTGCACTTTGCGTGATATCAAGAGTGGTTTGTGTGGTTCTGCTAATTAGATTGGCGGGAAGTTCAATAGTATATGCATTTAGTTTGTCTTCACCTCCTATTTCTTGTTTAATTTGAAACGTTAATCCGAGTACTTTATTTGTATCTGTATTTTCATATGGCTTATAATCATTGTTTGGATCAACAAGTACAAACGCTTCTTCGCCGTTGACTTTCATGTATTTGAAAGCTCTTTTTCCAGGATTAATGGTGCTACCAGAATTTCCAGATACATAAATCAGCATAATATTTTCTCCGTTCACCTGTTTGCCCGTGCCTTCGAAAATTTTATTGTTTTTTATAGGGTCATCACTTTTTTTAAAGGGCCTAATAGCTAACGGTTTATCGTAACTGTCAAGATCAGCGTCTGGCACGATCCCGATATCTGATGGGAAGGTTGCAGCCAGCCCTCTGCCACTTCCCACAGGTGGTATGTTTGTTATGCCTGCACGGTCGAACAGGGGTTGGTTTAAGGCATCGTTTCTATCCCCGAAGAAGACATCGCCCAGCTGGTCATCGTAGAGTTGTAACAGATAGTCATCAACGATTTGTTTTCCATCGTTACCGACGGTTGTGTAGAGTGGGCTTAGGATTGGTGTGACGATTTTTTCAAGTCCCTCTCCTTCCCATTTATCGGCAAAGGTGTTGAGCGTGCTGTTAATTTTGTCTTGTGAGATAAT
>JBCCCO010000170.1:0-3226 GCA_039033475.1 Pseudomonadota bacterium | reverse complement strand
CCGCCATGCCTCTTCACAATATTATTCAAATCCCTGCGGTTTATCGGTTCCAAAAGCCGCGCAAACGCGCTAATCCTATAGGGCATAACAGACCTCCAAATCAAAGTCGGAAAATTTGATTTATCGCCTGAAATTAAGGCATAGTCTCCTATGCACATTGACTCACTCCCTAAAATCCCGGACAGTAGTGCACTTTTGCGGGAATGACGATTTATGTTGCACCTCTAAGAACTCATATACAATTCAGCCCCCTCTAAATCGCACATTCTCTCGTGAGAGTTGGTCAATTTTGGTCACACCCATGAGCTTCATGTCTCGCTCAATTTCGGTGCGCATATTGCCTAATGCCTTTTCGACACCGGCCTGCCCTGCTGCGGCAAGGGCGTACAAATACATTCGGCCGCCGGAACAAGCCTTCGCCCCTAATGATAAGGCTTTCAGAACGTGGGTGCCGCGTTGGATTCCTCCTTCACAAATGATATCAATTTTATCGCCGACAGCATCAACAATTTCAGCAAGTTGATCGAACGGGCTTCGAGAAGCATCTAACTGCCGCCCACCATGATTGGACACCATAATGCCAGTACACCCAATATCCACTGCGCGTTTGGCATCTTCGACACTCATGATACCCTTCAGCGCAAACTGGCCATTCCATTTGGCGCACAATTGTTCTGCATCTTTCCAATTCATAGACTGATCTAACATGGATGAAAAATAATCCCCAATCGATGTGGCCAGATTGGTGCCTGCACTCACGCGAGATGACAAATGTGGAAGGTCGAACTTTTCATGGGTGAAATAATTGATTGCCCACATTGGGTGGGTTGCAAAACTGATTAAACTGTTAAGAGTAAGCTTTGGGGGGGATGTGAAGCCAGTTCTTTTATCACGCTCTCTATTGCCGCCTGTTATGGTATCAACAGTTAATGCCATCACGTTAAATTTGGCTTCCTTTGCTAGCTCTAGCAAAGCATCATTCAGGCCTCGATCTTTGTGAAAATAGAATTGAAACATTTTGGGTGTTGATGTTAATCCACTGATTTCTTCTGCACTCACCGTGCTGAGGGAGGAAATACCGAACATGGTGCCATATTTTGCAGCTGCTTTGGCAACAGCTCTTTCACCATCATGATGAAATAACCTTTGCAATGCTGTTGGAGCACAATAAATTGGCATCTGTAATTTTTGGCCCATAACAGTAACGCTCATGTCAACATTTTCAACACCTGCCAGAACGTTTGGTACAAGGTCGCACTCTTCATAGCTTTGTGTATTGCGCTGATATGTGATTTCATCATCAGCAGCACCGTCTATGTAATGAAAAATTGGCCCTGGCAAACGGCGCTTTGCTAATTTGCGAAAATCTTGAAAGTTATGACAACTATTTAGTCCCATGTTTTTGTCCTGAATGTTTTTTTGCCGCAATATTTAAGCATAATCTTGTTTCTTTGACATTTTCCCGATCCCAGGATTTAGTGAGTTTGTTGGGTCAATAGATTGGTAAAACTCAGCCAAATCAGGTTTCGCCGTATAGAGGTGACCAACGTTGTGTTCCGCAGGGTATTCTGCACGGCGCTGATCCTGCAAATCCAATAGGCGTTTTTTAAGTGCTTTAACGTCCACACCCTTTTTGACGATATAATCTTGATGAAAAACATGGCACGTTAAATGACCATAATAGACTTTATGAACTAAAAGGTCAGAAATATCAGAGGGAAGCTTTTCAAACCAGTCTTCATCATTACGCCTTAAGGCAATATCCAGAGGAATAACGTCCTCTACCTTTTTCTCATGCAGCACCTGATAGCGAACGGCAGCACCAGCAGCTGCAAAACGGTTTAATGCTGCCAGTTTTGCTTCTTTTTTTGTACATTCGAAATAATCACCTTCAGCATTTGCAAATAGAGACTTGAGGTGCTTTGCTGCTTCTGTGATACCCTCATCATGGGTTTTTAGAATAAGGTAATGTTCGTATTTATCACGGAATTCCATTAGTCGTTTTGGCAATATATTTGGAAAAAGGCTGCCTACCATTTGCATGAACTTATCTGTAAAACCGCGTAGCAGAGAAAGTTTATTCAACCTTGCATCAACAGCACCTTTCCAGGCGAACAAAAAGGGCAGCCAGTCCGTGCCCAGCCAGTTGATCATCAGAACTGTATCTTTGCCATATTTTTTTGCCATGTCAAAACACTCACGATGCATATACTCAGCACTGACTGGTAAATTTTTACATTCTGAGAGTATATGTCGCCGCAAACGCGTTAAAACTTTTGGATCATTGGTCCCAACATAAAATGTCTTTTCTTGTTTATTCATCGGGAATGTATCAAGCCGTACGGCAAAAACTGCCAGCTTTCCTGCGCAGCCTGATGCTTCATATAAACATCTTTTGTCGGTATTATAACGTGCAGGTGTGTCTGCCGTTACATCCCGCACAATTGTAGCGTAGTCTGTGTCTGAAGCGCGTTTGTCACTGCTTTCAAAATCGCTTTCTTTAAAATCTCCTAATTCTACACGACGTAAAATCTCTTCTGGGTCAGAGCCAAGCTGAATGCCCAAATTGTTGACCAGCTCAAGTTTGCCATCTGCTCCGACACGTCCGAAAAGACTAAGCTCGGTGTAAGATGGACCGCGTTGAACCAAAGCGCCGCCAGAATTGTTACATACACCACCGATTATTGAAGCCCCTATTGAAGATGCACCAATCACAGAATGAGGCAGTCGCTTTAGAGATCTTAACAGTTTTTCTAGGGTAAATAAAGTTGAACCGGGCAACACAACAACCTGCTCTCCACCTTTCACTAAGTGAATTGCTTTAATGCGCAACGTACTAACAATCACAATTTCTCGGTCATAATCACCACTTGGCGTTGAACCTTCGGTCAGACCCGTGTTTGCAGCTTGGAAAATAATGATTTTGTTCGCATCCACACACGCTTTGAGCGCATGCCATTGCTCAACGAGAGTACCTGGCTGCACAACACAAAGTGCTTTGCCTTCTCCTGAACGCCAACCTTTGCAGAAACGTTTCGTTTTTTTCGCGTCTATTAGGACATGTCTTGTGCCGACAATTCCTTTTAAGGTGTTTATGAGACTGTCATTACTCATTGTATTTTTAAAGCCTATATCTAGAATATTTATTGAAAGACACTAAAAAATTACCAACTGCAATTGCTAACAAATCCCAAAATAAAAGTACTAAACTTGTGTAGAAAATAAT
>JBCCCO010000169.1:0-3251 GCA_039033475.1 Pseudomonadota bacterium | reverse complement strand
TAGCGGCCAAGCCAATGCCTGGCGCGGCATACATGGTCTCTAACATATCATCAACCAATTGAAGCAGCTCATTATCAACCCGCTCCACAGGTGTACTCTTTGATCTTAAAATAGGATCAGGTAAGGTAATGATATCACGTTTTGCCATTTTGAACCGCCTATTCTCACTTCGACATATCATGCAGACCATAAAATATCACACACGCATCATGCGACTTTATATTAGATGCATATAACATTAATGGTGGGAAAACTTCAAATGTTCTTGTTTTGATCTTTATTATTGTTCAAATTAAGGTATCTATATAGCATATGAGATCTTTGCTATATAGGGTATGGTGTTATGCTTACGTTTGAATTTGATCCTGTTATTTTTGGTTTTGCTGTAGCTGGCATCATTATCATTTTATGTATTATTGCAATTGCAGTTCTTATGTGGTCTCAAGTCTTACGGACCCAACAAGCTTTGCAAAACAACACCAACGCACAAACACTCGAAGCAGAACTGGCTGAACTCAAAGGGCGTTTGCAAAGCCTTGCTGACATCACGGTAACCCGTCAATCGGAGGTTTCTCGAAACTTGCATGAGCGCCTTGATAAGATGAGCCATAATCTGGGACGCAATTTGTCAGATAGTGCCCAAAAAACCTCAGAGAATCTAACACAATTACAAGAACGTATTGCCGTTATTGATTCCGCTCAAGACAACTTGACAAAACTATCTGGTCAAGTTGTAACACTGCAAAACATTTTAAGCAACAAACAAGCGCGCGGTGCTTTTGGACAAGTGCGTATGGAAACAATTATTCAAGATGGTTTGGCGCAAAATTCTTATACCTTTCAGCCTACCTTGTCGAATGGGAAACGCCCAGATTGCTTGATTCACCTGCCTAATAATCCCGCTGGCATTGTCATTGATGCCAAGTTCCCTTTGGAAGGGTTTGAGGCGTTTCGCAATGCGCAGCAAGAAACTGAGCGCAAAGAGGCTATGAAGTATATTCGCCAACACGTTGGCACACATATTGATGATATCTCACAGAAATATTTTTTACCTGGTGAGACACAAGATACTGCCATCATGTTTATTCCCTCTGAGGCATTGTATGCAGACATACATGAGTTTTTTCCAGACATTGTCCAAAAGGCATACCGTGCGCGCATTATTATTGCAGCGCCCAATATGCTAATGCTTGCAGTTCAAACCATTCAATCCATCATGAAAGACGTTCAAATGCGTGAGGCTGCTGGCTTGATTAAGCAAGAGGTTACAAAACTCACTGATGATATTCACCGCTTGCAAGATCGCGTATTGAACCTCCAGCGCCATTTTGGACAAGCAAATAAGGATATCGACCAGATTTTGACCTCTGCTGATAAAATATCATCACGCGGTCGGCGCATTGAAACGCTTGATTTTGACCGAGAAGCTGAGAATCTGGCGCAAACAGCTACAAAGGCAAAAGATATCTCAGCTCCTCCAGAGGTCTTGGCTGGGGAATAGGAGTCGAATTAAGCAACGATGGTAATTCGCTCTGCCGCTCGGGTCACAGCCGTATAAAGCCAACAGGTTTTATGTTCGCGAAAAGCACTGCTTTGATCAAACAGCACCACATTGTTCCACTGTGAACCTTGTGACTTATGGACCGTCAAAGCATAACCATAATCAAATTCATCAGATTTACGCCGCGCAGCATAAGATAACTCCTGCTCCCGCCCCTCAAAAAAAACCGGATGCACACGAACCTTAACTGTTTTGTGTGAAATGTCATCTTCAGGTGCCAAAGTCATTTTGAGCAGACTTTGTCCAGTTCCATTCATACTCTCAACCGTCCATATACCGCCATTGAGTAAGCCTTTTGCCTTGTCATTACGCAAACATACCAACTTATCACCGCTGTACGGCATTTGCCCTTCGAAGCCTTTTAGATCTCTTATACGGCCGTTAAAAGCTTTGCGTGTTTTGTTGATCCCGACCAGAACTTGATCAGCCTCCATGATATCATCGGAATCAATCTCACTTTGTGGCATTACACGACTGTCACCGTAACGACCGTAATCAATTGTTTTGCCTTCACGAATATCCATGGAGAGTGCTATAATTGGATTGTCCGCAGCCTGGCGATGAACCTCGCTGAGCATAATATCTGGCTCACCTGCGGTAAAAAACCCCCCACCACGCACTGGCGGCAACTGACCGGGGTCTCCGAGCACCAAAACTTTATTGCCAAAAGAAAGTAAATCCTGGCCCAGCGCATCATCTACCATGGAACATTCATCAATGATAATCAGCTCAGCCTTAGCCGCTGGACAATCACGCTTTAGGGCAAAATTAGGTGTATCGCCCTCAGAACCTCCATCAGGCCTATAAATCATGCCATGAATTGTTGATGCGCCTTCACATCCTTTTGAGCGCAGCACATAAGCTGCTTTACCAGTATATGCACCGAATAATACATCACCATCAACGTGTTCAGCAATATGCTTGGCAAGTGTCGTTTTGCCTGTTCCGGCATAACCGAACAAACGAAAGACCTGGCTTGAACCATCCTTTAACCACCGCGCAACCTGCTTTAAAGCATCATCTTGCTGAGAAGACCATTGCATAGTTTTTCCGATATTTTTGATTAGAAGTTTTAAACACTGTTATAGAGAGTTTAACATGTTTTTATCAAGGACGTTTTATAAGCTCTAAAAGCAATCCACTCCTAAGTAATGCTACTCAAAAGTTGACTGCTCTAGTTCTAAACACGTAAGGGCCTGTACAATTATACGTAAGTACGCAATACGGATAGTATAAAACAGATAAAGTCTTCATAGTGAGATTATTCCTTATAAATAAGGAAAGAACTTGAATAATTGATGGCATCTCAATGAGAAGTAAGATGCAAACGGTTTATTTGAATGCTTTCCTTGATTAACAAATGCTGCATAAAAGACAGTAATTAAGGAAAAATTTGTTTGTAGCCTATAAGAGGTTACACAAGGAACTTGCGGAAATCGCAAAAGAGACACTAAAAAATTAGAGGGCGGCCTGTAAGCCGCCCTTTTGTTTGAAAAGTGATTTTGATATTGAATATGCTTTGCGCACGGGCTGTCCTTGGCGTGATCTGCCGGAATGTTACGGTCCTTACACAACGGTTTACAACCGCTTTAACCGCTGGGCGAAATCTGGTGTTTGGGACAGGATCATGGATGCGGTTATCGATGCGCACAATGGCGATGTGGTTATGATTGATGGCACGAGCGTGCGG
>JBCCCO010000168.1:0-3328 GCA_039033475.1 Pseudomonadota bacterium | reverse complement strand
TTTTCTCATAGACCGCCAAAGAATCCCGCTGGAAGGCCGCCTTGGTGAATTGCGCCTCATAGGCCGCACGACCGCCGGCGATCAGGTTGGAAACAAAAATATCTGACGAACGATTATCTTTTCTAACAAAGCCCAGAAAGAGTGATGGTACTGAATACACTACTTCTGATATAGAGCAAATTCTAAAACAGCTTACTGGTTATAGTAAGGGCAATGATGATAAATGCTCGAATATAACTATTATCGATTTAGCTGGCATACCTTTTGAAGAAACAAGTATTGTTGTATCACTCATTAGTAGAATACTTTTTGAATTTAGCTTTTTCTTCAAAAAAAATCAGCCTTCTGACACAGAAATTCCCATTCTTGTTGTTTATGAAGAAGCGCATAAATATGTTCCTAATAGTACTTTGACAAAATTTCGCTCGGTGCGAACAGCTATAGAACGTATTGCGAAGGAGGGGCGTAAATACGGCATCTCCCTTATGATCGTGAGCCAGAGGCCTTCCGAGATATCTGAAACTATTTTTTCACAATGTAATAATTTTATAGCAATGCGGCTAACAAATCCTGCGGACCAAAATTACGTGAAAAGGCTGTTGCCTGACACCATTAGCAATATTACCGAAAGCTTACCATCCCTTGAAAAACAAGAGGCAATTATTATTGGAGATTCAATAACCTTACCTACTCTTGTTTGCATTGATAATATTAAAAACAAGCCAAAATCTGTTGATGTTGATGTACTTACAGAATGGCAAAAGGATTGGTACGATTTAAATTTCACACCAATAATTGAGAAAATTCAAAAGCTTGATGTAAATTAAAGGATTGAAATTTAATTTAAAAGAAAATAGCACTTCCATAATCATCGAAAATAGTTCTTAACACTAAATTCAATCTGTTCAGTAAATATCTGTTTAAACATAGATAGATTATTTTGTTCATAGAACAGCAGTATAGCTTTTTTGTAGTCTATGGAATCAACGCTTCTATATGACAGAGGGCATACGTCATATTCAAGAAGGAGCGCGTTGCTTATCATGCGGCCTGTTCGTTTATTCCCATCCTCAAAAGGCTGGATATAAGAAATCAGGGCAACAGCCAGCAGGGCTTTTTCAAAGCCGTTTTGTTTTTTATTGATGATGCGGCACATTTTTTCCAAAGCTTCCTTGATCTGATATTCATTATCCAATGGTCTGTAAGCGGTACCCGTGATACCAACCGTACGGGAACGTATGTTTTTACTGACGCCCAAGTCCTTGATCAGCAAACTATGAACTTCCTCCAGCAGCTTTAAACTTAGCTCTTTGGCAATGCCTTTATGTTCCAACAGGTAATCCAGAGCATATTTATGATTAAGCAGCATTGTGGCATCCTCTTTGGGCTTGCCTTCCGCTTCCTCCTTTTCACGGAACAGCCGTTCTGTTTCCAGCAATGAATAGGTGTTGCCCTCAATCTGTGAGGACTTCCAGCTTAACTCGATTGTTAGGCGTTCCAGTTCTTTCTGATATAAGGTCTCTGGGTAATCAGCGATATTGCTTTGATAGTCCTGCCGTAGATTTTCTAACAATCTGGCTTCTTGTGCTGTGAATAGCGGGGCATCTTCCAACACTTGAAAAAGATCGTAAGTAAAACTGGTTTTTGCTTGCCGGGCATCCGGGTCTTTATCAAAGTAGTATACATTCTCAAAGGGTGCGAAAATTTTGTAAAAGGGTGAAATGTTGTAAGTGGTTGCACGTCCCTTGCCTGTTTTCGTTAGACAGTCACTTGCGACCAATGCCGCCAAGTCTCTGTTAAGAGTTGGGGTACTTATGTCTTCGCGCAGGCGTTCTTTTATCTCGGAAATAGAAGCATTTTCCAGAGTTGTAATAATATTTATAATGTCTTGCTGTCTGGGCGTTAGCCTCATCACACAAATTTATCCTCTCATAAAATCACGTAAATCCTATCACAAATGATAGGAAAGACAAAATATAATGATAGGATTTATCTTGACTTTTACATCAGATTGTAGGACTATATTCCTTGAAAGCGCCACAGGTGTATCTTTTGATTATACGATAAATATTGCTCTCTTGAATCTAAACTGAGTAATGACTAGCTATTAATAATCATTCCACAAAATTGAAAGACTTTGGTGCAAGAGCGATTTCTGCTCATGTGGCAAGTGATTCCCAATCACTGAAAGACCTGTATCCGAAGACGTTTCATATTTGCCAATCTAACATTTCTCAATAACCCGCAAACTTAAAGCTTAATGGCGAAACATTATGTTTCTCCAAACAGGTGAGGTTTGCCAACATGAAGGAGTTCTCCATGAACAAACGTATCCTCAGACTGCCAGAAGTCAAAGCCATGACTGGCCTGTCACGTTCAACAATCTATGCTTATAAAAAGGCAGGACTATTTCCTGCAACAATCAAACTTGGTCCTCGTAGTATTGGCTGGATTGAACAAGATATCATTGATTGGATCGAGTCTAAGATGTCATCAAAAGATATTCATCAGTCTTTACCTTCATCACATTGAAGATAAAAAAGATTGTGTTTGATGTTGTCCATGAAAGTTTGATAAGATGTAATTGTGTATACCGTTATCAGGTATGCCCTCTAGTTTGATTAAGCTAATGAGTGTGGGGGTATATTTGGGGGTATCGAACATTTTTAAAGTGTAAGAATTGGTGGTCACCAACGGTTATAAGACTGATCCGTTTTCGGCCTGAGGAGCCAGTTTTATAAAGGTTTTTTATCTTTAAAGCCTTTGAAGTTAGAGTTCGTCAGCCTTACAGGCTCTTATTCGCCCCTGGGCACCACAAAAACCCTTTTATTTTCAATACTTAGCGCGTTTCAGCCCCCTTCAGCACCTCTCTCTAAAACAGAATATTATGCGAACAAAGCGACATATGCGAACACAGAACCGCACAATTTTGGGCACAGTGCCGTTCGCTTTTGTTCTCAGTATTATTGAAAATAAAGACACGTAAATCGAACTTGCTGGAATTTCCGGCAAGTTGCCCTTCTTTTCCAAATCTAGGATATATCGTACTAAGAGGATGAAAAGCCATCGGTACTACGAATACCGATGGCTTAAATTAATCTAGGACGGATGGTAGCCGCACCAGATAAAAAGAAACCACACGGCGGTAACCATGTGGCTTCAGATTTATGCATCCCTGCATCAGATGAAGGCTGAGCGCAGGAAGAGGCAAATCATCACTTTATGCAGGTAACTCACCTTGACCGCTTTGATTGTACGAAATATCTGCTGACTGATAGGGAATATTAGCAGTGATTTCCCGCTCTTTAAGAAATTTGTTTATTATCTC
>JBCCCO010000167.1:0-3535 GCA_039033475.1 Pseudomonadota bacterium | reverse complement strand
CATATAAGGTGGTTTTTGCTCTGAAACTCGATGGCTCAATCCGTCGATCACGGTGACTTTAGCAAAATGGAAATGCCGGCAGATTCTAACGATTACTCCAAATAGGAAATCTAAAAGGGCAAAAACATATCGCAAATTGCAAAAGCATGATCGGCGTTTGCGTACTCCAAAAATAAAAAAGCTTTCATTATTACAGGTAATCTTTAGGTCATTATTTTTCATAAGCGTGGCAGTTGGCCTCACGGCATTTAGTTACGTACAAATTGAAAATAAAATTCATTCTCATAAATCAATTATATCATTTTATATCTCTTCTCAGACAGTTCAGGCTGAGAAAATTCGTAAAGAAAATTACGAAACTGCATCTACTGCATCTGTGGCAGCAGAGGCTTTGCCTGAAAAGGCTATTGTAGATAACGCTGAAATAATCTTAGGAGAAAGTCAGGAGAAAACATTAGAAAATGACTCTTCAGTTATACAAAAAAAAGATAGGTTTCTTGAGGAAGATGAGAATAATGTAGAAGATATTGACTCTGTTAATATAGGTAAAGCAGTTATATTAGGAGCTGAAAATGAAAAACAAGAGACGATAGCTGCGGATGTAGAAGCGATAATTTCTGAAAAGAAAACAGGCGACTTGCAATACCAAAATTCATCTGTGAATGAGACTAAAAATACAAGCTCCAAGCATGATCTAGAAGAGGCGGAAAATGCTGATAATTCGCAAACAAATCTCAATTCTACAGTTGAAAATATAACATCTAATATATCAGATTCTGCTGATGATGAAACTTTTGAAGTAGAGAAAAATATTGAAAATCAAGTTACACAAGAACTGTCAAAATCTCAAAAAATTGAAGTTGAAAAAACGAGTATTGAGCCAGAAAAACAAAAACTAGCTGCTCTTTCAAAATCTGAAAATCTGAAAATGTCAAGTCAGAATCTTTTGTTCAACCTTTAAGTTGCCAAATCAATGAAGTGAAAAAGTTAACTAAAGAAACAGCAATTTATTTTGGCCTTGGAAACAAAAACATCTCCGACCAGGGGAAAGATGATATAAAACGTTTGGCAGCAGAGGTCGATAACTGTCCAGATGTTCGCATTGAGATTGCGGGACACAGTGATTCTCTCGGTCTGGATGGAATAAATTTTGAATTAAGCTGGCAACGTGCCGAAGCGGTAAATGATTTAATTAAAGGACTTGGCTATGATAATTCTTCATATATCACTGTGGGATATGGAGCTAGGCGCCCAGCTAAAAAAATTAAAATACCTGCAATAGTTAAAACAGTTTTTGTTGTAAAAAAAGAAGAAGCGCAAAGCACCAAAGAGCAAACTGAAAATACTGAAAATACCGAGCCAAAATCGGAAGAATTAGCGCTCCAAAAAGAAAAGTCTGAGCGTAGACGCAAACTTCGTCTTGAATATATCAGACGCAATTCGGTAAATCGTCGCGTAGAATTTAATTTAAGGTAAGGAATATGATTATAGCTTTCGAACTCGCAATATTAGCCTTTTGCTCTGCACTCATTGGTTTTTTATTATCATATATTATACAGTCTGGAATGGCTATTGGAAAAGTTATCAAACTAGAGAGTACTATTACTCTCTTACGAAGACGCTTGCGTCACTTATCAAAAGAAAATAAGCCAGTATCAAGAGGCAGCCGCACTTTTGCTTTAAAAACCAGATAGTTCAAAATACAAAGAGCCTTTACCACGGGCAAACCTGTAAAGCTATCGGTTCTTCGCCTGATGGCTTTTATTATCTCTTTTGCGGTACAAAACCACCGCTTTCAAGCAGGGCTATCGCATATTAAACAGGAGGCTTTTAAGAAATATGTTACTCCAGCCTGCTTTTTTAATTTTTCTTCTGATAGAAGTCTTGTCTGGATGCGCCTTAAGAATATTCAAGGCAAGCTTCCTAATCATGGCAATATTTTCTGGTGCATGGTCGTTGCAAGACCTGCTTTTGTCTTCTCGCATTGTGATATCAAGTACCCAATGCAAACTGTTCTCAATTGTCCAGTGACTGCGAACGGTCGATAAAAACTCATCTGGCGTCATCTGTTTTGAAAGGACATAATACCGTGTTGCAGAGGCTTCATCTCGGCGACTTTCAATCCGACCAAAAGCCATGAGACCAGGGAAGTCAAAGTCTTGCTCCAGGTTAGCAATGGGAATAACGGATGCGACCCTAACCTCTTGACGACCCCAACCTCCTGACGGTCATGGGGGATTTTTCTTCTGTTGATGCTGTTTCAAGTTTCGCACAACGGGCAAAACTTTGTTCTGCTTTACGCGGGTAACTTTGCCTGATTTTCTTTAAGCGTCAGCGCATAATCAGCACCTCTATCAATAACGCTTTGGGCAAAACCACGGTTGCTCGCTAATGGGAATAAATGCAGAGCATCTGCTGTCATAGCTACCCCCTCAATATCAAGCAGACTGACAAGTCTGACCGATACGTCTTTTTCATTTCCATTTTCAACTTTTAGCCGGCTCAGCACAAGGCGCAAATCTGTTGCCCAGGCACTGACCATCATCGGTGGCATATGTTTTTGCCCACTATGGAAAGTGGATTTTATTGATTTGCCATCAATTGCAACACTACCTTTAGGAAGTGCCTTGGAGAACTCTGCGATAAATTTACGAAAAGCCTTCTCAAAGGCCTCTGGATCCATGACACGAAAAACTCGGGAAAAGGTATCATGACTGGGAATTCCATGCTTTAGGTCAAGGCAATGACGCAGAAAATCTTCCTTGTCACGACCATAATCAGCGATATCCGTACAGCTCTCTGCACCGCATAAAACCGCGGTTAGAGCGATTAATATAATCTCTGTTAAATCATATTGAGCGTTCTTGTAACGAGTGTCAGGAATCTCATTAAATATCGCTTTAAAAGTTTGCATCTAACGCATCTTTCGAACCACAAAAGTACAACAAGAATCTATTTTATCCTAATTGGCAAATTTAATATGCGATTCCCCTGCAGGGCAATGGCGTGAGAATCTTGGGCATATCGGGACGTTGCAGCACGTTATAACCGAACAATTGGTCAGCAGAAATGCGGCTTGTGTCAGCATCAAACACGGGCGCCGAGGTGATGGTGCCATCTTCATCAATCTCCAGACTAGAGCATTTTACGATAGTATTGAATCACTTTAAAAATAAGTTTTCCAAAAACATACGAATAATGTCTCATTGCATTAGCAATGGAGGGTATTTACGATAGCTCGGGCTTATTCATCTGATTTGCGTGAGTGTTTTCTGTGTTCAGTTGATGAAGGGTTGTCTCTTCGGGAGGCATCTTGTTTATTTAAGATAGGGTATTCGACAGGTGTTCGGTGGGCTATCATTTATCGCAAGGAAGCGCGTAAAGAAGCTCTGCCCTCAGGTGGAGACCGCCGTTCGGCGCCACTGGAAGCCTATTGTGATCACATTCTGACCTGGCTTAAAGAGACACCAGATCTGACATTGTCAGAGCTTTCAAAAAAAACTTGAGGGTCAAGGTGTTAAGGTCAGTCTGAGCT
>JBCCCO010000166.1:0-3573 GCA_039033475.1 Pseudomonadota bacterium | reverse complement strand
TTTTCTTCATATTGTGAATTTGCATATTGATATTTTCTCCGATGTCAGAGATTGTCTTCTTTGCTTTTTTAATAGCGTTTTTAAGATTTGCCCATGCTTTTTCAATTGGGTTTAGGTCAGGTGAATAAGGTGGCAATTTGAGCAACCTGGCTCCTGTACTTTCAATCAACTCCTGAATATCGTCCCCTTTATGCCAGGGAGCATTGTCCATAATAACCGTCATGCCTGCCTTCAGGTGCTGCAATAAATGCTCCTTGATCCAATCCACAAATGCTTTCTTATTGATCATTGTCTCATAAGTTTGAGCCGCAAAAAGCCCTTTCTCACATGAATAGGCCCCAATCACATTCGTGCGTCCCTTTCGTTTGCCATCGACCAAGCCATGGACACGTTGACCGGCAGGAGCATAGAAGAACTTGCTGAGGCTTCTGGAGGCACACCGCAAGGTATTTTAAATACGCATCCGGATGCGTTTCAAGGTGCTCCTTAAGCACTTCGTCATCAATTGTATAAGCCCCCCGCGATTTTGGATAATGCGTCGCAAGGCGCCCTTCCTCATCTCGCTTCTTCCAATACAATACGGAACGGTCACTCACACCCAAAAGCTCGCCGATCTCTTTCGTGCTCTTGCCTTCATCCAACAAAGCCACCGCCCGTTTGCGCAAATCAAGACTATATGCCATTTCTTCCTCCATCTCTTTGGAGCGAATAATAGTACTGAAAATATGAAGAAATTCTAAATGTAATTAGCTATAGTACAATTCATGAAATGAGTCTCATTTAATGAATGTTGGTATTAAAGGTTGATTGCTCTAGAGTTTTAGCCAGTTCTAACCTCAGCTATAAATTTCTCAATTTCTTTATTTAATAGTTCTGACTGTTGAAATAATTCATCTGCAGTATTCAATACCTGATTTGATGTTGCTCCTGTTTCTTCTGCCGATTGATTAACTTCGTTTAGATTACGTGTCACAGAATCAGTATCGGATGATGCTTTTTGAATACTTTGTGCTATTTCATGAATGGCACTTTTTTGCTCGTTAACAGCAGTAGCAATAGAGGTCGAAGTTTTGTTAAGCTCAGCAATTACTTTTTCTGTCTCATCCATTGAACTGACGGTTTGCTTTGTAACATTTTGTATTTCTTGAATTTGACCTGAGATCTGCGCTGTAGCTTTAGCAGTTTCATTAGCTAAGGCTTTTACTTCACTAACCACTACAGCGAAACCTTTGCCTGCCTCTCCAGCACGCGCTGACTCTATAGTTGCATTGAGAGCCAATAGATTAGTTTGTTCCGCAATGTCTGAAATTAATGCTGTAACTTCACCAATTTTCTCTGACGTGGAAGCTAGTAAAGCCATATGGTGACTTGCCTTGCTAACTTCATCTACAGCTTGTTGTGATACATTTGAAGCCTGAGAAACTTGTCTATTAATTTCACTTGTTGATGCTGACAACTGTTCTGTGGCAGCTGCAACAGTCTGTATATTTGTAGAAGCTTGTTTTGAAGCATGTGTCACATTTTCTGTTCGTTCATTTGTCTTTTGAGAAATTGATGCCATCAGTTCAGCTGACATTTTAAGTTCATCTGATACACCTCCCAGCTTTGCTACAATACCATCAACATGGGCATCAAAACTATTGGCTGTGTTATTCATAATCTTACGACGGTCTTCTTCAGCTTTTTGAGTTTGAAGCGCACGCTCGTCTTGCATTTTTTTTACATCAATGGCATTAGTTTTAAAGATATCCAAAGCGCGAGCCATGGTTCCTATTTCGTCTTTTGCAGTTGTATCAGGAATATTTAAATCCGTATTACCTTTTGATAATACTATCATTGCTTGATTAAGATTAGCGAGTCGTAAGCCTAGTTTTCTGACAAGTAAACCTGCAGTAATGAGAGTTACGAGTATACCTGTTATTACACTCAGTAACGAATAGTTGATAATTTGGTTTTTCAAAGAAATAAGCTCTTCGCTGCCGTGTTCAGCAGTTTGTTTAGCATTTTTTAGAAATATTTTTAGTGCATTATTAAGCTTCTTTTCAGCTTTTGCAAAATCTCCGGATAAAACTGTATTGGCTTGATCTTGTGCAAAATTTGCTGAATATTTGAAAATTTGCTTAGAACTGCTTGTAGCCAGATTAATTCCATTTTCTATATCTTCAAGGTTTTTATTTATTTTTCCTTTTGAGCTAATATCCTTAAGACGTAATTTAATTGATGCTAACTTTTCTTCCGCTGCTTTCTTAAAAGCGGCCTGTTTTTTGCTATCATATTCTGCTGGCGTTCTTGCGACAAGACCTCTAAAAGCTTCAAATTCTGTTTGAATTGATAGGGCCTGCTCGACTTCGAAAAGTCCTACTTCATAGACCTTTAAGCCAACATTAGTAGTTTTTAGAGCAAGAAATGTAGTTATAGATACAGATATCAAAATAGCAATAATAGATATTGCAATTGAGAGACTTAATTTTCCGCCAATTGTTCTAAAAAACCTTAACATCTCATAGCCTCGAATTCCTATATAAGTCCTCAAGAGCTATAGCGCATCTCCTGTAAGCCAATGTAAGCGATCGCTCCTATGATTGTAAGAATAATCGAAATTACAGATGCAAAGATTGGCCGGTCAATAAAAAAGTGAGAAAATTTCATCTTTGGGAAACTCCAAAGTTTTAAGTCCTGATGATATGTTAAGTCACCATTTACTGTTTTTGTTCTGTTTTAATTTCGCTATCTTGAGGTGTCACAGGCTGGCCTGTCCGTGCACGTTGTTGCCCGGCTATGATAATACGGTCATTTGATTTTAGCCCTTTACGGATAACACGCAACCCGTCAATCAGCGGTCCCAACGTAACAACTTTTGCTTCAACAACGTTTTTATCATTTATGCTAAGGACAATTTTACTGGCTTGGTCAGATTTAATCGCAGCATCTGGGATGAGAAGAGCTTGTGATTGTCCGCCAAATAAACGTAGCTTACCAAAAAGGCCTGGTGTTAAAAATAAATTCTTATTCTCAAATACGGCGTGTGCGCGTATTGTGCCAGAGTTTGGATCCAACTCATTGTCAACAAAAGACATTTGGCCTTTATGCTTAAAGTCTTCTTCATCTGCAAGTTTCACAGCAACGGGATTTGCTTTGTTGCGTGAAGATGGGCGTTGTCCTGAATTTGCAAGTCGTGAATATTTAAGAAGTCTGCCTCGCTACCAAAGAAAACAAAGTTGATTGGATTTAGGGATACAATCTTTGTAAGCACAGTTGCATCTGCCTGTCCCCCGGAAATAAGATTGCCAACATCGGTACGGGCATCTGAAATGCGGCCTGAAATTGGGGCTTTAATTTCGGTCCATTCAAGATTGAGTTGCGCTTCATTTAAACGGGCTTTTGCACTTGCGACACGTGCTTCTGCTTGTAATTTTTGCGCGAGCCGGGATTCAAATTCGCTTTGGGGTATTGTTCTGCGTTCAATCAAAGGCCTTGCACGTTTGACTTCATTTTTTTGCAATTCCAGTCCGGCAAGAGCTTCATCTAATGCCGCCTGAGCTTGAGAAAGAGCAATTTTAAAAGGTCTTTGAT
>JBCCCO010000165.1:0-3599 GCA_039033475.1 Pseudomonadota bacterium | reverse complement strand
TCAGGGCATGACAAAGAAGCGATTGCCATTAAAGATGAAAATGGCTTTGTGGTCTGGCATAGTGAATATGGTCAATATAAACACTGGGAAGTGCATCAAAAGAAAAACTGGTTCCAAAGAAACTTCCCTCATGTGGCTGACTGGGAAGAAGAGCATTTTGCTGTATTTGATACAACGTTCGGCCGACTGCACAACCACGCTCACGAATTTTTGGAGGATTTATCAACCGTCACCGGGATAGATTCGAAAGTCTTACTCAGTATCGTTGAGGAAATCGCTTTTGATGTTGCTCTCTATGCTCTTGAGTACTTCATGCCGTTTACAACTGAGCTTTTAGAAATGCTCATGGCGATTTATAGTATGATGGGTGTGTATGAATTTTTAGCTGATGCAGATTCTGTTAAAGATGTTATTACAAATCTCCAAGACACATTCATTGCAGAAGGCGGACCTTTGGTTGATGTCTTAAATATGGCTTTCCCCAGTGATACAGATACAAATACATCTAACTCAGGCAGTACGGCTTCTCCAGCGAGCAGTACTGGCAACCAAAATTACGCCAGCTCAACATCCACACCGGCAACGGCACCTGCCAGTGCAACTTATACTCCCACAATGGCTTCTGCTAGCGCAGCGAGTGCTGCACCTACTCCCGCAACTTCGACAAACACGTCGAGTTCTACGCCAACTATTGCGGCCTCTACGAACACTCCTTCAAGTGCCAATACAAATAACGCCAGTTCGAAGAAGAGTAGTTCGAAAAATAGCAGTTCGGATAAAAGTCTTGAGACCTTTCTTACCAATCATCGCGGACACAGATCAGAATATCAAGCGCAAGGGACAATTTCTCTGAACAATTTAATGCCAGACACGCATGCTAAGATATTAAAAGACCGTGGATTAACCTTTTCTGAACGCTTTGGCAATTTGTTCCAAATGAGATTCCTCATGGATCATCCAAGGAAAGTTGTACTTGATGACGGAAAAACTTATCGTCACTCTAATCTTAAGATTAGATTTCGTGAAGAAGCCGGCCTTAAAGGATTACCTTTTAATATCGCAGAACTTCCTGGTTCCACATACATCGTTAATTCTCACCAACTTGTGATCCCACTCTATTGGGATAATGATAAAAACCTAGGTGAACATAAGGACGGTTTTTTTACCGGAGATCTTAAGTGGCAATCTACGCTAGGCGCTCAGCTTGAGCTCACACCCAACCTTCATGGGCTTACGAATCTACTGCTCGGGCGCTCAAAAACTCCAAAAGTTGAACCAGATGGTCTTGAAATGAGTGCACTGCCAACGCCACAAAATGCCCTGCAAGCTTTGGGAGATGCACCAGGCGATATAATGACAGGTGAGCAAGTCAAACGTTTTAACAATTCTGGTTATACAGAAGAACAAAAAGATACAATACTTAGAACTACCCAAGAACATGGTAAAGAATTGGGAACTAGCGTTGATCAACACATTGCAAAAGCAAAAACCAATGGAGAAACAATGGATACTTATAATGTCCGTGAGGCATTCCCAGAAATAACAGATCCAAGAATTATAAATGGTATTATATTAATGTATGAATTTTTTAAGCCTGATTTTAATACAATACTTACCCGCCAGACAGCACAAAGCGCTACTGAGGAAAATGCATCTGGGCTTATAGCAAGTTTCACCAAGCATGTTGGTATTCCTTTACTAAACGGTGCAGCATATCTGTTTGATCATATTGAACCAAGTGCAGAAATAGGGTATGGCGCAGCAATTTCTCATAACTATAATTTGACAGACATGACTGATGCTGAACGCATTGAATTATTTGCCATGCAAACCATACCATATACCATTGCAGCGTCGACATCTTTGTTTACTGGACGTATAGCAAATTCTTTGTCACGCTTTTTTCCCGTTAGTAAAGCTGGTTTTCTAACGGGGTTGCACTTGGTTGAAGATGGACTGTCATATGCGGCTGATTTAGCGCTTGAAAATCGACTGCGGAGCAGCGTTATGGATAGAAGTTGGAGCACTTACGTTTGGTTTACCGGGGCAGGAAATCTCATCAAAGGACAGAATTTGAAAGACCGAACAGGTCATCCACTCGGCCAATCAAATTTCGATGCTTTTAATAGCGCATCAAGAAGTTGGAAATTCCGTTTACAGCATATTATCAAGCTAGAAGGCGATGACTTTTTTGATGGCTAAGACACACAGCTGAGAAATATTGCAACTTAAGATTTAACTTTATTGAATTTCAAGTCAAAACCTTTAAGAGGCATGCCAATTTTAACACCCCTCTCACTTAATACCACTCAAAAGTTAGCACTTAAATTGTATTAACTCACACTTGATCTGGCATTTTGTTGTTAACTCCGCTCGGGTTTATACAGGCTTAAACTTAAGTCTATGAGTGGTCTAACCTCAAAATATTTTACAGATTAAAAAGACCGATGCTCACTTTAGATGTGAGATATCCGATCTAGGATTCGGTGATTTTAACCTTTAACTTTGAAATAAAATTTAGATTGTTACAGCGTCCGACTGCATAAAGCTCTAATGTCTTTGAGAGTTTCATAATTCACGTTACTCATACTCATAAGTGAATGGCAGTTCGCAAAGATTCAATCATATTGTCATCTGCGTAATCATTAATACCACTGGGTGTTTTCAAAACTCCAATTTGGTGAAGTAATTGTGTAAGCTCTTTTTCATCATCAGCAACATATACACCTGCAATATTGGCAAAACGTTTCACTGTCGCCATCTGATGGTTGTTTCGATGTTCCTTAAATTCATATTTGCGCGGCATAATTATAATTGGTATTTTATTTTGCAACGCAGTTAGCACAGTTCCAACACCAGCATGAGAAACAATCAAATCCGTTTTTTTAATTATTGAGTTAAACTCTGATGGCACCAAAAATTTCTTAAAATCTACGCTATGTGGCAGATAACTTGATGGGCCTATTTGACCAAACACATTAGCTGTAGGATTAATAGAAGACCAGTCATCAACAGTAGAAACAAGCCTGTCAAAAGGCAACTGTGTCCCAACAGTAAGAAAAATCAAAACACTGATCCTTTATAGTAAGGGCCAATTTCATTCTGTAAATGTGGCCATTGCGTAAGCCAAGTATTCGCCCATTTTCCTGCTATTTTTCCAGACATAGAAAGTTCTTCAGCATTCGCAATGCTATCAATCCAAATTGTGTTCTTACCCATTGCTTTACCTAATATAAGAGCAACTAATCCCGGAGCAGCGCCAGTTGTGACAATAACATCAGGCTTAATACGAATTATAAATAAGAGAATGCTTATTATTGCAGAAATTGTTTTAAACTTACTTTTTCTACTAAAATCTGGGATAATATGTGCGCGCTCCAGACCGAATTCTTCAGGAAGGCCGGTGAGAGTTGTTGCGTAAGTTACGGTACAGTCATCAAACGCAGGTCTTAATCTCAGCAATTGCAGCCAATGCCCACCTGCTGATGCAATTGCTAATACGCGTTTTGTTTTTTTTCCTTGCCGTTTTTTTAATACATTAAAATCCTTAAAACCAATCATGCCCCACTACCCCATACAATATAAAATCAGCGGCTTGC
>JBCCCO010000164.1:0-3673 GCA_039033475.1 Pseudomonadota bacterium | reverse complement strand
GCATAGGATTTGGCCCGAAATACCGCAAGCATGGTCACGTTGTTGTATATCATATCAACGATGTGTATGAGTGGTCAGAAAAGCACTGCCCTAACAAATGATCAAGTGCGTTTATTGTGTGCTTACCTGTTTGGCAGGTATCGCTATCTACGCACCTACGGATATCAAAAGTCAAACTCACATCTATTATAATTTTACGCTTAGTGCGCCCATTGGCTTTTACAGGACCTCGCAAGAAATACCCCAAAAAGGAAGTTGGGTGGTGGTACGACTTAATCTGAGATATCTAAAACACTCATACGATACGACTGCAAAGCAACATGTAAAATTGTTAAAACCTGTTGCCGCTCTGCAAGGTGATAGCATCTGCCGATCTCGAACGGCGCTTTATATTAACAGCATATTTGCATCTCACATAAGTCACAAACAAAACGCTCTGTTCAATAAAGCGCAGAAAACAGGGTGTTATACTCTTAACTCAGATGAAATTATCGTGTTGTCATCTCATGAAAATGCACTTGATAGTCGATCTTTCGGCATATTACGCAAAGCAGACATTATAAGCGTTGTCAAACCTGTGATTGTGTTATATCATTAGTGCACCTAATAAACCTCTCCCACAAAACCAAAGATCCATTCAAATTAATAAAGCACCATTATAATATTCAGTAGGAGCGTACACCCATGTTAAAACTCAACCGCAAGAATGTGATGAGGCTTGCTTCAAAAATATACCGTGACAATAAACCTTTGATGACCTGGCCAGAAGCGCAAAAATACGCCTGGAGATATGAAAAGCAAGAGCTTCACCGTGCCAAACAAATGCATAAGCTTATGGAAGTCATGCGACGCACCACACTCACAGCAGAAGAGCGTGAAGAGATTGCAGCCTATGAAAACGGGTTGCGTCATATCAGACAATGCCTCCAAGAAAGACGATATCATTTGACATAGATGGCATATCACTTGTCATTTTTCGGATAATTTATCGCTGTTTACAGCAAGTAAATAAAAAAGTTTTGCTTGTTATTTCACTGCGCAATAATATCTGATTTCTTTATAAGCTGTGCCGAATCACGCTGCTACCGTGGTGCACTTTTACTCCGCTATGATGGTGCACTTTTAATTTGCCATTGACACTCTGTCGTTTCCTGCTGGCTTGGCAGCTCATCCGCTGCTGGCTCTACAGGTGGTTCAGACTGAACCGCATCGATCACTGGAGGCTCTTTAGCCGTCTCGTGATTTAAAATATCGGTAAAGCTCGTGTGTGTTTCTTCGTTCATAGTATGACCTTTCTTAACGCCCTTTCATTCACCAAATAGTGGTATTGGCTGGCGACGCCGCAATAACGCCCGTGTCCCGGCGGCGGAATTAAATTGTTAGGATTATAGTCGTGATGATATACGCCCGTTCGGCCCGGCGGCGGCTACGCGGAAAATATATTAAAAAAATGTCGCAAAGTGGACTGAGGGTTTTATATTTTATGTTGCGATTAGTGGTTATGGCCACATAACTGTACAACCAGCCAAACCCTACGCTCCCACATTCCACATCCTACCCATCTGGGGCCGTGTAAGGGCCTTCCTTTGATAGCCAGCTTGCTCCCTTATTTGAGTGATACATCGCAACGAGCCCGGTATTGGTAATGGTCAAAACAGCACCTTGTCCTCTGCCTTTGAGAATAATCACTTCTGTTCCACTTGATGTTTTATAAACTAAATTGCCGTCCGAATTAATGTAGAGAGTGCCTCCTAGACCGATTGGTTCATTAGACAAGGTCTGAGTATCTCCTGTAGAAGTATTGGTCAGAGTTAAAAAACCGCCAGGCTCACCAAGTTCTGTAGTTCCACCATTTGGGTCAGGTTGAACGGTTAGCGTATAAGTCCCATTCTGAGATGTTAAAATAGGCCGTGTATCACCATTGATAGTTATAGGATCATTGTCTTTATTAAAAACATCACCGGTAGACGTACTCCCAATAAATCCTGAAGGCAGAAGCTTTAGGGTGATTAACAACTCTCTTGTGGCTGGCCTCAATCCAAAAAACGCGAGACTACCCAGATAAGTACCTAAGCCTTTTATAATCTCAGAAATTTCAAATTCTGGATACGTAGTATCCAGATTATCATAAAAATTTTGTAAAACTTTTGAAATTTTATATTCAGTAAGATGCGCAAGTATCCATATTTGATCTAATCGAGATGACAATGATCCAAAATACTTTGCCAATATATCTGATTTTAATATTATAAAAAGACTGATCAATGATTTAAGACCTGGGTTTGGTGATGCAGAACTTTTTAATATTTCATCAAATACCGCAAATATTTCAATGTAATCGTATTGAAAATGAGCAGGATCAACATAGTATGAATCAATAAGCATTATCGTATCTGTAGGTGTTTTGATAATGGTGTCCGTGAAAAGTGTTTTCCTCTTTTCAGTTGACATATAAGATAGATACGATGTTTGCGTCGCGTATTTTACGTGTCTTAAAATGAGAATAAATGTTTCAAAGCTTGCGTCTTGCAATTTATCGAAAAACTTCTCCAATTCTGAAATTTCCTGAGATCCAGCTATCTCATATTTCAAAAAGTGAGCTATGTGAGCCACAGCTCTTAAATCAACTGAACGGTTATTTGAATTAGAGAGGACTTCACCTATAGCTTTTGGAGCACTTTCGAATTGAGGATCGGTACTATCCATTATCAAGTTTGCTGCAGCCTCAGCGCCTTCATTTGTTGCACCCATTCCAATGAGAACAAGAGCAAGTTGTTCATCAGTAGGGTCAGGCAAAATGTCATAAGGTAACTCTCCGCCATATGTGTCTGCTACTTCAGGCCCTATAATTAAGCCAAACGCTCTGAAATTGCCCATATCTGATGTCAATTTTAAATAATATTCAAGTTCGCGTCCAAAGATTGTAGGACTAGATAAAAAGTGCAATAAATCTAAAGCGCGTCCTGGAGTAAAATTAGCCATACCGAAAAAGAATTCATACCAATCTTCTTCTGTTGTTATTATTGATCTCAATTCATCATACAAATCCTCTATAGTTACTTCGGGCATAAAGCCAGCAATTTGACCTGCAATGGCAAAGTCTTTGGATGCAATGGCACGCAGTAGTTTTATAGCTAAAATATCATGACCTAATGCATATAGGGTATTAAGGGCAAAACCTACAGTCTTATATGTACCGCTCTGTTGGGCCAAGTTTATAAGAAAATTGCTCAAAATTTCGATACGTTGCGCTAAAATATCATCACTTGGTGAACTTCCAGGTGGTGCATAAATATCTAAAATAAAATCCATGATTTCATTGGCGTGAAAGCTTAATGATAACTGGTTTGCTAAATCTGGATTATCCATTAAAAGTGGTAATAAAATACTAGGAAAGAGATTTTCTAGTGCTGCTATGATGATTGGAAGCTCATTTACTTCTTGCCCCCCACCTGGAGGAGGTGTGTCGCCGGAGCCGCCTGCGCCGCCACTATACCCTTCCATCATCCCCCCTACGATCACAGTTGGCAGGGTGTTGAACGTAAAAGTCATTGTTGCGACGGCGCTTTTTAGTGGTATATCAGGTGGGGTCGGGTGGGCGTAGAGTTTATCGATAGAGTTCAAGACATTATCGATGAAAAACTTTGCATTGGTATCGCCGCCCTCAGATAAG
>JBCCCO010000163.1:0-3701 GCA_039033475.1 Pseudomonadota bacterium | reverse complement strand
TTCTGTAGAAAATGAGTGCAAGGGTAAGTTTAGCAATGGGGGGCTAAAGTCTTGAAAGAGAAGTGTCTGATTGGAATAGGTTGGTCAGAAGACTTTCATAAAAATAATATCTCGGATTCTCTTTTGGATAATAATATTGAGATTATGAAATTAGGAAAGTTGGCAGCCATTTTTTATAATCAGGATCTTTCGCAGAATAAACATTTGCGTAAAGTACACCATGAACTCGTTTTAGAGTGTTGTCGTTGTAGAACTTTTTTACCTTTTCGACATAATCAACAAGCAAGCATGTTTGATTTTTTAAAACGCCTACGCAAAAATTATTCGTATTTAACTGAAGTGCTTAAATCTTTTTCACATTTCATTGAGATTGTTTTTCATGTGTCTTGGATAAAGCCTGGTTTTAATATTGCGGAAGAATCTCTTAAAGAAACTTGGACAGGCCATAATTACATTCGACAAAGGCGAAGAATACAACAGGAAATAGAAGAGATAAAAGATAAGCTTAATACGTTTCCAAAATTAGAGCAGTATACGCATAGCGCTAGTGCGAAAAAGTATATTGAGCACATGATTTTTTCAGAAACATCCCCAGATGAATTAACCGGAATTATAAGTTTACAACGAAAAAATGGTAAGATGGCTACATTAAAGCTCGAGGCTATATTCCGTGACTTTTCTCCAAGTGCCGTGAAAACAAAAATAGTCGGTCCGATGCCAGCCTACTATATGGCGCAGAATATCTATCAAAACATTTCTCAAAGCAATAAAGCAGATATCTTGCCTGAAAAAGATGCTTTGGTTGGCGGAGGTTAATGCGTGGGTAGATCCTCTGACATATCATATACGGACTTAGATGATGATTTGAATGCAAAACCTGCCCACGTTGAGCATTTACTGAACTCTCAAGCAAAGTTGCTAAATATTCAAGCTGAAGCGACGCAAAGTTTTGGTAAGGCAATCAGCAATTTAAACACGGCAACAGAAGAACTAATTGAACGTGTTAATAAGCTGCCTACGGAAGAAGATTTAATTGCAAATCTCAGCAATCCCATAGTTAATGAAGTTAGTTTATTATCAGAACAGATTAATCTTCTAGACCAAAAATTGAATGATGACAAAGCAGCGAATGAGCCTGATCAAGAACTGTTAGATAAAATTGCTGATGCATTGGTCTATATAAAAGATAATCTCCAAGAAAGATCAGAAACTTCATCTGTATCTGAATTTAGTGAAACAGCTGAAAGCATTGAAAAGCTGAGAGAAGAATTTGCTTATGTTACGGAAAATTCACAAAAATATACAGAAGATAATTTCGAAAAACTGACTGACACTTTGCATTCATTGCAAGAAGGCTTTGAGGATTTTCGATCTGATTACAGTAATGCCAAGACTGACATTGTTCCGGTTCAACGAGATAGTGATATTACTGAAATTGATTTGGGCAAAGAGCGCTTGCAAAAAGTTGTTATTGGTTTTGAGATATTGATGCGTGGTCTTGGGAAAGATATACGTGATTTTCGTAAATCAATGGAGAATGTAGAAGCTTTAAATCATAAGCTATACAGTGATAATGTATCAGCGCAAAATGACGAAAATAATCAGCTCTTAAAACGTCTCAGCACAATTGAATATATGGTGCAATCCCTACAGACTGAGATAACGCAACAAACCGAGCATGTGTCACATTTAAAGAGAGAAGTTACCACAAACACCCTACCTAATTTAAATAAGCATAAAGAGACTTTGCAAAAAACCAGTCTTAGTTTTGGGATTATGCTTAAAAACTTTAGTGATGATATGAGGGATCTAAAAACTGTTGTTGAGAATTTAGAATACCACAGTGGTGTGAATGCATCAAATGCTAATACTCAGACACGTATGCATGATGATTTGAATAAGCTTTCACAAAAGATTGATGATGTCAAAAACGTTATTGAAGTCAAGCAAACTCAGGATCTACTCGATAATAATGCGATAAAGTTGCAACGTGTCACAAGTCACATTGAGCAACAAGCGACAAATGAATATTTACCTCTGGTTGGTCACCCTGATCAAGGTAAAAAATTGGTGAACCGTTTCCAACTTCTGTTGAAAGAAATTAAAACAATTACGGGGCAATATCACCAGACTGTACAAAACATTAAATTAGAGAATGTGGATTATAGTGAAACTCATCAGCAGCATGACTTTGATGATACGATTGACAAAATCAGTAGCATTGTTTCAAGTTTAGATCATAAAGCCTCAAAGGCAGCAACGGATAGTTATACCCATCACAGCCAGCGTAAAAGTTCTTCTGCGATTGCTGCCTATTACCAGCCTAACCCCAGTCAGCAAGGTCAAATCTCTGACGGTGCTACGGGGCAGGCTATGTTCAATCAAATGCAGGATCTAATGCACGATCTCAAAGATGTGCTAGATACTATTTCTGAAGAAACGAGAAATCTAAGTAATATTAACAGTAATAGCATGACACCTCGTGCTGCAGGGGTGTCGCTCCACGATTTAACTGCTGTGCAAGATGAAACGCTTGAGAAGGTGTTGCAGACAATTACTGGGCCTATGATTGATACTCTAAGTCAGCGGATTATAACGACACTAGAACGTTCCATACAAAGCATGCATAGCAAGTTAGAGCATAAAATAGAAGGAATCGCAGATCAAATTGCCGCGCTGCCTTCAGATAAGACCTCAAAGCTGTCTGAACATAAAAGTGCTTTGCAACCTCGAACGCAAAAAACAAAGGCAGTTGATCGACGCTCGCTTGACCGGGTCATCGAACACTTGCGTTAACGTGCGCATTTTATAACCTGTATTAGTTGAGATTTTATCTGACAGTTACCCATTTTTATGTGATGACTGTCAGGTTAGATTTGGTTTAAATATTTTTCCTTTGCACATTTGGTTCCATCGATAGCAGTTTGCTTATTGATCGTTGTCTCATAAGGCCACCTCTAAGAATATCCAATTATATAGCTAATTACATTTAGAATTTCTTCATATTTTCAGTACTATTATTCGCTCCAAAGAGTTGGAGGAAGAAATGGCATATAGTCTTGATTTACGCAAACGGGCAGTGTCTTTGTTGGATGAAGGCAAGAACACGAAAGAGATTGGTGAGCTTTTGGGTGTAAGTGACCGCTCCGTATTGTATTGGAAGAAGCGGGATGAGGAAGGGCGCCTTGCAACGCATTATCCAAAATCGCGGGGGGCTTATACAATTGATGACGAAGCGCTTAAGGAGCACCTTGAAACGCATCCGGATGCGTATTTAGAAGAACTGGCTGAGGCTTCTGGAGGCACACCGCAAGGTATTTTACATGCCCTGAAACGATTGGGGCTCACGCGTAAAAAAAGACCCCGCAGCACAGAGAAAGAGATGAAGAGAAACGCCAAACATATCTGAAGCAGCTGGAAGGAACGCCTGAAAATATGAGGGTTTACTTGGATGAGAGTGGTATTTGTCATAAGTTACAGCGCACTCATGGATATGCTCCTGCCGGTCAACGTGTCCATGGCTTGGTCGATGGCAAACGAAAGGGACGCACGAATGTGATTGGGGCCTATTCATGTGAGAAGGGGCTTTTTGCGGCTCAAACTTATGAGACAATGATCAATAAGAAAGCATTTGTGGATTGGATCAAGGAGCATTTATTGCAGCACCTGAAGGCAGGCATGACGGTTATTATGGACAATGC
>JBCCCO010000162.1:0-3745 GCA_039033475.1 Pseudomonadota bacterium | reverse complement strand
GGCATGGAAGCGGCGCGTAAAAAAGGCAAACATATTGGCCGCCCACACAGTCTTGATGAAGAAGCCATCCTCGAAGGCCACCGCTATGTGATGCAGGAAAAACTCCCCATACACGCCGCCGCTTCAAGACTGAAAGTCAGTCACGCAACACTCACAAGAGGGTTCAAAAGGATGGGACTAAGCTTGATATAATTGCCATCGTATCTGCCTTATATCCCCCGATAAATTGTAAGGGGGCCGAAGTTTCCCCAGACTGTCTTTTCTAAACACAGCCCGGAGCCGAAAACGTTAATTTTTGAAAAAAATTTATATAAATCAAGGGATAAAGCATATCATGATAGATCTAGAAATTCTTAGCAAAGATCTGCTATAATACAAATATGAGCAAACAAGAGACCATAGACGATATTATGCCTTCCGCTGTCGCAACGGATGATGAAATTCGCCGTTGGAATGCCTTACCAGAGGCGGAAAAAGAAAAACGTTTTTTGAAAGCCATTGATGATGGCTTTAATAGTGGTGTTAGCCATCAGTCTGTGAATGATATCATTTCAGAAGCGCAAGCAGAACTCAAAGCAGAACAAAAGTAAATGGCTTCTTACAAGCTTTCCAAACAAGCGGCCAAAGATTTAAAGTCCATCTACAAAAAATCACATACTGATTTCGGCAAAACACAAGCTGAAAGTTATACGCGTGATCTTGGCGGACGTTTTTCCTTGCTCACAAGCTTTCCGGGTATGGGCTTACCAGCCGATATTTCTACAAAGAGCTATTTCAAATTCCCATCTGGTTCTCATGTTATTTATTACATGAAAACAGATTACGGAATTTTGATTGGCAGGATATTGCATAGTGCGCAACTTCCTTCAAAACAATTTTTCCCATTGGATGATGGGAACTAAATTTTACCAAAATTTTGCAATCTCTCACATATCCAATCTGCGTGAGCCTTGGTCGTGCTCCAAAGGGCGAAACCTTTGGTGCGCATTCAATCGGCATACGGTTGACCCATGTTTTTTAAGAGCACAGGCAGGCTCTTGAATTTCGTTCAGGGAAAACTCCCTGATTGCGATTTTACGGCAACTCGTAAATGCATGGTTCGGTGCAGGTGGAGAGGTAAGTCTCCAAGCCCTGCGAGTAATGAACCGTCGATACGGTTCACTGGTGGGTCAAAGGTTCGATGCCTACAGATCTGCCAATGGCTAGAGGGATGAAACGGGAGAGCGCAGCGTCTCCCTTTCCAAGATGTGCGGTGTAATACACCCGCACACATCTTGCCGAATTCTTAGTTTTGGGGATGCGAAATTTTTTAACAGTTTGATTGTTGCTCATAATCCAATCTGCACTATTCAAAAAATATCACTTAATTTTAATAAAAAACACTTGACCACGATAATTTTTTTAACCACAAATGAGGTTGAAAAAATTATCGTACAATGCGTATATTTCAGTCGTGCAAATATTTCCGGGGGGATAAAAGGAAATAATGGAACCAACACAGATATACCAGCAGCTAAAAGAAATTGAGGATCAACTTGGGGCTTACGGGTTAAACAAAGATAAACTTGTCGAAGTTGCTAAACGCGCCATTGCCGCAGGAAGAGATGCAACACCCAACCATCCTTCAAATGCACCCGGGACATTTTCTTATCAAGAGGGGACTAGAGCATTAAGAGACCTTTTCTTGAACGAAGACTGGACGAGAGATAGTAAAGATGGCATTGAATCTATTTATAATAAATCATTAAATATCAAAGTTGTCTTTCAAAATGTTGATATTGCTTGTGATATTGATAGATTGCCAAAATCAAGATCGGCAAAGGGAAAAGGTTCTGAACGAGCATGTGAAGGAAACCTTAGCTCACTCTTTGATAATTTACCTCATTTTGCCTCTCTACAAGCTCCTGAACTAGTAAAAACATTCTATCTCATGGTTTCTGAGAACGGTACAGATGTTCGTGTTGAACTTTCTAGACCTGTGATTATAAACAATACTTTTAGCTCATACATCGAACGCATTTTTATTGTTAAAGAGGGCGAATGGGAAAGTGCAGTTATTGAACCTATGTTGGATGATAACTCTATTCCAGATTTTGATGTAGAGGTAACACGCAAGACCTAATGAACGTATTACAAGAAGATTCTAAACAAGACGAGTATATGAGTATGTTTAACGGGAAGAGACTGGCGCTCGCAAGAAAAAGGTCTAAGTATACTGGGAAAAGGCTTGCTGAGATAGCAGGTATTACTCCAGTTACCCTTTCAAAAATTGAGAGAAATATTCATAAAGCTCCTGAAGCCGAGACAATTGATAAACTCGCAAAAGCTTTAGGCTATCCAAAGGATTTCTTTTATCTTGATGATGCTGATGAATTGACAGCAGAAGCAGCAAGCTTTCGAAGTTTTACTAAATTGACAGCACGTGATCGTGATGCAGCTTTAGCTGCTGGATATATTGCTTTTGAAATTTCCGATTGGGTTTCAGAACGGTTTAATTTACCAGAACCTGATATTATTGATCTTAGTAGTGAGAATAATCCAGAATTAGCAGCTAAATCTCTGAGAATTTACTGGGGACTTGGTGAAGCTCCTATTCCAAATCTAATTAATCTTTTGGAAGCAAAAGGAGTTCGAGTGTTTTCATTGTCAGAGAATACAAAATCGGTTGATGCTTTCTCATGTTGGCGTAATGAGACACCATATATATTTCTTAACACATTTAAAACAGCAGAGAGAAGCCGTTTTGATGCAGCGCATGAGCTTGGGCATCTTGTTATGCATCAACATGGCGGTCCTAACGAGCTACGTTCTATAAAAGAACAACATGACCCTCGTGCTACAGAAAAAGAAGCCGACCAGTTTGCTTCAGCATTCCTTATGCCAAAAGACGATTTAAAAGCCAGACTTCCTTTTATCAAATCTATTGATACTCTTATCAAGGCGAAAGAACGTTGGCGAGTTTCTGCAATGGCTTTAGCCTATAGAATGCATGAATTATCTCTGTTAACAGATTGGCAATATCGATCTGCATGTATTGAATTGGATCGCAGAGGGTATCGTAATAATGAACCTGATGGTATTGAGAGAGAATATTCAACCGTTTGGCAAAAAGTTTTTGAACAGCTTTGGGCAGAACGCAAAACTCGAGACAATATTGCGAATGATTTATACCTTCCAGTCAAGGAAATAGATGCTTTAGTATTTGGTCTCATTGGCAATGCACTTCCTAAAAATCGAAGCCAGACATCTAAGAAGTCTTCGAAACTTAGAGTGGTCCATGGTTAGGCTAAATAGCTTAATTACACATGTTACATAGTGGCAACTACAAATCTATTCTCACTTCTATACTTAACTTCTTAAAAATGAAAGCCATGACTGACTTTTAATCTCGATTTTCTGAAGAGCCTTTTGAGTGAATGCTCTCGTTTCTAAACTGCAAAGAGTTATTAATAAACAAAGAAATATTCCAAAACTTTACTATGCCATGTTTTCCATAAGAAACTAAAATATTCGAATTTCTTGTCGAAAAGGCTATATCTGTAATGAAATGAGAACTGTTCACTATTTAATTATGAACATTGGATTTATTGATTATATGATCATAGTAACCCATTTTAGGTGTTGCTTGATCTTGAGGCAGTGATGCTGATTGCAAAATTTCAATAAGCTGTTTCCTGCCCGTCGCGTTGATCGCGGCGGTGTTACTAGCGTCACCCTGGGTGATCTACCAGGCGTGGAAATTCGT
>JBCCCO010000161.1:0-3772 GCA_039033475.1 Pseudomonadota bacterium | reverse complement strand
GTTTGGGAGAGCACATTTAATGAAATCCCATTCCAAATCTGTCATATCAAAACGTGACATCAACACTTCCCCCATATAAAATAAGGGAAATGAATCATATTCGCTTGATTGTGTAAACTATTTTATGAGTACGCTGCCTAGATAGAAATGTGATAAAAAAATAACCCCGAGATAAATTGGTGTCCATGGCAGGTCAAATAAAGTCCCGGGACTGGGACCGCTCAAGAATTGCCTGATAACATCTAAATCTCGCAAGGGCTGTGTTTGAATATTTGGTGTGAATTTTACAGAATGATCAATCACAGCTGCAAACAATGCTGCGTGAATTTTTTCATCTACACGTCTCGCAATTCGGGCTAATGAGCGAGAACGAATAAGCTCAAAAAGTCCAAGAAAAACAAACAATCCGCCAACCAACAAGATGAGCACAACAAGCGTTGGTATACTCTTGCTTGCCAGCACCCGATCATAAATCTGCAACATGAACAGTGGACCAGTCAGCATCAATAAATTGATGATACAACTAAACAGCCCCACTCCTATGAAGGCAAAACGACAGGCATTAAAGGCTTTCGAGAGCTTTAGCTCTGTTTCTTGAATCACTTAAAAATACCGCACCCAAAGAAAATACACGCATAAGTTAGTTTAATTTTTTGAAAATACTATGACGATAAATTCTTTTTTCGTTTAATTCCCCTGAAGGCCCTGTGTTTTCTTCAGATCAAGTCTTCAGGACTTACAATAATAAAATAGAGAAGTGTAGCATCTACACGCACGGAAGCTAAAAAAATCATTTTCTGCACAGAGTTGTGCTAATCTCTGAATTGAATATCAAACCAATTTGGGATGATTATTATCCCATAATATTACCTGTTCTTTACCACGCTAAAATGCGTAGATTATAGTCAAAATAGGGAGGAGCAATTTTAAATGATAATTACCCAATAAAGTGAGTCAGTTTTCCATGATAATTCTCAGTGTGAGCGATACACTTCCGGATGAGACGACTTCTTTCCATTTTTCGTAACAAGATGATTGACTAGGAGAGGTTTGAGACCTTGCTCACTGAGGCGAACCATCAGTTAGTAAAATATGGACTAATAGTCAATAATGAAGATGAGTCTATTATGGATGCGCCTCATATTCAGCAAATGCACGGCTGCGTAAAATGATGAATATAGCAGATGAAGGTACAGATAAAGATTGAGGGGAAAACAAAGGGTATGTTCCAGTCAAAATATTCCAACACACTTTGTGCTTCAGCATCGATTATGTGACACAATACGGTCATCTTAAGGTGGTATCTTAATAGCAATAAAACCAGAGCCTTTAGAAAACTACAGGTTCTAGTTTTAGAGTGTCACTTATTAAGTAATAATTATTTCTATAATGCTGTTTATAATCTGAGTGGGATAGTGCTTTTATGTTTGGATGTCGTAACATAATCTCGACAGAAGGTGGTAGAGGTGCGCATAAAAAAGAACTTTTAACACCTACAAGCCATCGAAATACACAAGCATATACCTCAGATACAAAAGTCGTTCTGTCTGAAACTCTCAATTTTGATCAAGAAAATTCTTAACCGGTATTCTCTGACAGTGCAAAACAAACTATTTAGTCAGTAAAAATCCATCTGCTCGCCTAGGGGATATTTAGTAAAGGTGGGAAGCAGATTGTGAGAGTAATAAGTGGAGGAAAACAAGAGAACAATCAATAGATTTGATATCTAGAAATTTTGAAAATTTAATTATCAGGAAAAAATTATTTTATCAATTTGTAGGAGATTCTATTATGGCTTTAATTAGAGGTGGCGATTTTTTAGATAGGTTATGGGATGCCAATGCTACACGCGCAGTAGTTACAATAACAGAACTTCCGGATCCTAATTATGAAATAAAAATTTATGCCGTGCTTTCTACAGAAGAAAGAATTTTGCTAGATCAACCAGGCACGTATGAGTTTGATAGTTATCAGCAGTTTGATATTTGGGTTCAAGCAGATAGATTCAATGATGACTACTACGCAGGCCGCTATGCAGCCACTATTGAGCTTTTTTCAGACAGCGGAGAAAGAGTGGAATTATTATCTGTCGATAGAGATATAGATGTAATGAGGATCGGAAATCTTTTTAGAGATCAAGTGGGTACATCTGGGGATGATATTATTACAGGCGAGGCCACAGGAAACCTACAAACTCCACTTGATGAAACATTCTATGTCTTTCAAGGAAACGACATTGTTGATGGCGGCGGCGGTACAGACGGTCTCGTTTTATCTGGCAATTTTGCTGATTATCAAATAACTGATAATGCTGATGGAACAATCACTGTAGAGCGGGTTAGCATGTCAAGCGGTGGCATAGATGAAGGACGTAATATAATTACGAACATCGAAGCTTTAGGCTTTGCTGATATGCCAAATGTTCCTATAAGTTATACAGGACCCTCTTCAGTCATATTTGGAACTTCAGGTGATGATGACCTTATAGGTACGTCTAATGATGACAGCATTCTTGCTCTTGAAGGGAACGATCTCATAACAGGTGGCGCAGGTGCTGATATCATTGACGGAGGGGCTGGATCAGATGTTGTTTATTACACAACCTCTTCTGCTGGCGTAAACGTCAACCTAACAAGTGGTACTGGCCAAGGCGGGGATGCTGAGGGTGATACACTCGTAAATATCGAACATCTGTCGGGGTCTGCTTTTGATGATACTCTGACTGGTGATACTGGTAACAACAGTATTTTAGGTCGCCAAGGTGATGATAGTATTTTGGGGCTTGATGGGAATGATTGGCTCAGAGGTGACTCAGGCTCTGATACCATTGACGGCGGCAGCGGAGCTGACACTTCAGTTTACAATACATCTTCTTCTGCGATTACAATTGATTTGCTCAACAACGTCGTAACTGGAGGTGATGCCCAGGGTGATACACTTATAAGTATCGAAAATCTCTGGGGGTCAGCTTACAATGATATTCTGTCGGGTGATAACAGCAGCAATGTCATTCGAGGGGATGCTGGTGATGATATCATTGAAGGTCGGCAAGGTCAGGATTGGCTCTACGGCAATGCTGGTGATGACACATTTGTTTTTAACGATGGTGATGGTTCAGATGCCATAATTGATTTTGAGACTGGAGCTGGTAGCAATGATGTCATCGACCTTAGCAATGTCACGGGGTTTGACTCTTTTGCAGATGTTCAAGCAGCATATAACCAAAACGGAGCCACTGCAGTCATCAACTTTGGCAGTGGCAATAACTTAAATCTGACCAATGTTGATATCAATCAACTCCATCAGGATGATTTTATTTTTGCGTAATACCAACATTCATTAAATGAGACTCATCTTATGTCTTCCCAAAGCTTTCCGAATATGATTCAAGATTACAAACAGAACGGGGAGGTTTGTCATGGAGAAAGCGATTTCTATTTCATCAGAATATACAGCAGAGGAGGTGCGTGGGTTTGCCAAATCCAGTACAGATGTCACACAGTGCCGTCGTTTGTTAGCAATTGCAGCAATACGTGACGGTGCCTCGCGCTCTGAAGCGGCCAAGGTTGGAGGCGTTCAGTTGCAGACACTTCGCGATTGGGTGATGCGATTTAATAAACATGGGCCAGATAGTTTGCAGGATCGCAAAGCGCCGGGGGCTTCACCGAAGCTGGGTACAGACCATCAGGCTGCTTTGGTTCAACTGTTAGAGGATGGTCCGGATTTGGACAAACATGGTGTTGTAAGATGGCATCTTCAAGATTTGGTTGCC
>JBCCCO010000160.1:0-3971 GCA_039033475.1 Pseudomonadota bacterium | reverse complement strand
TAATATGTATTTGGAACAGCAGTGCCTACATCGTCAAGGAGCTTTGTTGCGAGGTCATAAAGAAACGATTGAGCAAAGGTTAAGCCGTGATCTCGATGCTCTCATGGACTTGCCACCAACCGCTTATGAGCCTTGCGAGATGCGCGATGGACGTGTCAGTTCCACTTCATTGGTGCGTTACCGTAATAATGACTATTCTGTTCCTGTTGCGTATGCCCATCGTAAAGTTTCAGGCTTAGGATCTATAAATAACATACAATTCTGTTTGAAAAGCAAGAATAAGATGCCAACAAAAATGACGCAGGACATGCAAAGCATATTCAAGGAGCTTTTGTGACGCAGATTGTGCTTGCTTTTCAAACTCGAAAAGCGCTGCGAATTTGCCTTCTGAATGCGTCGGAAAGATTTAAAAGTATTGATACTTCGTAAGCGCTCAATTATCCAGTGATCTCAGCAATTCCACGGTAACAGTGCTTCGAGTTCGTGATCCCTGTCACAATTTGGCAGTTTCGTAAACACCTGTTTGAGATAGGCATGAGGCTCCAGGCTATTGGCTTTGGCGGTTTCAATCAGGCTATAGAGATTTGCCGAAGCTTTTGCTCCTTTTGTTGAAACCGAGAACAGCCACGCTTTTCGTCCCAGAACAAACGGCCTGATTGCGTTCTCACATAAATTGTTGTCCACTTCGATCCGACCGTCATCAAGCATGCGGATTAGTCTGGGCCATTGCCTGTCAAGATAGGTTAAAGCCTTTCCAGTCAGTAATCCTGGTGGAACCTGCCGGATTGACAGATTGAGCCACCCACGCAGTTCATCCCAGATGGGTTTTTCTTTTTCAAGGCGCAGCTGTTTACGCTCATCCGGATCAAGATTTTGCTTCTTCGCCTTGCGCTCAATACTATAAATCCGTCCGATCAGATCCAGGCCCTGTCCGGCAAGGCTTCCCTTACCGCTTTTGTTTTTGGATTTCCGGTTCTTACCCTGCGCTTTCAGAGCTTCATCAAATTTGCGCCTTGCATGAGCCAGACAGGCAACAGGGATAATATCATCACGCTTGGCAACCGCATTGTATCCACCATAATCATCGGTTTGCAAAATGCCACGGTAATGTTCTAGCAGACGCACCGGAACCTGACCACTGCGGGAGGGATCATAATCAAACAGGATAACAGGTCGATCCGGTGGACCTCCCCGCCTCACCCACATATAGGATTTTGAGGTTGCTGTTTTGCCATGTTCTTTCAGAACCTGGACTGTGGTCTCATCCATCTGTAGAATATCATAACTGAGTTGGGTTTCATTCAGACGCTTGATCAGAGGCTCAATCAATTGACCCGCCTTGATCATCCAATTGGCCATGGTCCCCCGGCCTAAGTCGACACCAATACGCGAGAGCATATTTTCCTGACGATACAATGGAAGCCCATCGCAGAACTTATTCGTCACAATCGTTGCCAGCAACCCCGGCGAAGCATTGCTTTTCGGAATGGGCTGTTTCGGCATGGATGCTGTGGCAACAGTTGGCCCTTCATCCTCAACACCTTCGCAGGACCGGCAGGCATATTTGAACCGCACACTCAAACAGACTGTTGTGACCCGGTGCCAAGTCCCCGCTGTGAGCACAATCAAATCCCAAGAACCAAAGCTCAGTGTTGGAGCGATCTAGGAAACCTGAGAATGTTAATCCCCAGTGAACATCTATATTTTCAAGAGAGGGATTCGACCAATCAAAAGCATCAACTTTGTAAGCGGGGTGGTTTTTGTCTACTCCCACATAACCACACAAAGCGCCTACAATATTACGTATAATCAAGCATTCAAGGCCCGTTTCTTCATCCCTGTATTGCAAATAATCAGGTTCATTTTTCCACTCACCTTCAGGCCAATTTGATTTATCTATGTCATGCACTTCTATTTCTTTGTATTGAGTCTCATTGGTCATGATCCATCGCCTTTTCTATTTGGAAGAAGGGGTTTCAAAATTAAGTAAGGCCATGCAAAATACAAAAAACATATCAACGCAATAGACATAAGAACGCCGTGTTCTTTATAAGCTCTCTTTATTAACTTAAATACGTTTGAGCCTACATAGCATGAGACAGCGCATACGCTCCACGCAATTAATGAATTAACAAGCAACTCAGTCATAGCTATCGTTTCCCCGCATTGGTGTGTATTGAGTCTCATTGGTCATGATTTAATACCTCGTTATGCAGTATATAAAAAAGAAGCGAAACCAAAAAACGAAGGAAAGAAAAGCAGCCACATAAGTTGGCTTGAATCGGCAATACATTCAGTCATAACTATCGTTTCCCCTGTATTTCGTTAGTTAAGTTCTCTTTGGTTTCATGGGTGTGGGTTTCTTTCAATTTTAAATATTTGCGCTCTAACTGCGGCATCTTTGGCTTCTAGCATCTTTCTTAGCGCAACGGTTCGCTCTGGATTTCTTGGGATGTTCTGGACGATATCATGCGCCATATCGCAAAATGGCTTAGAGATTTTTTGCAAATGTTCGGGTAAATGCCCATACTCAAAAAATTGTAAAATACTTTCAGTCATTTAATTTCCTTTCTTTCTATACATAATCGGTCTTGATGGTGAAATGTCATGGCTTTCTAGGATCCACCAACTGCCTTTCGGCCACTCACCTTTGTAAATACAATCATGAATTCCGGTAGAGCCAAATTCTATGGCATTAAAGATTGTTCCGTCTTTAGGACAATAAACGGCATCACTGAACCCAAATTCCTTCAATCTATCTTCGATCCTGCAAAGTTCATTTAAGCAGCTTTTTACAGTTGGGTAATCAGCCTCACGTTTTTTCTTTTCTTTTTCAATGCCTTCCCACATCTTATTAAATTCTTCTGTTTTTATAATCATCACACACCCCCCTCTTTATGTTCTTTAAGTGCTGCTTTGACTTCTTCAAGGCGGCGTTGCACTCCCTTTATTTCTTCAAGGTCACGCTCAAGGTCCCTAATTTTAGACCTGCGCGCAAACTCATTGACTAGAAAACAAACCGCTAATATGGCAATAGCCAGAGGCACCAGAAAATTAGGATCAATCATTTGTCTTGCCCCTGCTCTTGCATCTCTTTAAGGGCTGCTTCTGCTTCAGAGCGCGTGTTGAAGGTGCCTATTTCTTGGCCTCCTAGCTCGTTTTTTAAACCGGTCAAAACGTAGATATCATCAAGGTTTTTAGAGCAGCCCACCTGAATAATGACTTGAGCAGCAACAAAGGAATTGGGGGAAAGATTGTCTTGCCAATCTGAAACAGCTTCCCTTAATTCGTCTACATCAACTCATTTCCCAAAAGCAGATAGTGGTCAGGCTCTTTCAGTCTCTCTATCTCTGACTGGAGGGACTCTATTTGCGCGTTTTCTTCGGCAAGCTTGAGAAGGCATTGACCTGTTGTCTTGTAACTATTTTCAATTTTGCTGAAAGCTTCTAGGCTATCTGCAACCGTCTCTTCCAGCTCTTTCACCTTAGCTTTAAGGGCTGCGTTTTCGCGGTCAAAGATACGTATAATTTCATCTGCCTTAATTAGGTTGGTTTGCACTCTTTGATCTTCAGTCCAAGAGGAAAGTGGTTTATCGCTAATACAATTAACCCCCCCCAGTGTAATGAGATCCTTCCAATTTAACTAACTTCGAAGCTATTTCTTCACGTAATTTTTCACTCACTGCTTTCCCCTCCCTGTTCTGGTAAGGGGGTAAGGGGCATAAAATGGGTGATTTGAATTAAATTAGCATCAAAAACAACCGGATTTCCTAGGCCGTCTAACCAAGTCTGAATAGGCTCATGCCCGCCATCCCAAACATCATAATAGGCTTATGGAACAATATATCCTTCATCAATTGATGAAGTCTGGCTTTCTAAAGGGGATGGAACTTTTGTTCGTCAGCAGAAAGACGAAGGATCGTTTGGGAAAACTTACGGTATAATTGCTCAAGGGGACTTTAATGGAGATGG
>JBCCCO010000159.1:0-3977 GCA_039033475.1 Pseudomonadota bacterium | reverse complement strand
GGGGCGCTCACTTGGTTTGCATTGTATTTTGACGATACAGTCTATTGCAGATCTGGCGCAGAAAATTGATCGCAACCCAAATCTTTTTATTCGCCAAATTCTTGCCAACTGTAATGTGTTCTGGATCCACCGCATGAACGCGGCTGAAGACGCAGAACTGCTTGCCAAAACCCTTGGCACTGATGCAAGCATGCTCTACACAGCGCAGATCGACAGCTTTGGTGCAACAGGCACTGGCTCCGTCCGGCCAGAGCGCACCTTTAAAGCTCACCCAGATGACATCAAACATCTACCCACAGGACACGGCTATGTTTTGAATAAAAACGACCTCAAAATGGGTGTTCAGCCTGTTTTAGGGCGAAAGGGGAGATTATCCAATTAAAGATAATATAAGTATGTTATCGCTTCGAACTAATTATCTTATTATAAATTCATAAACAGCCTTAATAAAAAAGAGTGAAAGGTTTTTTTTAAACATATCAAATAAATTCTGGAAAGTTATCGCTAATAATATTAGAATGTACCTATGAATGAAAAAATCAAACTTTTATGCGATCAAGCCCGCCTTTTGAGTCCGAAAGAACGAGCTGAGCTTGTCGAAGATATTCTCTCAACTTTGGAAATGCCTGATTCTGTAATAACTCGCACTTGGATAAAAGAAGCTGATGATCGGCTAAAAGCTTATCGTTCTGGAAAAATTAAAGCTCGGGACATCTCTGATATTCTTACCAAATATTCAGTTTCATAAAGATACTCCATAAATGATCCGATTATTAGAAGCTGCAGAACTCGAACTAGATGAGGCACGCGATTATTACAATACTCTGTCACCTAATTTAGGAGATGCCTTTATACTAGAAGTTGTTAGCGCTCTGGAGCGAATAGAACACTATCCCAATGCTTGGCAAGAATTGACTTCTGAAATTCGGAGATACCGTCTGCCCCGTTTTCCATATGGCATTATTTACGCGCATGAAGATGGAGATATTCTTGTACTTGCAGTTGCCCACCTACATAGACAGCCCGAATATTGGATGGATAGAATTAAAAAGTGATAATTTATATTTATAAATTATCAAACATAGACTAAATACCAATATCTATGGACACACTTGATAAAGATAGAGTAAGTAACTTTTTTAATGAAGCATGCCAGGCTTTCCCTATCAATCAGAACGTTGCATCCATTATTGTTACTCATATTCTTCCTGATCGACCTTTTCTATTAGAAGCTTTATCAAGGCAAACGGATTTGGCTTGTGTGCTCGCAAAGCCAAAGTCCGTTCATTCAAAAACCAAAGATTGGCTATCCAAAAGCTATCCTATAGAAATCTTGCGTCAGAAATTTTTGGATGGCCCTAAAACTCTAGAGTTCATAAACAAAAAAGCAAAAAGCCAACCTCTTGTTTTGATGGACATCGGGGGGTATTTCTCAAATGTGATTGGTTATCTCTATGAACATTACAACGGAGATATCATTGGGGTTATCGAAGATACTGAGAACGGACATCAAAAATATGAAAAACAACAAAACAAATGTCCTATCATTAGTGTCGCCAGAAGTCCGTTAAAATATCCTGAAGATTATATGGTTGGCCAATCTATTGTTTACTCAACAGAAGCTCTATTAAGAGAACAAGGAGACATCATTCATGGACGCACAGCATGTGTGATAGGCTATGGCAAATTGGGTAGAAGCATCGCTAACTTACTCCATGCACGACATGTGAGAACTGTGGTATATGATATCAACGCTATAAAAGTTATCGAAGCCATGTCCCATGGTTTTGCCGTAGCCAAATCTCTCGAAAGTGCACTTATGGAATCTGGGTTGGTCTTTTGTGCAACGGGCAATATTGCGCTGGAGAAATCCGGATTTGACCATGTTCAACCCGGCGCTTATATTGCGACTGTAACATCATCAGATGATGAATTAAGACTTGATGATCTATCTGACTATCATCGAAAACAAGTCACCGATTACATTACGAAATACCAAAAAGAATCTCATTATTTTTATTTGTTGAACAGAGGGCAAGCTGTAAACTTTATTCATGGTGCCGCCGTTGGTCCCTTCATATATTTGGTACAAGCAGAAATTCTAGCCTCCATAGCAAGGTGCAGTAATGAAGGTTTAGAAGGTGGAATGATTGAAAATAATTCTGACCTCAGGGCAAAAATTGCATCCATTTGGCTAGATCATTTTTCCCCGTCATTTGCAAAGTAAGGATGATATGTATGAAAGAAAATATCGAATGTTCATTCCATGAGTATCTAGAACGCTTCCCAGCGGAACATACAGAATTATCTATCCTTTCAGACTTGCTTGAAAACGGTGCTGATATTACCAGTCGAAAAGAATTCCGCGGGCACGTGACATGTAGCGGGGTTGTTGTGAATTCTGAGCGCAGACTTCTTATGATACATCATAAGACGCTAAATAAATGGCTTTTTCCAGGGGGGCACCTTGAAAGAAATGACGGGACTTTACGCCAGGCGGCGCAACGCGAGATTTGTGAAGAAACAGGAATGGATGTGCATTTGTTAAATAAATTTGGTCAGTGGTTTGATGACATTCCTATTCATATTGATTGCCATCCTATCCCCAAAAATGACAAGAAAGACGAGCCAGAACATTCTCATATTGATTTTCGATACGTATTTCAAGGAAATCTTGAGACTGCCAATTTGCAGCTTGATGAAGTAACAGATTGGGCATGGGCGGAGGTGAAACAAGCCCCAATTGCTATTCAAAAAAGGTTATCTACTTTAGGACTTGTATAATTAAATGTCTAATGAGTTAATGAGTTTGTTCAAAAGTTATGTCCGCCATTCTGAAATGCCAAGGCCTATAGGTCGTGATGGTAGAATTCGAGTTAATACCTTTCTTGATCTTATGACTGCTGCTCATAATCCGCAGCATTTGGATATGATGGCAGATTACTTTTGCAATTGGATCATGGAAATCTCTAATCTGGATGAATTTATCGGTATTGCCACACCCAAAAGAGGCAACATTTTACTATCTTATAAAATTGCAAGTCTTTTGAATAAGAAATCTTGCTTCGTCAAACATGATATAATTTTCGGCAAATGGATTGAAGGTCCAGTATGTTCTGGCGATAGTGTAATCATAATTGATGATGTAGCTTCTGACGGCGAGTTGTTGATAGACAGTATTGAAAGCCTTCGCAAAGAAGGCATCTTCACAAACAAGGTCCTGTTTTTTGTTGAAAGAACAGAGGGAGATGCCAAGACATTACTCCATCAGAATGGCACCCAATATGAGTGCTGTTTTTCTTTTTCTGATCAAGATTTGATGAAATTATTGTAGTTTTTTCAACGTTGTCTCTGATCTAAAATATATGTTTGCGAACAACCAAGTTTCTGCAAATGGCACGAGTCGTATGAAAAAATCATTTGTTGTGTTAGGTGTTGTATTGAATACAACAGGTAGGACTTACAAACCCTTTGCATTCCTTCATTTTTTTCGTCCCGTCTGCGCTTCACCACCATACCACAACATAATTTAAACTCTGGCGTTCAAGCGCAGACGGGACGGTCCAGAGGTGGCTGATGGGGGAGAGGATGGAATAAGATTTTTTGTTTTTTAAGATTGGAAAAGAAGAGAGAAAATAAGGAAGTTTCGGGATAGAAGTAATGTAAATATATGATTGGGGACATTTTGCATATTAGCATATTAGCATATTGGTTTAAGGTACGTTCAGTTTGTCATTCCAGGGAAAGCTGGAATCTCAGGGAAATTGCGTAGAGATCCCAGCTTTCGCCTGGGATGACGGCTATTGATTTTTTATCAGTTTTAAAAACGATAAAAAGACTTACACGTCACCACAATCATATTATACCATATGATAATTCATCTTGCCTATAAAATCGCACAAACGAACCCTCATTATACCCCAAACCGTTCCAAGCTTTGCTTAGCACTCTCTACCTCAAACTCCGAGTTTTATTTT
>JBCCCO010000158.1:0-4102 GCA_039033475.1 Pseudomonadota bacterium | reverse complement strand
CTTCCAGTGGCGCAGAACGGCGGTCTCCACCTGATGGCAGAGCTTCTTTGCGCGCTTCCTTGCGATAAATGATAGCCCACCGAACACCTGTCGAATACCCTCTCTTAAATAAACAAGATGCCTCCCGAAGAGACAACCCTTCATCAACTGAACACAGAAAACGCTCACGCAAATCAGATGAATAAGCCCGCACCATCGTAAATACCCTCCATTGCTAATGCAATGAAACATTATTCGTATGCTTGAAACAACTTATTTTTAAAAGAGATTCAATACGATCGGAAAATGCTCTAATAGTACTGAAATATGAAGGAATTCTAAACTTGATTGGCTATAGCTATATAATATCTATCCTGAAGGGGCAAAAATTGTTACAGTTTGAGAGCTCTGATCCTCTGGGAAAAAAATCATTATACTTAGGCTGCCATCATTATTTAGACTAAGTGAATCGAGATAAGCTCCTTCGCCTTTTGGTACAGTATTTTCTGGGATTGCCACTATAGGGGTCTTGTTGTAATCAGAATTCACATGATACAATCCCCCTTCCTCAAAAGAAAGTTTTCCGAACGAGCCATAATTCTCATCTGGGTTAATCAATGGAAAATCATAAACTACTGTTTGCTCGCTGTTTTCGGATTTTGATATACGATAATGCACAGCTCCCCCCTGGTTGTCATCTTTCCATTCCATATGCATTTGGTATAGACCGTTGTCTGATGTTAGAAATTGAGTTGCATTCATTTCTTTTCCTAATTCGAGACGCACCTCTAAACTTTCGGGAGGTTTTTTGTATGAATTTTCAGTTTCAAAAATAAGTTTGTTTTGTAGTTGTCCATTGGTGTTTTTAAGCGACATAGATTGTCTAAGTGTTCCTGAATCTGTCACCTTTAACCTATTGGTTTTTAAAGCGTTTGTATCTGCTTGCCCAAGTATATCTTGATTTTCTTTCGTGTACTCAAAAATATCTACTGTTTGACCTTTTAAAGAACCATTATTAAAAGCAGCAACCAAATATCCTCGATCATCAAATTTAAGGGAAATATCATCAATTTTTATCAGCTCATCACTCAGATCATATACTTTTTTTGACCATATAACCTTTCCTGGCTTAGAAGTATCTTCATTACTTTTGCTTGTATCTTTAAAGGGATGCGTCATTGTGCCAAAATGAATTTCATTCCTTTTGGGATGAACAAAAAACCGTGCTGTAAATTGTCCATCACTAGAAAAAAGCTGACCAGAAAGCTTCATGGGGTCATATGTTGAACTTTCTGGCCCTAGCATTGGTTTGCTATATACTTTAGAAGTCAGTAAGGGCGCACCATATAACGTCTGCCATGTTGTGTCGTTAAAGCGATAATATTGATCTGCTCTTTGAGAAAAATATGTTCCAAAATAGCCCCCCACCTCTATCGCAGCTCGGTTTACAGCCAATTCATAATATAGCTTTGTTTTCTGTTCTTCATTAGTCTTTTGCGTATGAACGTCACCTGCACTAAACAATAAGAAAGTATCTTTTGGCACAGCACCGTCTTTTCTTTCTGACCATATTTTGAAAAATTCCCGACCTAAAACATCAATAACTTCAGGAAATGATGCAGCTTCTAGAAAATCAGAGTCTATTTTAATTTCAGGAGCTAGATATGTGTTTTCTGGCTCATTAGAAGGATTTAGATAATATTTTCCAAATTCCCCTGGATGACTGGTAACCGTAAGTGTCATAGCCGCATCTCCCATACCATAATTTATTCGTATTATCTCAAAAAGCTTGTCTATAGCAAGATGCCTTTCCGGACGTAAAAGATTTTCCCAATTATCTATGGCAGACATTAGGCCTGGATAATCTAAGATAGCATTCTTGGTCTTCGCTATCATTGCATCTACTTGTTGTTGAGTGCCTGATGGTAGTGATGCAGAGTGTTTGTTCACAGTGCTAAGATAATGCAGTACTGCGGGATCAAAATCCTTTAATATATCTCTAGCTTTCGCATCATTAGAACGTTTGTTTAGGAAAAACAATCCCAGAATCAAAGCTTGTTCATCGATACGAATTTCAGAAGAAAGGCCCGGATCCTTCCACCCTAAATTGGCAACCAAATAATATAAATTTGCTACTTGCTGATTGGTTGCTTTATCAATTCCCCCGTTTTTCTTTATATTTTTTAATATGGTTCTAATCTGAACAAGAGGGGTAGGAGCAGTGTTATCAATTATAGACTTCTGAGGTTTAGCATTCAATGACAGTAAACTTCTTGCATCAACTTTTTTTCTCGGTCCGCCCTGAGGGTTCTTTGGAATTTGAAATGTAGTCTCAGGTATGTCCAGTTTTGCAAACTGATCGAGATGTCGAAAATTTACATAACTCTCGAAAGTATGCCCTTCAGGAATCGGGTAAATACCGTTATATCTAGGGGTAATATCATATTTCGTTTCATTTTTCCCTTCAATTTCGTCCAATAAAACCTGATGTCCATAATAAAGTCTAGATCCGTCTGTTGGCTCTTTTCTTGAGGACAAAGCCATTACATACTTTTGTCCAGAATCATTTGTATGTATTAGTGGTTCATAAACATCACTTTGATTGTCAATACCTTGGGGTTTAACAACAATAGAGTAGCTTTTGCCATTAACTCTAAACTGTCTTATCGCTCTAAATCCACCATTAAATTGATTAGTTTCGCGTACAGGCACAACAGCGATGACATTGCCATCATAAATTGTTCCATAAGCTTCACTGGTGCTTTTAGTATTGCGAATAGCAAGAGTTTTGTCATATAAACCCTGATTGAGTGCAACATCATCTTCAATAATTCCGAAGTCTTGGGGAATGTTCTCGGCCAACATTCTGCCGCCACCCGTTGATGTTTGATCTCCCGCGATGATGCGGTCGATAATGGCGGGGAGCAGATCATCTTCGGGGTCGCCCTGACTGACGAGATATAACTCATCATCCCCCACGTAATCTTTCAAGTACGTATTAACAATACCCTGTCCTCTTGTGTCTCCGCCTTTGTATGTTTCTCCGAGCAGTGGAGTGACGACGTATTCGAGGGGGTTGACGACTGTTTCGTCATCGACGAGGGCGTTGAAGGTATCCATGATCTCTGGGTCATAATTAATATTGGAGCCATTCTCTTTTGCAAGCAACATTCCGACAGCGGCCTCATACGTCATGTATAAGACAATGCCAGATTTATTGCCAAGGTTGGGATTGGCATCGGTGTCATCACTACGCTCTATGAATTCTAGTTCGGACCAGATCTTGGCTGCCATAGCACGGTTGGTTGTGTCAAGCTTGGGCTTGATATCTAATCTGACCATCGCATCCAAAACACGTGAGCCTGTAATCTCATGAAGGCATTCCAACAGATAAGCCCCAAACTCCGGATCATTCAGAAAGACAAGACCAGCAGCTGCCAAAGGCGGTGGCAGATTTTTGAGCGCATACAACAAACCAGGGTAATGATAACAGGTATGCGTATTAACTTTGGTCTTAATCTCCTTAAATATTTGTCCCAAAATTGTAGCAGACAATGAGTCCAGCAATGGTGTGACCAATGGGCCATTGTCTACATCAAGACTGTAGTATAAAACTAAGTTGGCTGTAACAGATAGGCTACCGTCATCTGCCAGATCCTCTTCCACAAGCCACCTAAAGCGATCTGCTCTAACCTCATCTGACATGCCTTTGAATATATCCGCTGTCTGCCGTAAAACAGGATCCGTCTCATCAGTAAACTTCAGTTTGGCTGTGACCTGTTTTGCAAAATCTTGCGGTGTCATCTGTTCTGCGGCCAAGCTCGCTGCATATGTTTGCCCCTCTGCATGAAGTGCGTACGGGTCTTCGCTCGTTGTTTCGACGGTGCCTTTTTGGTCTGAGGTAAGCTGACTAAAGAGCTGATCTTTTATATCAGGGCCATAGTATGTCCATAAGATAGGGGTCAACACTGCTGTTACAGCCGCTGCAACAGGGAGCGCAACACCAGCTGCAGCAGCTAATGACGCCCCTTCCATTATCCCAGCCACTGTACCTGCGGCCGCAGTGAGTGCACCTGCAGCTGATGGCAATAGAGCTACATCAGTACCATCAAGCAACTGTCGT
>JBCCCO010000157.1:0-4155 GCA_039033475.1 Pseudomonadota bacterium | reverse complement strand
CCAAATTTTGGCCTATTGTTATTGAGCGCAACGCTTCCTCTGTATTATACGTCGTTTCATTTTATGGCCCATGCGCAAAAATCTATTTATAATGATGTCATCCTATGGTTGATTTGGGTGCCAGTATGGTTTGTGCTATTCGTGCAGAGCTTCAAATATGTAAAAAGGATATACAATGCGACAGAACGCAACGATAGGCGTTCTCATTCCGGCCCTCAATGAAGAACAAGCCATTGGCAAAGTCATTTCAGCCATTCCAGGTTGGGTGGACAAAATTATTGTAGTTGATAATGGATCGCGAGATCAAACCGCAGAAATTGCCCAAGATTATGGTGTCTATGTTGTTCATGAGCCAATAAGGGGCTATGGCAGAGCCTGCCAAAGAGGTTTGCAGGAGCTCCAACATATTGATGTTATTGTGTTTTTAGATGGAGATTATAGTGACTATCCAGAACAAATGGATCTTCTCGTTGATCCCATTGTAGATGGTGATTATGATTTTGTGATTGGTTCGCGCATCAAAGCAGGTCAGAAAAAAGGAGCGTTAACGTTACAACAACGATTTGGCAATTGGCTGGCATGTAAACTGATATGGCTAATTTGGCGTGTATCCTATACAGACCTAGGGCCCTTTAGAAGCATTCGCAGAACAGCGCTCAGTCAATTGCATATGCAAGATCAAAGCTATGGTTGGACTGTCGAAATGCAGATCAAAGCCATACTGACGAAGTTAAAAATCCATGAAGTTATGGTAGATTACCGTCCTCGTATTGGAATTTCTAAAATTTCAGGAAGTATCAAAGCCTCAGTGCTAGCAGGTATAAAAATCCTAAGTCTTATTGCAAAATATGCACTTCTAAAACGAACGATGCCATATACAAGACAAAAATGAACAATAATATAATGTTTACCAAAAATTTATTTAAATAACGTAACATATCCCATTAAAGTATTGTAAAGATCTATTTCATTTCAGCACGATGTTGATTTTCTGTGGATATTGCAAAAAAGAATAAAAAGAGTTAGGCATCATCAAGAAACGGTCCTGATTTATAGGTATATAATCGCATATTAGTTGGTTGGAGTTGTGTTGTGCGTCCGTTTTATTCAGAACAGCTGGTGGACAGGAGTGTTCGTCAGCAAGATCATCAGTCCTGTTATTTTGCGGAGCCTTATCGCGAAGCGATAACGGGTCTTGCAAATCATTCTCATGCATTTAACGATTTGCTGCGCAGTTTTCCCTGTGTGCTTTTTGCGTTGGCAACAGGTTTTGGAGAAGTTGAAAAACGTAAAACAGCCTATCATTTGATTGAAAATGGGGCTGCGTTGAAAACGATTGCAAAAGCATTGAATATCCCGTGGTGGATGCGGAAATTACCACCGGAAGCATTTACAGAGCCATTGCAGGCTTTGCTGCCAGAGAGTTCTAAATTTTGTCGCTCAATTGTAAATTATATTCCACAAGACCCCAAGAACATCGCGTCTTGGTTGCACAAAGTATGCAGAGCTTCTCAGTTATGTGGTGAAGCATTTGCGCTGTGGGTTGCCGAGCATGAAGCAATTTATGCGGGTTATAATAGTGCATCAAAAGATGATTCATGTTTGGAACTGCTTGCAGCCTGGAGTTGGTATTCTCAAAATCCAGATGCTCCCGCCCATCATTTGATTACAGCACTTTGGCATCCCAATATTGGTCTGAGTAAAGCGATTGAAGCAGCTAAAAGTTGGTATAATAGAGTCAAGCTTATCATTTATCTTGGAGACAAGGGCATTGAAGACAATTGGCTTCAGAGTGGTTCTATGCTTGGGTTTGACATCATTCCTTTAAAGACAGCCGAAGATTTCCTTATTGAAGCTGAAATGATGGGTAATTGTCTTGACCAATATGCGGATCAAGTCTGTTTTCAGCGGGTCCGTGTATTCAGTGTTCGCCAAAATGGTACTCCTGTTGCTAATTTAGAAATCGGGCCTCATGAAGATGATCGCAGCATGCCAACACTAGAGCAATTGCGTGGCCCACAAAATGCGCGAGTGAGCCCTCTGGTATGGCGAGCAGCTTATGCGTGGATGGGCAGTCAAGATTTCACCTCTCGCGGGGATGGTCCGATGTGGTGTTCAGATGTAAAAAAAGATATCCAAAACCATCCCATTTGGTCTCCTTATTGTCATGTGCTTAGTCAACGTAATATAGCAGCGTATGAGCTTGCTTTATTGAACTTAGACGAAGCGGAAACATTACTGTTGCAATTGAATGGATTAGCTCTTTTAGATGGAGTTTGATCTGCAAGAGTTGTTTTTTTTCTGAATTTCCAGCAAATGTTGCGAGAAATACTATAATTTATGGCGTTGAGTTCTTCTAAATTCATCAATAAGTGATTTAATCATTTTATATTTTTCTTGAGCATACTCCAATTCCAACGCTACCCGAGATTTTAGTTGCAAAATATCGCAAAGCAGTTTGATATGATACGTATGATCAGAAGCGGTCTTTTAGACACAGAATCCCGAGAAGAATTAACTGCACTTGTTCGTGATGCGAAGGCTGAGAGCCGTGTGACGCGTCGGGCGAACGGTATTTTGCTGCTTGATGATGACTTGAGCTGTGCGTAAGTTGCCAAGTTTTGTACATGGACGATGATACGATATTGGTATGGCAAGTATATGAGCTGCGGTATTAGTTGGCTTAGTGATTTTGGTTGCAAGGGCAGGGTTTATGTACAAAAAAAGAAGCTAACTTTATAAGCTAGCTTCTCCAAATTTTCTTAGTATTCTTATTCTTGTAACGTTTAACGTTCTTAGAACTTGATGCGAGATCCAAGTAAGAAGAAGTTTAGTTCTTCAGGATCAGTGCCACCGCTAATTTCTAGCTCGTCATAAGACCATGCAAAGTATAATTCCATGGCAGCTGCATCAACTTTCTGAACAAGTTGAATGCCAACGTGAGTGCTGTCGTATGTTGTTCCACCAAATTCGTCATAACTTCCGTAGTCAACAGCAAAAGCTGTAGAGCCAAGAGAGTTAATTTTGCGTTTGATACCAACTTTACCGTAGTAGAAAGTTTGCTCACAAGTTGCACATGTTCCTGCGTCATCATCTCTATCTCCTGCTGCGAAGGTAAAGTTCAGACCTGTTGGAATATGGAATAATGAAACAGAACCATTTACTGTTTCTCTCTCACCAGCAGTGCCTGCTGTTGTGTCATCTTGCTCAGAATAAGCAATAGCACCAGCAAATTTAAAATCACCAAGCTTGTTTTTATAACGAAGCACAACATCATATTGGTCATTTTCACCAAATGATGAAGATAGGATGAAGCCTGCTATTGTTGGTGAGTCGTAACGAATACGATTGTCACGATTTAAGCCATCAAGGTTAGACTGAACCATACCTTTTGTGACACCTGTGGTAACACCAGTTGAAAGGATAAATGCAAAGCTGCTTCCAATGTCAGTTGTACCAGAATAACCAGCAACAGATGTGCCAGAAAGATCAACTTCTGATGTTCCGTTAGATGCTGTATCACCCTGACCAAGAGAGATTTTACCATATGGTGTTTTAACATATATATCAGCGTGGCGTAGCTCTAGGATGTCGCCTTGCTCACCTGCTCCACCAACAGGATCGTCCTGTGAAACACCTGAAGAGTTTGCGTGCCCGTCAATATCAAGCTCAACCAAGAAGCCTGCAGTCCAGCCTGGCTTTATTTTAGCGCCGCCTTTAAAACGGAACCGTGTATTTGAATTTTCATTATCAACAATGAAAACATCTGTATCGCTGCCATCATCCCAAATTAGCAATGCTGTATTAACTTGGCCTGATAGTTCAAGCGATACTTTTCTATTTCCCTTACGTACTGTTGTTGCTTCAAGTTCTGCAACGCGCTCTTCCAAGTCTGCGCAGCAGTCACCTCCAAGATCAGCAGCATGTACGGGTGTTAAGGCAACACCTCCGACAAAAAGGGTCGTTGCTGCCATTGATAAAAAACGGCTAGACATCTTTAGTCCCCCAATCATAATCTATCTCCAAACAGATTGATCCAAAATTGTTTATGAGCTGACAAAAGACACATCTCTTGCCGGCATATTACAAATTTTTTACTTAATTTTTGAAATGTATTTTAAGTAAAAAATCCTATTTTACGCAACGCTACTAACT
>JBCCCO010000156.1:0-4211 GCA_039033475.1 Pseudomonadota bacterium | reverse complement strand
TTTGAGCAATACCTTGATTATACGTCTGGCCGTGTCAATGATGCGTCATGGATTTATGATGTTGCTGCCGGTGTTGGTGGTGTTGTTAAAGCTTTTGGCCGAAGTATATTGGGTGGTGTCCAGGCTGTACCAGGAAAAACAAAAGACGCATATCTGTTCGTGAAAAAAGGAAGAGAGTTCCCATATAAAGGTAAAAATTGGCGGATTGCTCCGTTTGGAAATAGAACTGGACATTCTTTGGGTAAATGGCCACATTATCATCGACAAGGACTGATAAATCCAAGAACAGGAGAGACAAGAGCTGGTCAGAGTATGAAACGTCATAGGCCTTGGGAAAGTAATAAGAATGATAAATCATTTTGGGATCGTTTTTAATGAAAAAGTTTTTTGTGTTAAATGCATCTTCTAGAGAAGACGTGCCGGGAGATATTTATATCTATAAATATCTAGATAAATTAATACTTGGTACAGAACCCATTGATGTTGAAAATGAAGAGTTTTTTGCTTTCGATACTGAAGGACGAAAAATAGATTTATTTGTTATTAATCCTCCAGATAAATTAGAATATGTGGCTGCAAAAATTGAAGAAAACCCGACCCATAAAGATGTCGTTTTTCGACTCTTAAAATTCTATCTCACTCTTATTTCTGAAGATGGCAGATTTGGGGTTCAACAAGAGAATATCGATGCTGCAAAAGAACTAGAGGAAATCGTTGCCTTAATCCCTGAGAAGCTTATTTCAGAGTATTGATGCAAGCTGAACAAGTTATGTAAATTTATCCACGATGTACATATGAATATCAGCCACATGCAATACGTTGCGAGTTTATAATGAATATAAGGTCGGAATTTAAACCTCGACTAGATTTTTCTTTAAGAGCCTGTTCCGCGCCATCGGACAGGCATTCGGCAAAATCTTCTCTGCAATCGGACGTGCGTTTAAGAAGTTGTTACGGAACCCGATTATTAGGGCGGTGATCCAGATTGCAGCATGTATCTCCTTACCTGTCGCTGGATGTGCGGCTGCAAGCGCTACCATGACCCTTACAGGTGGTGGATCAATAACAGATGCATTGAAAGCTGCAGCCTTTGCCTTTGTCTCTCATGGCATCTGGCAAGGTGTTGATGGGGTCTGGGGCGGCCTTTCCAAAGCAATATCGGGCTTCTCTAAACTTGGTAAAAGCTTGGTTCATGGCGTCGTCGGCGGCGCAATGTCAGTGGCCCGCGGTGGTAACTTCTTGGTTGGCTTTGCAACCGGCGCATTGGGTAAGGCAACGAGTTTTATCTCTGATACGATCAGTCAAGGCAACCAGTTTCTAGATACTCTCATTGTTGCAGCGTCTGGCTGTGGAGCTTCCGTTATTGCAGGCGGCAAGTGTGCCAATGGTGCCGTAACTGCCGCGTTTGCAAATATGTATAACAAGTGGGGTGACTATGTGCGAGCTGGAGCAGAAATTGGAGCCAGTTTTGTTCCTGGTGTTGGTGAAGCACAAGATGCAGCTGTCCTTTTAGATCCAAATTCTAATGCATTTGAACGTGTTATTGCTGGCGCAAGCCTATTCTTAAACGTTGCTACAGGAGGCGTGCTGCCCAACGCCGGGGGCTTTATACGAGCAGGAAGACATTTGTGCTCCTTCCATGAAGATACCCAAGTTGCGACCCATCAGGGCTTTGTAAAAATTAGTGAGATCAGGGCTGGTGAACACAAAGTCTGGGCGCGGGATGAATATACTGGTAAAATGAAATATAAGTCAGTTTTAGATGCGTATTCCAGTCGATATCATAAAACCGTTACTGTTCGTATTCGTGATTTGCAAAGTGATACGTATCAGACGATTATCTCCAACACAGTTCATCCGTTTTACGTCAGCATGGTTCAACCTGGGTTAAGACTGGTGGCAAATGGCGGCGTAGCGAATACAGGTACCAATGATACGGGTGAGTGGATTGAAGCGCAGTATCTTCAAGCTGGGCATCACTTGCTGAATGCAGATGAAAGCTGGTCGGAGGTTGTCTCAGTCGAGATTGCCAAGCAGGATTTGCAGGCGTATAATCTGCATGTTGATCAGTTCCACACATTCTATGTGCGTGGTGCTGATAATGACAATGCACCAGGTGTGTGGGTGCATAATACGTGTTTTGGTGATCTGCGTCGGCATGCCGCAAAACATGGTGATGAGTTAGGAACAAATAGTACGGATGCTTATTTGAAGCAAGCTGCAAAAAATCTTGCTAATGGCCATCAGTTTAAATTTAGCCATGATGGGATAAACAAAATGGCACACATAACTAGAATGGATGATAGTAGCTTCATGTTCACATCATCTACTGTTAATGGAAGCCGAATATTTACTCATATGAGAGTTAATCAACAATATCTGAGGAATATAGGCATAACACTTCCCAAGGGATTTTAATGAATAATTATCGAAAATATTTAAAAGAGAACAGAGCAGAAGCAGATGAATTAATTGCATCTAAAGAATGGTTTCCGGCATTAAATAAAATTTCTGAAAATATTGCTTATTATTATATCTCTGATTTAGCGGATCACGAGCGTCTAAAATTTAAAGAAGATATGAAGGTTTCGGCCTTAGCTGCTGGAAATATTTCAAATCAGGATGTAATAGAATTTTTTAAATCTAAAATTAATTATTTAAATCGTCTTGAGAATCTTGGTTGTGATTGTTTTGAAGAATACTTACAGATCTTGACAATAGCTAGTGAAATTCTTCAGTTACACATAGCATTAAAATTAAATAATATAATATCAAAGGTAGAAGTATCTGAAATAATTTCTACAGTTGGAAATGCGTTCGATTCTTTTTCGCACTTGGAAAGTGTAGAAAAATATATATTAAAAAATAACCCACTTTACATACCCATAAACCTGTTCTCTGAAGTATGAACGGCAAGACTGTCCGCCGGACAGGCGTTAAACCAGTCCTCAGCGCTCATATTCTTTTCGATCTTTGCAATATGTTGAAAGCTTATGATGGACACTAAGTCGGGATTGAAAACTCAAGCGGCGTGGAAACTGGTATTCGTACGCGCTCAACAACCCCCTCAGCTATACCGACCCAACAGGCTTTTTCTTTAAGAGCCTCTTCCGCGCCATTGGACAAGCGTTTGGCAAAATCTTCTCTGCAATCGGACGGGCGTTTAAGAAACTCCTCAGCAACCCGATTGTCCGAGCCGTGGTGCAGATTGTGGGGTGTGCTATAACATATAAATAGCGGAGTAAAACTGCGCCATTTGATAACGTCTTAGTTTTGATTCTTAAGAGTTTGAACGAAGGCGGGGATATGAAGACCGTGGATATTTATGTAAAAGTGAGGCAAGCGTATTTTAGAGAAGGTAACAGGAAGCGTCTCCAACATTTAAAACCAGGAGACCAAGACAATGACAGTACCAGTAGTAAAAGCGTTTCAAGACATGTTTTCAGAAGCTCATAGAGGAATGGATAGCCCTTATGAGACTGTAGACAAAGAGCTACATAGAATTTGGAACGACATTAAACAATTAGGCGAAACGCAAAGACAAAGAAGGAAAGTCAGATGTTCATCTATGAATTTGATTACCCCGTGAAGTGCGGGGAAACCGTAATAGCTGAGATCGAGTGCTTAGTTGAGATTGAATATTTCTTTGCAGATGGTGTCGATGATTGGGATATCGGGGATATTTACATAGCAAGCGCGGAGGAGCTTGACGAAAAAGTCGAAGCTAATGAGCGTTGGGATTCTGAAATCAGACTTTCCGAGCCGGTTTTCATGCCAGTGATTGACGATTAAAGAAAATGCATATTTTTCTTCAGGCATTGTATCGGGGTTGCGTAGCAATGCGCCAATATCAAACCCGGTTGCCAGATAAACGGCATCAACCACTATGCCCCAATCTTCAAAAGACCCAACGCGTTTTGTTATCGGATGAGTTTGTTTTGCAGCACCTCGAAGCAATTGTAGGGCTGCCATCACCATGGCTTTGCGATTGTGTTTGACTTTTGTTGGCGGATAAAACTCAAATTGCCGACTTTGCGGGCTTTCTTCATTGGCATCAAGAATACGACTTTATTTTGAATGCGATCAAATGCAAAGTCTTTATAAGCTTGAAGATGATCTGGACAGACCTTGTTCATAAGACCCATCCGTCAGTATCTTGGGAATTCAATACCAGCTCCTAATGTGTTCTCCATTTTTTTCAAAGTGTAGAC
>JBCCCO010000155.1:0-4241 GCA_039033475.1 Pseudomonadota bacterium | reverse complement strand
GATGAATTTCCGAGTGATGCACCATCTTTGTTCATGATTGATGGGCTGTTTGAATTTAACGAAACCAACTCTGATGCTGCCAATCAGGTTATAACCCACATTGGGTTGAATAACGCTGATAGCGTCGGGGCGTTGCTTTATGACATTGATACATATTATCCCGATGACCCCGAGCGCAATGTGGCAGATCTGTTATCTTATGCCACAACAAATGACGACGCCGTTGCTGTTGGGCAGATCTTGGGGGCTTATGGACAGATTGAGGCAAATGAGAGCCAAACAGAACGACGACAGTTGCTTGATGGCAATGCTATTAATATTGGTGTTGGCATTGCGGCAATATTATATGCTGTAGTTCGCAATTACGTAAATCCACAACGTCCTGTCTATGTAATACCACCTGCGATAATTTCTGCCGTATACAAGAAACTGCCCTCTGTATCACTCCAAGATCTTCTTAGTTTGTTTTCTTCACAAGAAAAAAACGATATTGAAGAAGCTATGAAAGATCCTTGGACGGCTTATGATTACGATTTATTTGATGCTGCAGCCGATCATATGAAAGATCTCACCGGAAAAGAGATCGTTGACAAAATCAAAGACGATAAGGGGGAGATATCCACTATAAAGAGTGACAAAACAGTAGAGATTCTCAAACTGCTTCGAGAAACTGATCCTTACTTAGCAGCATTTCAATTTGATGCTGTTTTTAAAGAAGATAGAGAGGTCGCAAAGGCTCTTATCCTAAGCGCAAGCGCTAATTTAGACGACTACTTATTGGTTTCAGAATGGTTAGGGAAGCTTAGTTATACTGGCCTTGCCCTGGCTCTTAACACTATGGAAACAGAGTTGCGTGGTAATTTTAACAATTATCCCGCTTTGACCCTTGCGTTAGAGTCTCTTTCTTCAGATAAGTCTGCAGCAGGTTTTGCTGCAATGAATAATCCATCATTCTCAAAATATTTGATTGAGAAATTAGATGATACTGCCGTGCCGCGAGTCCTGGATGCAATGGTTAGATTAAATCATAGTATATGGAAAGGGATAGTGACAACATTCCGCGAAGCTTCTGCGCGGATTATGAAACTATTCAGAAATGATAAACAAGAAATAATTATCCCATATATGACTTATGAGGCTGCCGCAAAAATGCTGCTGGCGCACGACAAGACTGATGGAACGCAAATTATTGCACAAGATGACACTCTTGGAATTCTGAATGCCATTGACCTTGGAGATGAGGCAACCCCGCTACTGGTTGAAATGTACACCAAAGGTGGCAACCACGGTCAAACAACTGTCAATCAATTTTTAGGGCAATCTGACATTGATCTGGCAACGGTTTATCTGAATGATAGAGCAAATGACTTGACAACAGCCCTTTACAATCAGCTTGGCACAGTGACAACGCCATTCTCTCCCGATATAGGGATTATTCCTGATGCTGACCTTGCCAGTTATGATGAAGAGTTTGCCATTCAATTGTTAGGCGGAGGTTTTGTCAAAGGCACAGGAAAGCTATATAATAATGGAGAAACTGTCGCTCTAATCAACGTATCTGGCAATAGCAATTTTAATCAAGGACAAAGAGCGGCCATATGGACGATGGTTAATGGCAGAGGGGCATTTGTTATTGTTGATCCGGATGCAGGGTATACGCCAATTGTAGATGATGATAACAATGTTCTTGTGGCAATACCAAAACCAAAAAGTGATACCCCAGATTGGAAATTGCTATCTGTGCCAGCGCAAGAAATCCAGACAGCAGATGGCGCAAAACTTGATATCAGCCAAGACTTTGGAGGAATATTTGCCCTTCCCCAAAAAGCGGATGGTACTCCGTATACATTTGAAGCATATCAAACAGTATTGGAATTAGACGAGCAATTGAAGTTGTCACTTGGGCCAAGTGAATATTCAACTCCAAGTAAACCTGGAATTTTTGATTTTCCAGGCCTATATGCAGAGCCTAATATCGAGTTATTAAACACTGCCCCCAATCCCCTTGTTGAGATTAGACAAATATTACAAGACATACGTGATAGTGGCGGCCTTGATACTGCGACAGACCAACAAGTTGTATTACTCTACAATCTGGTTGCCAATTTGGGATGGCGTGACCCTGATCTGCCTTCGATGCTTACAACTGATGAACGCGGCTTTATCCTAAAGATTTTCATTCAGACACAAAGACAGATCGAAGGTCAAAACTTTAACTTAGAGCGTGCAATGGGCTCTTATGATATAGCCGTTTTGAAACACCTGAGCACCGTAGATTCACGCTCTGCTCCCTTGCCATCAGAAATGAGACCTTTTGCAGACCAAATGGCATCTGAAATAATCACAGTCTTAGAAAATGACGTTGTTATCAAGGATGCCATCCAAAACTGGAAAAACCTCGGCTTTGAGGAGAGGAAACGGCTTGTTCGCATTATTGTCGCAAAAGTAAAAAGCGCATTCGGTATTCAGGATAACATTAATATCGAATTTGATGATACAATGACAGACACTAAATTGACAGTTTACTACTCAAATTTTAGTAAAATGACGTTTTCTTCAAAATATATCCAATCTAATAATATTGTAGCTAGTATTTTATCCCGTATATCTTTTGGGTTATTTGATATTAGCAAATTACTTAAACTGTCTCAGTACAAGAATAATACTTTATCTGCAGACCAAGCATTTTTAGAAGGAAGTTTGTTGTTGTATCATGCAACTCAAAATTACCAAAATATGATCCAAAAAGGAGGGCTGCAAATTACTAATAGTGATATTATCAATTCATATAGTTTTAGAGAGAACAATTATTTGGATGGTATAGTTGGAGCGCATTTTGCTAATCGATTTAAAGATTATTATCAAAAACTTTTTGAATATCAGTTTTCTACTACTATCCCTGCTGCAAATGTATCTAGACTAGAAGATTCAGCATCAAATAATAACATATATATTGCTAGTTTTTTTATTGACATAGAGAGCTATACCTTAAAATACGGCGTGTGGAATTTATTCGGCTCTCCTCTCTGGTCAACAGAAATTTATGATCTTGCCAAAAGTAAGATTGTAAGTGTTGGATCAGCTCATGACTCAGAAGGCAATTGGGTTACAAATGTTGTTGCGAGTAATCCTATAGACAACCAAACTGTAAGAATTTTTCCTGATAAAGATATTCCAGCTGGGATGGATTCATCAACCGGTCAGTTTTATGTTATGGATGATGGTCGGTTTATCATGACCATGCTCAATAGCGCCGGTGAAAGAGTTAACGTTATTGAAACTGATCCAGACATACCTTTGCGACAAAATTTAGGGAATACTCTTGAATTGGACTTAAGCAGTGATCCTAACGCGCAAGTAATGATGTCACCAGATCAATTTATGCAGTCGGAGAATAAAAATTCGGGGTATGGAATTTTTTATAATGAAAAAACAGATACTATAGGGAGGAGGGAAGATATAGCTATCAGCAGTAATGGTTCTTTTGGAAATTTAGTTTTAGATAAGGATGGATACCGCTATGTTGATGGAGACGGAAATAAAACAACAAAAATATCAGCCCAGCCAGGTCATACAGTGCATAAACTCGTTCTAGAGAATGACGGTTTTCTTGTACTTTATGATACGAATAATACAGAAATTGGTCGCATTTGAGCGTAAGCTCTTGTATGGCTGCGTGACAGATAAAACACGCATTTACAAGCAGCCAAATGGTGAAAACTGAACCACTGGTATCAAAAAAATCACCTGTTGCGTTAGGTGTTGTATTTGATCCAACAGGTAAGACATACAAACCCCTTGCATTCCTTCACATTTTTCGTCCCGTCTGCGCTTGACCTCCATACCTCAACAAAAGTTAATCTCTGGAGGTCAAGTGCAGACGGGACAGTTCAGAGATCGGTGATGGGGAAGAGGATGGAATAAGATTTTTTTGTTTTTTGAAAGAGTGAAAATGAGGGGGAAAGTGACGGGAGTTTACAGATGGAAAAGTGTAAATATGTGAATAATAGATTTTTCATGTTACCATATTTGGGGATTATTTTTTATGTCATCGAGCTAAGGGGCACACCGCGCAAAAGTGGACACCGATTTTGCGCAACAAGGTGTGCGCTAACAAGAAATTAGAGCATTTTCCGATCGTATTGAATCTCTTTTAAAAATAAGTTGTTTCAAGCATACGAATAATGTTTCATTGCATTAGCAATGGAGGGTATTTAAGATGGCGCGGGCTTATTCATCTG
>JBCCCO010000154.1:0-4507 GCA_039033475.1 Pseudomonadota bacterium | reverse complement strand
TGTGCTATAACAGCAGCCCCCACGGGAGGCATGGGGTGTGTAGCAATTAGCGGGGCACTCTCAGGCATCGCCACCGGTTCTCTTGAAGAAGGTCTTAAAGCAGCAGCCTTTGCGTTTGTCTCGGCAGGGACATTTGATATTGTTGGTGCTGCCATAGAGGGGATGCATGCCATCGGTCAGGCCGTTGTGCACGGTGTTGTCAATGGCGCGTTGAACGTGGCGCAAGGTGGGAGCTTTCTTATTGGTATGGCAACGGGTGCGCTTGGCAAACTGGGTGGTTTTTTAGGACAAGAGGCGTTTGGCCTTGCCGGAACCGGTGATATGAACGCTGTTCTTGGGCGGACAATGTTTGCCGCTGCTGCGGGCTGCGCCGGAGCTGTGATTGCCAAGGGCAGTTGCGGCCAGGGAGCGTTCCAGGCAGGCCTCGCGCATTTGTTTAATGCGGAGCGAAGTGGTATGATTATGAAACAACGGCGTTTAAAAGCACAGAAATTGCTCAAAAAATATATGTCAGAAGCCCCTGAAGGCTTTAGTTTGGAAAAAGTCATTGCCCAAGCAGAAGCTATGGCAAAAGCTAATCCTTTCAGCATACGTCTTAGCACAGATTATAAAGCCTTTAAATCAATGTTTCATCCCTATGCAAGTAAGACTGACGTATTGACTGGAAAAGCATGGGATTATAAATTGGTTGGTCAGAAATTTGAGAGTTTTGGTAATTTTATGTATGGTTTTCTTGGCACAAAAGCTGGGCTTTCACCCGTAGAATTATATGCGGGGGCTGGATATTACCAATATGGAAGCTCAAAAATTTTTCGAAGAAATCCAATTGGTGCTATTTGGAGCTGGGGAGATGATCCAAAAGATACTTACCATGTTCGCAATGGTATTTTTACAGGGCAAAATGACTAGTTAAAAATCATGAAAATTATCAAGAAAATACTTATATTACTATTTATTATCGTAGTATTGCCAAGCATTTTTATTGTGAGTTACATATATATTAAAGACAAAGACAGACCGTATTATATAGTTAAACAAATGTTAGATAGTGAGACAAATAAAATTGTTGAACTAGGTTTCCATCCCCCAGCACTTGCAGATCTGGGATTATATGGTATTTTCATTTTTGAAAAAAAGATAAAATCTAGAAAAAACCCTGTGTTTAACCTTCCTATTATTCTGATAAAACAGCCAGACGCTGAACCAACATTAGTTTATGAAAATGGTTGTTATATCCTGAAATCTGAAAAAAGTCGTATTGTCGCTTACGAGAAAGAATGGACGAACTTTTGGGGAACACAACAGTTGTGTTTTCGGCTTGTGATGGATGGTAAAGAAGTGATTCAAGAGTATTGATATTCTGCAGAAACTGTTTGTAAGACAGACCTCACCGTTCATCTTTATTTTAGCTTTATGGCGATATGCCGAAGGCTTATGATGAATAATAATCCGGTTTTGAGGTGCTGACCCAACAGGGTTTTTCTTTAAGAGCCTGTTCCGCACCATCGGCCAAGCGTTTGGCAAAATCTTCTCTGCAATCCGACGGGCGTTTAAGAAACTCCTGAGCAACCAGATTGTCTGAGCGGTAGTGCAGATTGTGGGGTGTGCTATAACAGCAGCCTCCACGGGAGGCATGGGATGTGTAGCAATTAGCGGGGCAATCTCAGGCATCGCCACCGGTTCTCTTGAAGAAGGTCTTAAAGCAGCTGCCTTTGCGTTTGTCTCGGCAGGGACATTTGATATTGTTGGTGCTGTCATAGAGGGGATGCACGCCATCGGTCAGGCCGTTGTGCGTGGTGTTGTCAATGGTGCGCTAAACGTGGCGCAAGGTGGGAGCTTTCTTATTGGTATGGCAACGGGTGCGCTTGGCAAACTGGGTGGTTTTTTAGGACAAGAGGCGTTTGGCCTTGCCGGAACCGGTGATATGAACGCGGTTCTTGGACGGACAATGTTTGCCGCTGCTGCGGGCTGCGCCGGGGCTGTGATTGCCAAGGGCAGCTGCGGCCAAGGGGCGTTTCAAGCAGGATTGGCGCATTTGTTTAATGCTGAGAAGATAGGTCAATATTCTTCCAATCGTCCAGGTTGGCATGATTATACAACCAAGAATGAAGTATGTTCCGTTGCATTAGCATGCACCCAACAAGAAATGAAGGGATACTTACTAAGATTTGCAGTTCCTGGCCAAGATCCTGCCAATCCAGTTCAAGATGGTGGTATATATCAGGTTTTTGACCCTAGGAATAAAGATTTTGGCTTGAGTATTTTTGATGGGATTTTCCGCCCCTCTTCGTTAGCTGGCTTTGTTAGAACCACCATAAGTGATGATGGGATGTCTATAAAAAATGTCACACTTCCATTACATGTGTTGTATGATGGAGAAATCACACGAACACTTTCTAGCAATACCAATGGTGGATGGTCTGTAACTACAAGAGGTATAGGTAATAATGTGATACCAGGAGCAGCAACAATAAATCAATGGCAAGGTCCTAAAGTTTTTAATCACGTTGATAGGCAAATGAGAAGTTACATTAGACGAAGTAAGCAATAATTTTAGAGAACATAAAAAATGAATCGATCAATTTTGTACATATTATTTATTGTAATTCTGGCTCTGATTTTTGTAGCATTGTTATTTTTTGCGACTAAAAAGCCAATATTATCTGGGCAGCTACCTCTAGAAAAAATTAGGATTACAATTGACAATATCCAAAAAGAGGAATTATTCACTAATTTAAGGAAGTTTGCAGAAAAAAATGCTTTCGCAATTCGTATTGCACCAACCAACCCTACAGAGAAAAATGTTTCAATTCAAATGTGGAGGATGGATGCAAAGATTTTTGGAGGCAATCCTTTTGAAGAAAATAAATTTAGATTTGGTATATACGAAACAAGCCCAGGATTTAAAATTCCATTAGAACATGTTAACGAAATAATACAGAATTTCAGATCTCACATTGAGTCAATTGAAAACTCGAAGTTCATAGTAGAAAAGAAAAATTAATTACGGACCAGACAATGTTTGCCGCTGCTGCGGGCTGCGCCGGAGCTGTAATTGCCAAGGGCAGTTGCGGCCAAGGAGCGTTTCAGGCAGGCCTCGCGCATTTGTTTAATGCTGAGGGTGTGTTGCGGAAAAACCAAGTTCACCCCATGCAAAAATCATATGATGATATGAGAGCCAATGGTACATTCCGAGGATCATTTGAGCAATACCTTGATTATACGTCTGGCCGTGTTAATGATGCGTCATGGATTTATGATGTTGTTGCCGGTGTTGGTGGTGTTGTTAAAAGTGGGCTGAGTCTATTAACTGGAAACACTTCTGGCACAATTGCCAAGAGTTTGGGACAAAATCCATTTAAAGGAAAAACAGCTGATCAAATTGATGCTATGTTCGCAAATAAAGGGTTTATAAAAAGAGGACCTGATGCGAAAAATGGTATAGGTACTTACGTAAATCCCAAGACAAATCGAAGTTATCATTTCGATAGACATCATCAACCACCTAAAGGTCCCCATATTGGTGTTCATAGACCGCGGGGACCAGCTAGAGATAATTTACCTGTAAAAGATTACTTTTTGGATTAGATATAATGACATTTACCGTAGAAATTGCAGATGCAAAAGAATTGAGTACAAACAAACATAGAGTAGAAATTTATCTTGATAAGAATAACCTTGAAAGCCTTATCACTCGATTGAAGAGACTTTCTAAAGAAACGGTTGGTGAGCACATACATTTAATGAGCGAGAGCTGGGGGCTAGGTGATCTTGATGAAAAAACTCATTTATCTGAAAATGTTATTACTCACCATCTTAAAATTATATTAGCTGAATAAAGTTATAAGCACTCTTGGCACTTAACAGAAACTATCTGATCATCTTTATAAAAGAACCAGATGGAGAAACGATCAAGTATAATTTTTAGACCGGACGAATAGAAAATATGACCTTAAGTACTAACGATATACTATCTGTAGGCGTTCCCTTACATAACCATGGTATAAATGATTGGATCTTAACCAAAGATCAGGCCCTTAAAATACTATACAAGTGCTATGAATTGAAAGTATCTGTTTATGGTGGTGATGTTTATTACCTATATCAAAATATGCTTCATCGTTCGTTTCATAATTGGTATTGCGATCAGGAAAAATATGAGAGTGATAAAGAATATTTGTCTCGCAGTATTGAATATTCAATACAATATATTGAATATTATAAAAATGATAAATACGAAGCAATTTTTTTTGCTTTGATTCCGCCTTTAATTACAGAGCTTTTATCATCTGTAGGAGTATCGTTGAGCGCTCAAGGTATCAACAATTGGGCTTTAGATAAAGGAAACGCAATTAAGATACTCGAGAAATTTAAACAGTTAGGTATTCCTGCTTTGGGAGGAGATGTTCTATTTCTAGATAGCAATAAATTTGATTTTACTTACGATAATTGGTCATATGATGAATCAGATGGTGAGAGCAAGTCAGAGTATTGTAACAATAGCATT
>JBCCCO010000153.1:0-4724 GCA_039033475.1 Pseudomonadota bacterium | reverse complement strand
TGTTATTTATACTAAATGCAAAAAAAGCGCCTTACAAAGGCGCTTTCTATAATCTTCTGCACTGTCTAGAATTTTATCAGTTTTTGGTTTTATCAACCAAAGCACCATCTTTGATCCATGGCATCATATCGCGTAAACGCGCTCCAACCTCTTCACAAGGGTGCTCATCGCATGCCGCTCGCATGGCTTTAAACGACGTCTGATTCACCTTGTTATCCAGCATCCAATCCTTGGTGAATTTGCCCATTTGGATATCTTTGAGAATATCTCTCATGCGCTCTTTTGTTTGTGCATCAATGACGCGAGGACCAGAGACATACTCTCCATATTCAGCTGTATTGGAAATTGAATAATTCATGTTGGCAATACCGCCTTCATAAATCAGATCTACGATAAGTTTCATTTCATGCAGACATTCAAAATAGGCCATCTCAGGTGAATATCCAGCCTCAGTTAGAACTTCAAAACCAGTCCGCATAAGCTCAACAACGCCGCCACACAAGACAGCTTGCTCACCAAACAGATCGGTTTCACACTCTTCTCTAAAGCTGGTTTCAATAATTCCCGCTTTACCGCCACCAATTGCAGATGCGTATGATAACGCCAAATCATGACCATTGCCTGAGGTGTCTTGTGCGATTGCAACGAGGCATGGCAAACCGCCACCACGTAAATATTCGCCGCGAACGGTATGCCCTGGCCCTTTTGGCGCAACCATGCAAACATCAATATCTTTACGAGGTTCAATGAGATTAAAATGAACGTTCAAGCCATGAGCAAAAAATAGAGCCGCGCCCTCTTTCATGTTGTTAGCAAGATGATCGCGATAAATATCTGCTTGTAATTCATCGGGTGTTAACATCATAATCACATCAGCCCATTTCGCTGCATCCGCGACGGACATAACCTGTAAATTCTCGCCTTGTGCTTTTTGCGCAGACGCAGACCCCTCACGAAGAGCTACGGCTATTTCGCTTACACCGGAGTCGCGTAAATTAAGGGCATGGGCATGGCCTTGAGAACCGTATCCAACAACTGCAACCTTTTTGCTCTTGATAAGATTAAGATCAGCATCACGATCATAGTAGACGCGCATAATTTATTTCCTTACTTTATTTATAGGTAGATTTTCGGCTAAATCTGTATTGGCTGCGTCCTTCTTATATATTCGAGAAAAGAGCCAAAGGTCAATAAATCAACAGATTTAGTGCTTTATGACATTGAGTGTTAGCAAAAAAGGATATCTATGACAAATAGTAAACGCTATGTCCGTTTCAAACATATATCTGATCCAAATAATCAAGTCCCTCGCTATGGTGAACTAGACAATGAAGATATACTCGTACTCAAAGATAATATCTTTGAAAATCCAGAATTTACGGGAGAAAAATTAAAGCTCTCCAATGTGAAGCTGTTGGCGCCTGTAACCCCACACAGCATATTCTGTGTTGGACGCAACTATCGCTCTCATGCGGGCGATAAAGCAACATCGATTCCAGGTATTTTCACAAAATTGCCAACAACAATCGTAGGCCCTGGCGATCCAATTCCCTATCCCAAAGGAGCAGAAAACCTCCACCACGAAGGTGAAATGGTTATTGTTATTGGAAAAAAATGCATTAATATCAATGCGGAAAACGCTCCAGATTTCGTTTTTGGTATCACTTGCGGCAATGATATGAGCGAGCGCAACTGGCAAAAAAGCGATTTGCAATGGGTGCGGGCTAAAGCATCTGATGGTTTTGGACCTATCGGACCCTACCTAGTCACAGGACTTGATTATAATGATCTTCTTTTAGAAACTCGTTTGAATGGTGAAACTGTGCAATCAGAAAGAACATCGCAATTAATACATGATGTTGGAAATATCATTTCATTTATTAGTCAAACCATCACCCTGCATCCAGGAGATATTATATTCACAGGAACACCTGGACAAACCAACGCTGTTACGCCCGGAGATAAAATCGAGGTGGACCTGGAAGGTGTTGGTGTGTTAAAAAATGAAGTTGTAAAAATACAGCAATAAATACAATATATTTATGGGCATAATTGAGATATTCCTCACAACATTGCAACACACTTAATTAAGTAAAAATGTACGAAAAACACATCAGGGAGAGCATCGTTCATGTCAACTTTAATTGCACTATTAATATCACTGGCCGTCTACACATGCACAGTGGCAGCGATAAATTATAAGAATGCCGCAGAAGGATCACCGCTTAATTTTGATATATATCAAGCATTTGATACAGCCTCTTCAGAATATGGATTAATTATTGGAATTCCGGAGCCAATTCATATGGCGGTTGGTGGACTTGTTCTCGTATTGCCTGCAATTATAGTGTTTGCAATTATACGTTTTATAGTTCGGTAAAAAGAATTTTCTATAAATATTAGACTGATAGTACATTTTTTAAAATTAAAAATGTAAATGATGGGTCATGATCTAAAAGTGAGATGGAGATTTTTCATAAAACCGCGACACCAGCAGTAAAAATTTAAGATTAATGCTTTAACCTTAATGCCGTGAGTTAGGATAGCATTTGTATCCTTTACAGTTAGCGTAAACAGGAATGAGCATTATGAAAAATAGCTACAAAACCGTTTTAGTAACTGGTGGAGCTGGTTTTTTGGGATCTCACTTGTGCGAACGTCTCATAGAACTAGGCCATGATGTGCTGTGTGCGGATAACTTTTTCACCGGCACGAAGCGCAACATAGAAAGCTTAGTTGGTAACCCAAGATTTGAATTTCTCCGTCATGATGTCACCTTCCCTCTCTATGTTGAGGTTGATGAAATCTACAACCTCGCCTGCCCCGCATCTCCTGTCCATTACCAGCATGACCCAGTTCAAACCACAAAGACATCTGTTCATGGAGCAATTAATATATTAGGCCTTGCAAAACGACTGAATGCAAAAGTTTTCCAAGCTTCCACAAGCGAGGTTTATGGCGACCCCCAAGTGCACCCACAGCAAGAAGACTACTGGGGTCACGTTAATCCTATAGGTCTGCGCTCTTGCTATGATGAAGGCAAGCGCTGTGCCGAAACGCTGTTTTTTGATTATCACCGTCAGCATAATCTCAATATTAAAGTTGCACGGATTTTTAATACCTATGGCCCACGGATGCATCCCAATGATGGCCGTGTTGTTTCAAACTTCATCGTTCAGGCCTTAAAAGGTGAAGATATTACAATATATGGTGAGGGCAATCAGACGCGTGCTTTTTGCTATGTTGATGATATGATTGATGGATTTATTCGTCTTATGGATAGTTCCCCTGATTTTGCTGGTCCGGTTAATTTAGGCAACCCCAGTGAATTCACGATTAAAGAATTAGCTGAAATGGTCAAAGATATTACAGGTTCTTCATCCAATCTCATTTTTAAACCACTGCCTAGTGATGACCCCCAGCAAAGACAACCCAATATTTCTCTCGCCAAAGAAAAACTTGACTGGGAGCCAACCATTCAACTTGAAGAAGGCTTGAACAAAACGATTGCATACTTTGATGGACTTCTTAAAAGCAATATGCAGCTTGCGTAATATATGGATTAATCGCCGTGTCTCATTTATGAAGAAGGCATTGGAAAAGATGATCTTTCTCGATGAAACATCTCTTAATACAAAGCTCACAAAATAAACTGGATGGGCTCCTGTTGGACAAAGATTGTACGATTGTATACCGCATGGCCATTGGCAAACTCAAACATTTATTGCTGGGCTACGATGCCATGGTTTAACGGCTCTAAAAAATAATTTTATATATATCAGATAGTTAATCTTCATAGACAACTACGTACTACGTAGTACTTAGAAACATGCGTAGTGAACCCGGATATCCAGGCTGCCAAGCCTTTGGTATTACGGCAAGAAGCACCTTTAACCAAGGCATAGCGATGGCAAATATAACGAATACACCAGCTGATTTGGCGGCGGGGTATTTTACCCCAGAGATGGCAGATCATTTTCACGAGATTTTGGACACGCAAGCAGATTGGGTGGGGGTGCTCACGTCTGTTTATGGCGACCGGATTGATGATAATCTGGCCAATAAGATCCGCGTGTTCTTGAGTGATCTTCTTGCCGGGAAGACACCGAATGCCTCTGCTCTTGATATGCCGCAGGTGGTTTGGCTGTCAGATGCAGATATGAACGGGGCGCAAGGGGGGTATTCAGCTGGTGAGAACATCATTTTCCTCAACATTAATTTGCTGGATGGGGCAGTTGATTTGGCTGGTGCGAGTGACGGGGCGAAAACACAAGTCTCTGTTATTCTGGTCGAAGAGTTGGGTCATGCGATCGAAGCAATGCTGGGCCTGACAGACACCACTGGTGATGAGGGGGATGCATTTTATCTCACTGTTATTGATGACCAGGCCGGTCTTGCTGCATTGGACCCAAATGAGAATGACCAAGGCAGGGTGTTTTTTAATGGCCAATGGATCAGTGTCGAAAACGCGCGCACGCTCTCTGACACAAACGCGCTAGATTCACATGCGGTATTTTTCCAGCCGCTGCTGGATGCCAGTGCAGACAATGAAGTTGGATCTCCGTATAATCTGGGTATCGCGCTCGAAGCCTTCCCTCAAGACACGGTGATCACGCATGATGCCGATGGGGATGGCAATACAGACTATTCCCTTGGTGTTGTTAAATTGGGCGCATCTTATAAGATTGCTATCGCAGACCTCACAACCCAAACCTATTCTGTGG
>JBCCCO010000152.1:0-4750 GCA_039033475.1 Pseudomonadota bacterium | reverse complement strand
TTTGTTTTTTTCGGTTTTTCTTGTATGGAATAACAGGCATTTGTCCAAAATCCTGAATGCATTTTCGTATATCATCCGAATCATAACCTTTATCTGCAACAATATATTGAATATATTGGTTTTTTATTTTATCGTGAAGTAGTTTGAAATAATTTGTTAACAAAGCCTAGTATGATGTACAGAAGGAGGAGTAAGTGAATAAACCTCCGTACCTTGTGGCGGCCCTATCTCTTGAGATGATGGTGCATCTAAATATGCCAAAAAATCACGAATATTATGAATGTTAGGGGCTTGTCGAATAGCATTTATGAATTCAACATTTATCTCATATCCAGCATGTTGAGCAATTTTCTTGAGACTTTGATCGTCATATTTTTCCCAAGGCAACATAGTAAGAGAAGTAGAACGACTTAGAATCGCTTCACCAATAATTGATCTGCCATCATAGCTCGCAGCATTTGCGGTGGCTATTAGAAGAAAACCTGCTTTATTCTTACCCTCTTTTCCTGTGATAGGATTGACACCAGTAGTAGCAAGATTAAAGTCTTTTTCAAACCCATCTGATAGGCAGCTATTAATTTCATCAATCCATACAATATGACCGTTTTGTTGCGCACGTGAAAGAAGTTCTCGTTTTTGCTCACGTGCCATGCTAGCCGGAATTTTAATGAAATATTGTTTATCAGTTTCATCTAGTTTTTGTAATGAATCTTTGCCAATTTGTTCAATGTCTTGCGCGGCAAGCGCCGCTCTTACCATTTCACTTTTGCCAAGACCCGGTTCGCCTTCAATGATAACGCAAGGTTGCCCAGTGCAATCATGACATTTACCATTATGTTGTAAACGACGTAATGCAATTGATTGTTCTAAACCCAGCTGAACTTTATCTGTATCTGTAGTAGAAACAAAAAAATTCGACTCAATATCACTCGCCTCTTTAGGGTAATCACCTTTAGCTAATGATGATGCTACATAATGCAGCATTTTTTCTTGGGCTTCGCGAGGGGTGGAATTATTTTGATATATATCTCTTAGAACTCCTTGTGCAGCTTGTTTGAATTTATCCTCTGGATAGTTTTCTGGGCGTAATGGCGCCAAAGCAGTTTCATACATACATACTGGTGGCAGCGCTCCTAAATACATCATAGGAATATTGTATTTGTATTGAGATTGTATTTTAGGTACTCGCCGGTTAGCATAACGCCTACCGTTACTATCAAATGCTGGATTATCCATCGTAACGAATCGAACATTTGCTGGAATATCAACAATTTCACCTTCCACCAACATCGTGCGTTTTGCAGGATCAGTTTCTAGTAATGCTGCAAATTGCGTCAGCTCCTTACCAGTTGTTTTCGATTCATCCAGACTTATAAGATGCATTTTGTCTGAACTATTCTTTGCTTGCTGTAGAAATGTTTTTAATCCATCCAGCCCCTGATGCAGTTCAAAATTATCATTTTTGCCTAATTGTTCAACCAATTTACTTTTTCCAGCCCCTGCTGCACTTTCTAAGCAAACAATAGGAGATACTGCTAAAAGGTCTCTAAGAGCATTAAGTCTTGTATTAAGAAATTCTGTTGTTTTTTGTGTGCTATTAGACAAATCAAAATCTGCATGATTAGGAGTTTCTTCTCTCCAACCATGGTTAGTTTCTTTCTGCTCTTGAGTAGGTTGGGATTGTTTTCTTGGGATGATCTGGTACGCATCAGATGGAAGAAAAGAAAGTTGCGGAGGGATCTCTTCTCCCTCTATAAGAAGGGTTAAATTCTGAATATTATCGATATTTTGTTCAAATAAAGGTGTTAATTCATCTAACATTGTAGAAGAAAATTCACCTGTTAATATAACCTTTTTCTCTTGTTTGAGCTTGTCTATCAACGGGCTAATAGTTACAGAAAACTCTTTATTATATGCTTCACTTCCTATATCATAAGGGGCAATATGTGGTACACCATGATACACATCCATGCTAGTTAAATCTTCAATGCGGACAATTACAGAATCTTTATATTGTTCTTGATCAAGTTCTTTTTGTGGATCAGTTGTCACCGCTACTTTAGGCAATACCATGCGCTCTTTTGTGCCATTACTTTTACTGATTGTTGAGTATATTACTCCTTCTGGAATCCGGTTAACATTATTCGATGTGTAGATCTCAAGGGTCACATTATGTTTTTTAGCCTGGGATAAGAGGCAATACCACTGATTATCTGATAAATCACTGGCAATAACTAAAGGCAAAGTTTTGTTTTGGTTCTCTGCAATAAGACCGTCTTTTGTAGTGTAAACACCATCTTGAATCTCTTTATTACCAAGCAACCTATCGAATATATTAGTGTTGATTATTATGGCATCATCCGGAGTATCTTCGAGTGAAGAACCAGTTTGCAGTTTATAATTATCAAAAGATGAGAAATCCATTGAACGTTCTGAACATGCAAGGCGAGCTCCTTCAGGTACGGGAATATCGAAACCGTGATAATGAAATGCACCTTCAGCCTGAGCACGCTTTAACATTCTGTTGAGTTTATTTTTTGATTTTTCGTCTATATTTATTATTTCGAAATGCGTATCGGTTCCATCAGCCAAGTTTTTGACAAAATCACTTGGTTCCCATTTTATCTTATTATCATAGATTCTGACTGGCCCGAACAATGCCTCTTGCCAATTAGGAAAACCTTCTAGATTAATAACTTTTTTCTTACCTTCATCTAGCGCAGGCACTTCCTCTTTGGTATCAGCAGGGAAAGAAAATTTACTAGCATGCCGAGATATATAAGCTTTGCTTTCATTAATTTCCTTACTAGATAATGCATCCAATGTAACAATACGTACATTATCTGGAATTGAATATCCAGCTGCTCGAGCATCATTGACCCATAGATCATTATGTTGAACCTTAGCTTGTGCTGAAAATTGATCTCCTCTGATAATTAGTAATGGTGGTTCCTTGGCATCATTAGCTTGCTCAAGGAAGCTTTCAAGATGCCCTTTGTCACGAAGTGTGGCACTGCCGTCTTTGTTGCATCGAAGTGTTCGTTTGGCAATATCAATATCATCCGGGCTGTCAATCACAAACACTGCTCGCCCTTTTGCCTTCTCAGACTGAAGTAAAGCATTTGTGATATTATCCAATGTTTCGCCATTGGACGAATTGATCAATATGTTTTTGCGTTTGCCGGATGCTTGTTGCGACACCGATACTGATTCTGATACTGATTGGCACAAACTATCGATATCATCAACTCTTTTAAATGATGTGGGCATTTCCGCTTCTACTCCTACTACATTAGATAATGACAGTGAATCTGGTGGAATTTGACTTAATACAGCTTGCATTACTACCTCTGATGTTGCAGGTTGATCCTGTTCTTTTGATGGTTGATTCTGTTCTGGCGTAGTGGCCTGAGATGGATCATCAGGTCTTGGTGGACTTTTGCTCTTTCTGAAGCATGACATAGGATTAAGATATGATAATACAGATGGTTTCTTTGGTTTCTTTGACGTTGTTTTAGGTTGATACTGTCCTGGCGTGGTGGCCTGAGATGGATCATCAGTGCTTGGTTGACTTTTGGCCTGTCTGCGCCATGACATAGGCTTAAGAGATGATGATGCAGATGATTTATTTGATGTATTTGCATCTAGAACTGTCGGTATGTAAGGAGTTTTACTATATTGTAGATTTGATGGAGTTCCTCCTAAATCAGGGCATGCCACCCATTTACCATTATGTCGCATTTCTACTTGTGCGTGATTACCATCAATATGTACAGTTCGGATATCATCTTTTAATTCGGGATATTTAGTGGCAATATGATGTACCATTGCAAATGTTCTGAAGCGGCATGGATCGTTACTTTGTTTATTATGATAGACATCTTCCATGAACTGATTGTGATCTGAAATATTTCTTTCTGTATTCGTATTAACTTCTGGGCTACTAATATAATCGTCAATTGCTTGACATATAGGATTATCCTTGGGGATGTTATTATAGTTTTGTTCAATTTGTTGCTGTTCTTTTTTGGCTTTTAATATAAGGTCCAGCTTGCATTCTTCTGGTGAAGATATATAGAAGAAATCGTCATCTCCACGTTCAATTGTAATTTTGACATCTTGATCTTGATTATTTTTAGCTCTGCATGCAACAAGTTCTTCGTCAATAGCTGTTGAAAGAATTCTAACTTTTTTCCCTTTACCTGGTAGTTGACATGAAAAGGAATAATATAACCCATCTTGGTTTGGATCTCGATTTTTAAAATCATCAATCTGTGCCTGATTCCACCCTGGATTTTGTACATCTTGCATCCTTGATGGAATATATTCTTTTTGACTTAGGTTATTCGTTGGATCAGGATACTCAATAACGCAATTACGCACTCTTGGTTTTCCAGCGTCTAAATTAAATACGGTCATTGCGGGCGACATATTATATGTTAGTGTATCTGTATTCGTGCTTATCTCATCTTCAACCCTATCTGTAGAGACATAAACAGTGCTTGGGTCTTGGCATTCAGGAATAGGTATATTCTTCTTCTTATATTCCGCTGCTAAAAGGTCGTAAACTTTTTTGTTGCCTTTTTGTGCTGCTATTTGCAGATCTGTGGCACCTTCATGATTTTGTATGTTTACTTTTGCATCTTTAGCAAGTAATAGTTTTACAACTTCATTATGTCCATTGCATGCTGCTATATGCAGAGCTGGCGCACCGTAATGATTTTGTATGTTTACTTTTGCATCTTTAGCA
>JBCCCO010000151.1:0-4782 GCA_039033475.1 Pseudomonadota bacterium | reverse complement strand
TCACTGGCACCAGCCAAATCAGCCGCCCCATCCAGCAAGTTGAGATTGAGGAAAATGGTGTTCTCATCAGCCGAATATCCCCCTTGCGCACCGTTCATATCTGCATCGGACAGCCAAACCGCCTGCGGCATGTCTAGAGTAGAGGAACTCGGCGTTTTCCCTGCAAGAAGATCATTCAAGAACACGCGGATCTTATTGGCCAGATTATCATCAATCCGATCGCCATAAACGGACGTGAGCGCACCCACCCAATCTGCTTGAGTGTCTAAAATCTCGTGAAAATGATCTGCCATCTCTGGCGTGAAATACTCCGCCGCCAAATCAGCCGGTGTATTCGTTATATTTGCCATCGCTATGCCTTGGTTAAGGTTATTATTGTTGTCATTATACCAAAGGAGTGGCAGCATGTATATCCGGTGTAATTACGTATTTTTTCTAAGTACCACGTAGAGGTTGGTGGGGATAATTGGTATTTGAAATCATAAATTTTCAGATCTTATAGAGATCTCTTATTTATAGCTCATGAGCCTAGCCCAAAGGCTTTATGGTGAGAGTTATTTACTGATTTTCATATTTTCGAAAATTGTCGTGTAATATTGTTATTTATACTTGCTCTAATTATGAGTGGCCTATATATATCGGATTTTGATGAATGTAGATTATGTAAATACCGATTTTGCTTTCCCACACCGGCATTTATTGGGCATTGAAGGCCTAACGCATGCTGATATCCATACCCTTTTGGATATTGCTGATATTGCGGTTGAGAGCAATCGCAAACCGACTAAGACAAAACAGGATATTTTGAGGGGTCGGACTCAAATTAACCTTTTCTTTGAAAACTCCACACGGACACAGAGCTCATTCGAACTGGCAGGCAAAAAGCTTGGAGCAGATGTGATGAACATGTCTATAAGCTCATCTGCAATCAAGAAAGGTGAGACGCTCATTGACACGGCTATTACGTTAAATGCAATGCGGCCAGATTTGTTAGTTGTTCGCCACCGTTCTGCAGGAGCTGTTGAGCTGCTAGCACAAAAAGTTGATTGTTCCGTAATTAATGCGGGAGATGGGAGCCACGAACATCCAACACAAGCTCTGCTTGATGCATTGACAATTCGCCGCAATAAAGGGCGTATTGAAAGGCTAACAGTTGTGATTTGCGGTGATATTTTACATTCTCGGGTTGCCCGTTCCAATATTATCCTACTCAACACTATGGGTGCCAGAGTGCGCATTGTTGCTCCCTCAACACTGTTGCCGAGCAATGCGGATAGGTTGGGTGCAGAGGTTTACACCTCTATGTCTGATGGCTTGAAAAATGCTGACGTCATTATGATGCTTCGGTTACAGCGTGAGCGCATGTCGGGATCATTTGTGCCATCAACACGGGAGTATTTTCATTTTTTTGGTCTGGATCATGAAAAGCTAAAACAGGCAAAACCTGATGCCTTGATTATGCATCCTGGGCCAATGAACCGAGGGGTTGAGATCCATTCTGCAATTGCAGATGATCCGCGCAGTGTTATCCGGGAACAAGTGGAAATGGGAGTTGCTGTTAGAATGGCCGTATTGCAAGCTTTGGCAGCACAATTGCCAAATGGGGCAGTACGCCAGAACATGCTATAGTGCATAACCTCAATTTTATATTATGAAGATGCGTGTCAAAACATGTTAGGATCAAACGAGACAATCAGTAAAAACCATAATAGTCCTGTGACAGCTTTAATTAATGCTCGTTTGGTGGATCCTGCCTCCGGCTATGATGAACCCGGCGGTATGGTTATCATGGACGAGACAATTGCTGACTTCGGACCGCATTTGCGGCGGAATTCTCCTGATGATGCTCATATTATTGATTGCGGTGGTAACATGGTTTGCCCCGGCTTGATTGATATGCAAGTGTACACAGGTGAGCCAGGGAGTGAACACCGTGAAACCCTAGCCTCGGCCAGTCAGGCTGCAGCAGCTGGCGGAGTTACAACAATTGTATGCATGCCAAACACAGATCCCGTGATTGATGATGTTGCATTAGTAGATTTTATTCAGCGCCGTGCACGAGATACGGCTATTGTTCGTGTGGCCACAATGGCTGCTCTAAGCAAAAACCTTGGCAATGAGGAAATGTCAGAGATTGGTTTGCTAAAAGAAGCCGGTGCCGTTGCGTTTACCAACGGGAAGAAAAGTTTGACTAACGCCCAAGTCATGCGCCGGGCCTTGTTATATGCCAAAGATTTTGACGCGCTTATTGTGCACCACACTGAAGATGAGCACTTGTCTGCGGATGGTGTGATGAATGAGGGAGAGGTCTCAAGCCGCTTGGGATTGCCAGGCATTCCTAACGAAGCAGAGACCATTATGCTCGAACGTGACATTCGTTTGGTGGCGCTGACCAATTGTCGCTATCACGCAGCGCAAATTTCGTGTGCCGACTCTTTATCAATTATAAAACATGCCAAGAAGCGGAATTTACCAGTCACATGCGGTGTTTCTATTAATCATCTTACGCTAAATGAGAATGATATTGGATCCTATCGTACATTCTTTAAGTTGCGTCCACCCCTGCGCGTGGAAGAAGACCGTATCGCATTGGTCCAGGGTTTGCGTGATGGGCATATTGATATCATCACATCAAACCATGATCCTCAAGACGTGGATATGAAACGCCACCCCTTCGCGGAAGCCGCAGATGGTGTTATTGGCCTTGAAACCTTGTTGCCAGCAGCACTACGGTTACATCATAATGCTAATATTGAATTGTCAAGTGTTCTTAAGCCAATGACTTCAAATCCAGCAAAAATTTTAGGTCTGCCAACAGGGCGATTGGCAAAAGGGGCACCAGCTGATTTGATTTTGGTTGATTTGGATGTTCCTTGGGTCATTGATCCAGATGGCTTGCGCTCAGAATCAAAAAATACACCTTTTGATAAATCTCGTCTACAAGGCAGGGTCCTGCAAACTTTTGTGGCTGGCCGCAATGTTTATACTTACAAACATTAAAGCTATAAATGGTAAAAAGAACAGCTTTATGCTGCCGCAACATTATCCAAAAATTTGGCAACAACGGCTTTTAAATTATCTGTTTTTGACAAAATATTTTTTGATGAAACATGAACAGTTTCAGCCGCTTTCTTGGTATTATCGGCAGCCTCTAGCACTTTTGTTACTGTGCTCGCAACATCTTGGGTGTTGGTTGCGGCATGTTGCGCATTATTATTAATTTCATTGGTTGCAAAGCCTTGGCGATCAACAGCTGATGAGATGGCACAAGAGTATTCCATGACATCTTTCATCATTGATGTCACAGAGCCGATCGCTTCTGTTGTTTGCTCCGTGGTTGTGCAAATACGGCTAACGCGATCTGTAATATTCTCTGTAGCTTTTGAGGTCTGATTGGCTAGGTTTTTTACTTCTGATGCAACCACAGAAAAACCCTTGCCGTATTCACCAGCACGCGCAGCTTCAATAGTGGCATTAAGTGCCAGCAAATTTGTCTGTTCAGCAATATCTTGAATAAGGGTGATGACTTCGCCAATTTCACCAGCAGCAACAGACAAAACACCAATTTTTGAGTTGCTTTCAGATGCTTTTGTATTGCTATCAGACACAACATCATTGGCTTGAGATAATTGATTAGAAATTTCGTGTATAGAATTTGAGAGTTCTTCAGCTGCCGCGGCCACAGTCACAACACTTGTCGACGCCTCTTGAGCTGCATTGGTTGCTTGATTCGCGCGTTCTGTCGTAAGGGCTGCCAATTCAGATAAATCGTTAGACACATCTTTCATCTCATGACTGTCGTGATTGACGGATTCTAGCGTTGTTGAAATTTGGCCCCGGAATTCTTCAATCAGATTTTCAATCTGGTTCTGGCGGTTAAGTCTTTTTTGTTCGTCCATTTTTGCTTGTTGTGCAAGCTCATCGTTCTGAACCATGGTTTGTCTGAAGAATTCAACGGCTCTAGCAATTGCTCCAATCTCATCTTTTCGATCAAGAGAAGGAACTTCATCAACATTTTGTCTCTTGGTAATATTGCTGATAGTTTCCGTCAAAGCGCTGATAGGTTTTGTTATCCCTTTGGTGACAACAAACAAAATTGTGCTGACAAGAAAAATACTCATAAGACTTATGCCAAGAATAGCCAGGATTTTAGACTGCAAGTCTTGCGTGGAACGAGCATAGGATAACCCAATCACCATGCCACCAACGGCTTCTTCAAGATCGGGCACAAATAAAGGCACACTCAACAAGAGCATATTATTTTTTTCAAAAAACTCTGTTTGAGCCCCTTTTTTCAGTCCTGTAAATTGAGGCAGTGCCAATTGGGACGCATATTGTGCAACGTCTATATTTTTATCTTTAGAGTGAGCAACAAATATTCTATCTTTTTCATCTAATACAATCGTAAAAACAATGTCGGGATCTGTATCGATGTGCTTTAGAGTGTTGTAAGTGGCATCTTTTTCAATGGTCCACAACGTTCTGGCAACGGAAGGTGCCGTCACTTTGCCAACAAGTCTTGCTTTTTCGTGCATATCATTGGAATTGCTGATCTGTGTTTCAAGCAATGCAAGAGCTGTTGCAATAAGCCCCGTTACAACCAGGACAAGCATTACAGGCAGTAATAATTTTGCAGACAAAGAGTGCGAAAAAGCTTTTAACATTGCATTTTCCAGATTTTAGCTGATTTACTAAATATTATGATAAACGAAGTCACTTAAAATATAGCTAATTAACTATTTTATATATTTAATATTGAGACATATCTTTTAATGGATTAAC
>JBCCCO010000150.1:0-4814 GCA_039033475.1 Pseudomonadota bacterium | reverse complement strand
TCATTTCGAAGAATTGCAACACGCTATGAGAAAAGTGTAAAAAATTTCATGGCACTCATAAAATTGGCTTCTATAAGAGTATGGTGCGAATTTTATGAGTCCACTACCTAGAGCGATTCAACCTGAATTCAATTCAGGTTGAAAAATTGCTCGTTTTAAAAAGACTACAGCTTGTAAGATGAGGCGTAGCCGAAATTGACATGCTGTAAGCGGCGGGCCAGGCTTGTGGCCTTTAGCTAATTTCCCAACCATGTTATTATTTATGAAATTGGCTATACTTTGCGAACTTATTTTTTGGTTCTGATATCAATTCTCAGGATCGGTCCAGTGGTATACATTTAAAGTTAAGTCATCTGCTATTTTCTCATCTGAACGCGATAAGAAGCTTTTCACAAATTTTGCAAACCCTGCGTCCAAATCAAAACGATCTCCAGTGCTACAATATTCCTGAAGCAGAAAAGCAATAGTGTCTACATCAAGAAATTCACGTTCAAGGTTTGGCGTTTCAATAAGGGCATCACTATATAAAAAGAGCATATCACCTGGGTTAAAATCAGTTGTATTCGTATTATACGACTTATTTTTATGCACCCCGATGGGGAGATTATTTTGTCTTAGCGGCTCTGCAGCAGAAGCATGATCTCGAAGAAGGATCGGATAAGGAGCTGATGCTGAAGCGTATGAAAAAACTTTGTCTCTGAAATCAATCACGCCGTAAAACATTGTTGCAAATTGACCTGTTGGGAGTAAAGGAGCCAAATGTGCGTTGAGGCTTGTCAAATAAGGGCCTGGTTGGTCTGCTAAGGATTGATTATTCTGCATGAGAGTATGAAAACGAAATGTATTTAAAGCGGCATGAACACCATGCCCAGTAAAATCAACGAGGTATAGGGCTAGCTTTTGGCTTGATAAACTACTTAGTCCCCAAAAGTCACCGCCCAATTCCGATGATGTTTCAAAATGAGATTTAATCTTAATATTGTGATCAATAAAGGCTTGTTCTATAACCTTTTCATTCGGAAGTAAGACTTGTTGAGCTTGACGCGCCATATCCAGCTCGTTCTGGACACGATCATGATAGTCTTTTAACCTTTGGGTCATAAACACGCGCTCCAGATGAATGATGGCACGTGCTGTTATTTCATAGGGGTCAACGGGTTTTGCCAAATAATCATCTGCCCCAGCTTCAAAAATACGTGCTTTATCATCAGTCTTGTTCAGTGATGTTTGCACAAGTATAACAGTATCTTTGAGTTTAGGGTCCTGGCGAATATGTTGGCAGCATGTAATTCCATCCATCTCTGGCATCTCAACATCCATAAGGATAAGGTGGGGGTTAAATTCACGTGCTTTTTCAAGGCCAATTCTGCCATTTTCGGCTTCAATAATCGTTTGAAAACCTATATTTTTAAAGATTTCCATTATGACTGTTCGACCAATATAGTCATCTTCAACAATAAGGATCCTGCATTTTTCAAGCAGTTCTTTTTTGCTAACCTTTAGTGTGTCTTCATTTTTGTGTTTCATTCTTAATATACTTCTTATCGTTCATAAAGATCTTGAGCATGCAAGCTAAACTTATCTAGAAATAATGCGACCTACAGTATGTCAATTTCGGCTACGCCTCATCTGACAAGCTGTAGTCTTTTAAAAACGAGCAATTTTACAACCTGAAGTGAATTCAATTCAGTTTGAATCGCTCTAAGCTGCCCTGTCTTTTAAATACTTTTCCAAAGTTGTTTTGGTCATTAAAAAACTTTTCTCGATATCTTCATAGAGATTATTCAGGAATTCTATTAATACATCATTATTATTCGTTTCTTGTACTGTGTTTTCCATTACATTTGATAGTTCACTTAGTTCATCTGCACCAACTTGTGCGCTGGACGATTTTAGGGGATGGGCGGCTTGCCGGACGGTTTCCAGGTCCTGATTTGCAATACCTTGTTTAATATTCGTAATATATGTTCCAGCATGTATTAAAAACTGCTCGATTGCGCTATCAAAATTATCAGACATAATACTTTGAAGCTGATCTATAGTGGACCAATTTATGCCATCATATGTTTTGTTTTCGGCATCGCTTAATAATAAATTTTGAAGACCGTCTTCTTTTTCGTCTGTCATATCATTTAATCCTATATTATTCTGGCGTTCTGAATCTTCGGCATTGCCTTTGCTCTCCAGAAAAATAACCTTCTCCAGAGGAATCCATAACAATAATTTCTTTTCGAGATCTGCGTAGTCTATTGGCTTAGGTGTAAAGTCATTCATTCCAGCTTCTAAGTATGATTCAATATCTCCTTTGGCGAGGCTTGCAGTAAAGGCAATAATGGGAATGGCTTTTAAATCGCTCTCCAATTCATAGTTTCGAATATGTTTTGTTGCATCAATGCCATTCATTCCTGGCATATGCCAATCCATAAAAACGATATCAAAAGTACTATTTTGGTATGCGTCAAAAGCTTGCTGCCCATTTTCTGTTGAAATGACTTCGCATCCATATTTTTTGAATATTTCTTCAGCAACTTGTAAATTAATATAATTGTCTTCAGCGAGTAAAAGTTTGACATCCTTGAATTTAACATTCTGCTGTACTTTTGCCTGATAGAGATTGTTATTCTTATTTGAATTTTCTCTTGTAACAAATGGGGTGTCATCTATTTCAGGATTTCTATAAGAAAGTGTTTCTATAAAGTTTAGAAGAACTGAAGGGAGAATAGGCTTGACCAAATGGCCACAAAAACCAAGATTTTTAAGTCTTGATATATCATCTCTTTGGGGAGCTGATGTGATTAGCACAACACGTGTTTTCTTTAATTCATCATAGGATTTAATAATTTTTCCAAGCTCTTCTCCGCTTAATCCTTGTAAAAGTTGATCGGCGATCACAACATCAAAACAGTTTTTTTTCTGGATAGAGGACAGCAATTTTCCAAGAGCCTCTTCCCCATTGTTAACCTCCTCCACATTGGCATTTTCGTTTTCCAGTAAGCTTTTGAAAAGGGCTTTTGCTTTTGTGTTATGACTTACGATCAGAACATTTAGGCCATCAAAGTCATATTTATTTGGCTTTTCATCTGCAGCCTCAATGATGTCCATAGGGATTTTGAACCAAAACGTAGATCCCTTATCAACCTCGCTATCAACTCCAATATGACCGCCCATTAGTTTTACCAGATGCTGACATATTGCCAGGCCAAGGCCGGTGCCTCCAAATTCTCGTGTTGTACTTGAATCAGCCTGGTCAAATTTATTAAATATCGTCATTTGTTTTTCGTTTGGGACGCCAATGCCAGTATCTTCTACTCGTATTGTATATTCTATTTTGCCACTTGCTTGTTTTTCTGCATCAACATCTACAAAGACATATCCATCTTTAGTAAATTTCAGAGCATTACCAATGAGATTGTATAAAATTTGCTGGATGCGAACCGGGTCTCCTGAAACATATCGTGGTGCACGTTTTGAAAAATGGAGCAAGAGTTCAAGGTTTTTTTCATTTGCTTTTATGCCAAGCAGCTCGACAACATTTTCAATGAGATTTTGTAAATCAATTGATATTGACTCAAGATTAAGTTTCCCTGATTTTATTTTGGAGAAATCAAGAATGTCATTAATCAGAAACATGAGCGTCTCTGCACTTTGCGCAATAGAATTGGTAAAATGCTGCTGTTTCCCATCCAACTCTGTTTCGCGCAAAAGCGTTGTCATGCCAATAATGCCATTCATGGGCGTGCGAATTTCATGACTCATGTTTGCCAAGAATTCTGATTTTAATCTGGTCGCTTCTTGGGCCTTGTGTTGCTCTTCTATAAGCTCAGTTAAATCGCTCATACCGCCTGCTAGGCGAATAGTATTACCCTCTTCATCTTGCTGCACGTCACCGCGCACGCGAAACCATCGATACTCTCCAGATTTTGTTTTGAGCCGATGAATATTTTCAAACGGGCTGCATATATCCATATGCTCATGAAATGTATCAACTGTTTTTTCCACATCTTTAGGATGTATAAGAGAACGCCAGAATTCAAAATCACACTCTGGACCGCGTTCTGAGTATCCAATCAAATTTAGAAATTCTTGAGATACTGTAAGCTGATCCGTTACAATATTCCAATCCCAAAGGCCATACCCTGAAGCTGCTATGCTAAAGTCAAAGATATTCTTTGCAGCTTGATCACTTGTGGTATTTTTCTGTGAGCTAAATTTCTTTGTCTGGTTTATAACTCTTTTTTCATGCAGTTTTGTATCATCATATATGACAAAAGCGAACTGTAGTTCACTTTCTGTTTTCAACTCCATAACACTGAGTTGGATCGTCTGAAATTCTCCATTTTTACGTTTTATAAAAAATTTTGATTTTTTTTGCGGAAAAGATTTGCTTAATGCTTGTGCTTTGGTTTCAAACGTTTCATGGTTGCTTTGGGGCACAAGGTCAAGAATTAAATCTGCAATATTTGTCTGTTTTAATTGGTGTGGAGCGCACTGGAATATAGTCTCTGCGTACGTATTGGCATAGGTGATAATGCCTTGAGGGTTTACAAAAATTAAACATTCTGGAAATATATTACGCAACGATTTAAAATAGACTTTAAAGTCATTAACTTTTTTTTCAAGTTTTTTCCGCCGCTCCATTTCCTGCAACGCAACATCGACTGCCCGACCTGACGCTAATTTTTGAGACATTCGTATACCTAGAATTTATTAGGAATAAGACGACACGTAATAATTGAAAATCATTCATGAAATAATAATCAAATTAGTATTGATATTAGATAAACATAGTCACAAAATTTGAGTAATACATTGTT
>JBCCCO010000149.1:0-4933 GCA_039033475.1 Pseudomonadota bacterium | reverse complement strand
TATCTTATTTTTTTAAAAAGGTAGAATATATGGATGTGGTTCAGTTTGGGGCTAATGTTGCAACAGCTTTGTCGCTTATTGCGGCTATAATTTTTGGAGTTATCGGTTACATACAAAATAATAAAAGATTCCGATCTGAGTATACTCTCGGTCTAATGCAATTTAAGTTTGAGCAAGATGATATCTTTAGAGCATATGATTATATGTCAAATTTGATTGCAGAAGAAAAAGATTACAATCGTTCAGAAGTGAATGATAAAAAGTTAGCAGAGGCTGTAGAAAAATTACTGTCATATTTTGAGTTAATATCTATTGCATATTTACGACATGATGCAGACCGCCAAATTATAGAAAAACAAATCAAATCAGGAATGCGTGATACTTATATTCGATGTAAGCCATACATCATAGAAAGACGTAAAGAATTAAAAAGACCTAAATTATACGATAATCTAAGAATCGTAGCTACTGAACATTTTATGTAAGCCCATTCTTGATGGGACAGAATAGAACAAAAAATCAACAAAAGTGACAAATGAAATGACAAACGACGCTTTTTCTCAATATGAAAATTTGCTAAGTCATTGAAATATATGGTGCCCAGGGGCGAATAAGGGCCTGTAAGGCTTACGAACTCTTGCTTCAAAGGCTTTAATGACAAAAAACCTTTATAAAACTGGCTCCTCAGGCCGAAAACGGATCAGTCTCGTACCCATTGGTGACAGCCAATTCTTATAATCTAAAAATGCTCGATACCCCCAAATATACCCCCACACTCTTTGGCTTAACCAATTTAGAGGGCATACCTGATAACGGTATACACAGTTATATCTTATCAAACTTTCATGGACGATATCAAACACAATCTTTTTTAACTTCAATGTGATGAAGGTGAAGATTGATGCATATTTTTCGATGACATCTTGGACTCGATCCAGTCAATAATGTCTTGCTCAATCCAGCCAATACTACGAGGACCAAGTTTAATTGTTGCAGGAAACAGTCCTGCCTTTTTGTAAGCATAGATTGTTGAACGTGACAGGCCAGTCATGGCTTTGACTTCTGGCAGTCTGAGGATGCGTTTGTTCATGGAGAACTCCTTCATGTTGGCAAACCTCACCTGTTTGGAGAACCATAATGTTTCGCCATTAAGCTTTAAGTTTGCGAATTATTGGGAAATGTTAGATTGGCAAATATGATAACGTCTTCGGATACAGGTCTTTCAGTGATTAGGAATCACCTGCCACGTGAGCAGAAATTGCTCTTGTACCAAAGTCTTTCAATTTTGTGGGATAATAATTAATAAGTAGTCATTACTCAGTTTAGATTCAAGAGAATAATATTTAACGTATAATCAAAAGATACACCTGTGGTGTTTATAAGGAATATAATCCTGCAATCTGCTGTAAAAGTCAAGATAAATCCTATCATTATATTTTGTCTTTCCTATCATTTGTGATAGGATTTAGGCAATTTCATGAGAGGATAAATGTGTGTCATGAAGATAACGCCCAGACAGCAAGACATTATCAATATTATCACAACTCTAGAAAATGCTTCTATTTCCGAGATAAAGGAACATTTACGTGAAGACATAAGTACACCGACCCTGAACAGAGACTTGGCGGCATTGGTCGCAAGTAACTGTCTAACCAAAACAGGCAAGGGACGTGCTACCACTTATAATGTTTCGCCTTTCTACAAAATTTTCGCACCATTTGAGAATGCATCCTACTTTGATAAAGACCCGGATGCCCGGCAGGCAAAAACCAGTTTTACTTATAATCTTTTTGGATTGTTGGAAGATGCCCCGCTGTTCACAGCACAAGAAGTCGAATTGTTAGAAAATCTACGGCAGGACTATCAAAGCAATATCGCTGATTACCCGGAGACTTTATATCAAAAAGAACTGGAACGCCTAACAATCGAGTTAAGCTGGAAGTCCTCCCAGATTGAAGGCAACACCTATTCATTGCTGGAAACAGAACGGCTGTTCCGTGAAAAGGAGGAAGCGGAAGGCAAGCCCAAAGAGGATGCCACAATGCTACTTAATCATAAATATGCTCTGGATTACCTGTTGGAACATAAAGGCATTGCCGAAGAGCTAAGTTTAAAGCTGCTGGAGGAAGTGCATAGCCTGCTGATCAAGGATTTAGGCGTCAGCAAAAATATACGTTCCCGTACGGTTGGTATCACAGGTACGGCATACAGACCTTTAGATAATCAATATCAGATCAAAGAAGCTTTGGAAAAAATGTGCCGCATCATTAATCAAAAACAAAACGGTTTTGAAAAAGCCCTGCTGGCCGTTGCCCTGATTTCTTATATCCAGCCTTTTGAGGATGGGAATAAACGGACAGGCCGCATGATAAGCAACGCACTACTTCTTGAATATGATGTATGCCCCCTATCGTATAGAAGCGTTGATTCCATAGACTACAAAAAAGCTATGCTGCTGTTCTATGAACAGAATAATCTATCTGTGTTTAAACAGATATTTACTGAGCAGATTGAGTTTAGTGTGAAGAATTATTTTCGATAAGGGCAAGTTGACGGTCAGCTTTATTAGGAATTTTTCAAAAATACTTGCAGTGCAGAATTTGCCTTTAAGCATGGTATGCATGCTTATAAGGCAACAGATGGATTTTTAAATCTTTTTTGTTTGGCAATTTGGTTACTTCTTAAAGAGAGTTTTAGAATTTACTTAATTGGATATTCGATATTGCATTTGATTGTTGAAATCTTTTTATTTCAGGCTGATCAACATGTTTTCATATAATATAAAAGAATATGTTTAAATCTCAGACATTGTTTATTATTGGGGCGGGTGCAAGCAAAGATATTGGCTTTCCGCTCGGTGCAACGCTTTTTGCAAATATCTCAGAAACGCTTGATTTCTATTTTGACTTTGGAAATCTGAAAAGCGGTGATGGTGATTTTCTTGATATCCTCAATAGACATTTTCAAGATAGAAGCGTTGTGAACACTTATTTACAAGGCGCAAGAAAAATTGCTCATAGTGGTGGATTAGCCTCTTCAGTTGACCAATTCATCGACACGCATTTCAATGATGAAACAATTCAACTTTGCGGTAAAACAGCAATTATTTATCACATTTTAAAAGCCGAAAAAGACAGCAGTTTTTCTGAACTGGATTCGAATTATGATTTATCCTCAAATATAGCTGCATTAAAGGATACATGGCAGTTTAAATTTTCAAGTTTGTTATTTGAAGGAATTCGTCTTGAAGACTTAGAAAATCTTTTTAGGAATATATCTATTATATGCTTCAATTATGATCGCAGTATTGAGTATTTCTTACCTTATGCGATTATGAGCCAGTATGCTATTGACTATCCAGAAGCCCAGAAAATAGTAGATAATCTGCATATAATACACCCTTACGGTACTGTTGGAACATTGCCAACACCAAGCGGAAGAGGCATATCCTATGGTCATGACCCTTATCGCTTACCTATTGTAGGCATGAAAGAACAAATAAAAACCTTCACTGAGCAGGTCTATGACGGTGAACAGCTTAATGAAATAAAGAACCTTGTGGCTAATGCAGAAACGATTGTTTTTTTAGGATTTGGCTTCTTAGAAGATAATATGAAATTGCTAACCCCATCTGGTCAAGCAAAAACGAAACGGGTTTATGCAACAGCATATAGAGAATCTGACGAAGATAGAAAGGTTTTTGCAGAACGTATTTTCTCAATGCTGTACCCATCATCATCACTTGAGGATTTTAAATCAGTAGTTGAACAAGGTAATCTCGATATTAAAATTGATGATTGTGATTGTTTAGAGCTTTTTAAACAATATGGTCGGCGCATTCAGACTGCTATAAATTAATATTCATGAACCTCTTTTGATATGTTGCTGACTTTACAAAAATTGAACCTTTTAGAAAGTTGCTTTCAACAGGTAGCCCGATAGCCCCCAAAACTAAAAGTTTGGCAAGATGTGTGCGGGTGTAATACACCGCACATCTTGGAAAGGGAGATGCTGCGCTCTCCCGTTTCATCCCTCTTGCTATTGGTGGGTCGTCAAGCATCGAGTCTTTGACCCACCAGTGAACCGTATCGCCGGTTCATCACTTGCAGGGCTTGGAGACTTCCCTCTCCACCTGCACCGAACCATGTCTAATCGACTGGCCGATTAATCCCCATTCAAGAGCCTACCCGTGCTCTTAAAAAACATGGGTCAACCCTATGCCGATTGAATGCGCACCAAAAGTTTCGCCCTTTGGATAACGACCAACCTTGCACAGATTGGATGCGCGAGATTACAAAATTTTGATAAAATTTAGTTCCCATCATCCAATGGAAAAAATTGTTTTGAAGGGAGTTGCGCACTATGCAATATCCTGCCAATCAAAATTCCATAATCTGTTTTCATATAATAAATAACATGAGAGCCAGATGGAAATTTGAAATAGCTCTTTGTAGATATATCGGCTGGTAAGCCCATCCCCGGAAAGCTTGTGAGTAAGGAAAAACGTCCGCCAAGATCACGCGTATAACTCTCGGCTTGTGTTTTGCCGAAATCAGTATGTGATTTTTTATAGATGGACTTTAAATCTTTGGCCGCTTGCTTGGAAAGCTTGTAAGAAGCCATTTATTTTTGTTCTGCTTTGAGTTCGGCTTGCGCTTCTGAAATAATATCATTCACAGACTGATGGCTGACACCACTATTAAAACCATCATCAATGGCTTTCAAAAAACGTTTTTCTTTTTCAGCCTCTGGTAAGGCATTCCAACGGCGGATTTCATCGTCCGTTGCCACAGCAGAAGGCATAATATCGTCTATGGTCTCTTGTTTGCTCATATTTCTATTATAGCAGATCTTTGCTAAGAATTTCTAGATCTATCATGATATGCTTTATCCCTTGATTTATATAAATTTTTTTCAAAAATCAACGTTTCCG
>JBCCCO010000148.1:0-4935 GCA_039033475.1 Pseudomonadota bacterium | reverse complement strand
TAAAATATTTTTTATATTTTGTGAAATATGATGTATATTTTAAACGAGTCGTAAATATCTAGTTTTATATTGTCCTGTAAAATATTTCGCATAAAAATTATATAATCTCTTTGCGTTGAGTCTCCAGTAAAATCTAAGTCATTTGTGTACCATTGTTGCGCGTACGGTAATGAAGATTTCCTTTAAGTCAGCTTAGATAAATTATGCAGATTTTACCTTAAATCTCAGAACCTTATAAGTCATATATAAGAAAATCGTTTGCTTGAGATGAGCACTTTGTATGCTTTTTTATAAAAACAGCAAAATAGAAATACTAGCGGTGCAACGTGGCAAGAAAGATTCTGCGTGTGCATTGCGCATCGTTTCATATATTGTTTTGTTTTTATATATGTCGATAAATGTGTCCTTGGCTCAATTAAAAAGTGTTGATCAAAAACACTACACAGAAAGTAAGACTAGCAAGCGTATTGGTGCTTTTTCTGTAGAAGCTGATCTGGCATCTGGAGTTTATTATGATTCCAATATTTTTGAAGCCACGACCAATGCAACATCTGATGTTGTCTATTATATTGTGCCGCGTGTCATTATTCAATCGCATGTGCCTCGGCATAGTTTGAGTTTAGATATGGGGCTGAAACGGCTTGATTACAAAGATAGTGATGTTGATAGTTCTACTGAATATGATGCGATTTTAAAAAGCAAGATAGGTATCCGCAAAGATCTCTCTCTAGATATCAGTGTTACCGGTGCACACTTAAGCCAAAAAAGAACATTCGGTGATGCGACTGTGCCAACCAATTTAGCCAAGCCTTTGGATAAAGACTATTTTAAAACGAATGCAGCCTTGACCAAAAAATTTAATCGGCTCAATGCTGTTGTAGCCTTTAGCTATGAAAAAACAGATATTGATGATGCCATTGATACATTAGGCAATAGTGTTGAGCAAGATTTCAATGACAAAGAAGTTTACAAAGTTGGGGCAAAATTTGAATATTATTGGTCATCAAAAATGCAACTTCTCTTTGGATTAGGGGCTGAGTTTGAAGACTTTCGTAAAGTGGGAGGTTCATTTTTAACATCAAGTGGCTTAAATTTAAGCAATAGAGATGTTGACCGTGTATATATATCCAAAGGAATATATTATAATTTTTCATCTATTACGCAAGCGCAATTTAATTTTGCTCTAACACAGGAGGAATATGATAATCCTTCTATACCGGATTTAGGAGTTTTACCAAGTTTTGAGGCGTTGATATACTGGGTACCAAATTCTATTTGGTCAACGAAGTTTAAGGTTGGCTGGGAAGATGCAGGAGTTGATTTTTCCGAAGACGCTGCATCAAGCGAAGTAACGCGCCTTGCCGCAATTGTGACCTATCACCCAAGGAAATACTTCACCATTCAATCAACCGCAGCATATGAGTATAGTGACTTTGAAGTCAGTGAAGAAGATCTCTATCTGTATAATCTCTCAACTAGCTATGCCATTACCAAAGGCGTTTTGTTCTCGGTTGATTATGGCTTTGAAAAAGAGGTTTCAAGTAATGATAGCACGTTGAAACGGCATATCGTCCAAGGCTCTTTCAAAAGTAAGTTTTAGAGTAGACACACCTAAAGTTTTATATACTACTGCTTTTTGAGAACCCGAAAAATTTAAAGCCAAAACATTAGGACAGTGCTAGGCGAATCAGCTTTGTAAAATACCGGTATTCAAGGAACAGTCGTATAGACCTTTTAGTTTCTGTTTATATAAACTTATACCATCATAGCCTACAACAGACTTATGTCAGATCTTATCTCGACTTATACACTCCAAACTAGAAAGTAATAATAACACAGCTGCCATTTTGGATACTCTTTGAGCAACTCGCCACGGAATACCGCCCTTGAGAACATAAAGGACACTGCAAAAAGCATCATATAAATCAATCTGACCTAAAAATACTCTAGTGAGAAATATCACGAGCAACAGCTTCTGCCTCATGCAATTTGGAATAACTATTCTCTGTTTCGTATAAGAGGAAGGTAATATACTTGATTTTTCGCGTCAGAAGATTTGTCCAGAACTCTCGCGTTACAATTTTAGCAGCTGTCAAGCGATGGCCGCCATCTTCAATCACCCATCTCCCCGCACGCCCAACGCGTGCAATAACAGGATCCCTATTATTATAGCCATTCCAACGGATAGCATTTAAAACTTTCATTAATCTTGAGCTGTTAGAGCGGAAATCATTTTTCAACGGGAGTTTATCCAGAAGCGATACAGGAACTTCAACCAAAGCCATTTCATTATGAAATTCAATATTTTTAATGTCATCGACTTTGCTTATACGCTGGACGCCAGGAGATACCATTTGAACAACAACCAAAAGAGTAAGACATAGTTTTTGCAACTAAAGATCGCTATAGTAACATATGAATAAATAATGTTAACAAATTATCTAATATCCTAATGCTATTCCATCTTTCCTGGGGTCAGAAGCACCAATCAGAGCTCCTGTTTTATCATCTATCGCAATAAGCTGGCCCCCACCCCATGGCTCCTCAACGCACCGCTCAACTTGATGCCCCATAGCCTCTAATTCTGTAACAACAGAAGCCGGAATGCCCTCTTCAACCGAGAGCACATTGTCTTTAAAGAAAACGCGCGGACTATCTAATGCCTGTTGGGGATCCAAACCATAATCAAGAATATTTGTAATCACTTGAATATGACCTGTGGGTTGAAAATCCGCCCCCATCACACCAAATACCAAAGCTGGTTTTCTATTTTTAAAAGCCATGGCGGGAAGAAGGGTATGCATCGGGCGTTTCCGCGATCCTATACTGTTCGCGTGCCCTGGTGTAAATCTGAAACCATAGCCACGGCAGTGTAGCAAAACACCTGATTTGGGGGCGGTGATCGCACTACCAAAAGCTGAATACAATGAGTTGATAAATGAAATCGCCATTCCATCTTTATCAACAACTGCCAAATACACAGTATCGCTTTTATTAGGTGTCGGAATAGCACCTAAGTCAGGAACACGTTGTTCAGGATCAATCCGAGCAGCCAATTGATCAGCTAACTCATCAGAAATCAGATACTCGTGCGAAACCTCCATTGCATCAGGATCTGAGAGAAAATGATTTCGAGCCGAATATGCCAAACGTGCAACCTCCATCATAACATGGTACCGTTTTGCGCACACAGGCTCACTACCACGGTCTTGCAGACGAGAAAGCATTTGAAACATCATTAAGGCGGTGATGCCTTGATTGCTAGGCGGAAGCTCATAAATATCCAGTTCACCATATGCAGCTTTGATAGGAGATACATAATCGCTTTTTTGAACTAAAAAGTCACCCAAAACATGTTGCCCACCTAGAGATTTCAAGGTCTCAACCATGTCCTGTGCGATAGGTCCTGCATAAAACGCATCGCGCCCCCTTTCGGCAATGGCTTGTAAGGTATCTGCCAACTCTGGAAACATCAGAATATCGCCCACATCAGGCGGTTTACCATTAGGCAAGTAAGCCGCTTTCGTTTTTTGATGAACAGAAAGTTTTTTAGAAAAACGCTTCCAATCCCAGGCAATGCGTGGTGCAACCGGAAAACCATTTCGGGCATAGTCAATTGCATCTTTAAAAACCCGAGACAAAGGCAGTCGCCCATGATCCGTACTTAAGCGACACCAGGCATCAATCGCCCCTGGTATTGTCACCGCGTGAGGAGATGTCTGCATAATTTCAGTCATGTTGTTATCGACATGCCAATCAACGCTTGCTGCTTGCGGCGCACGCCCCACACCGCTGAGTCCAATCAAAGCATGACCGGGCTTATGCAATAATGCAAAGCAATCCCCCCCTATTCCGGTCATATGAGGCTCCACCACTGCCAGAACTGCTGAGGCCGCCAATGCCGCATCAACAGCATTGCCACCTTGTTTTAAAATATCAATAGCAGACTGACTAGCCAAAGGATGGGATGTTGCGCACATCGCTTGCTTTGCATAAACCGCAGAGCGTCCTGGGAAATGAAAATTGCGCATGGGGGTTACGATCTTTTTTGAATATACAGCAGTAAACCTATTTGTACTTCAATGGCTCTATTTAAGTTCAAATCGATCTAGGCTCAGGATCTGGCTCATCACTCGGAAACATTGGTCTTTGTTGGCAATTGCATTTTCACAGATTTATTCACGACTTCTGGTTGATGAATTGAAAATTGTGTCCCTGTTCTGGGATTGGTTTCAAATCGAATTGTAAGTTTTTTAAAATCTTTGCAATTAGAAATGTGCCAGACTTCATTCCAGTATAATGTTTCACCTTCTTGTTTATGTGACAACAGTTGTGCATCATGAATGCGTATCATATCAGCCTTCTGACACCCTGAAATACTGGCATGTTTATGTTCAGATTCCATAAGAGTTGCCAGCACATCTTTCTCAACAACCATATCAAGAAGACTGAGCGCGTTTCCAGATAACATTGGATGAAACGTTGGAACATCATTAATCACACCAACCAAAACAAATCTGTTAAATGGCTTATCACAGCCCTCAATTTTTATAATTTCAATCCACTGCGGAATCAGGCCAGCTTCGGGAAATGATTTTGGAATTTTTGACCTAGCGACATCAACCCGCCCAGCAAATCTTGGGCTTGCGCAAGGGCCAAATTTCTTTTCATACGCAATGATATTTTTTTCCAAAACGTGCTTATAAGCTTTGCTATGGAGAAAACTATGAATTGGCAAGCCAGCAACATCTTTGGGAAAAAGATGATTTGTTGTTTCCTGATCAGCCGGTGCTATGGCCATTTGATCTTGAGCCAAAACACTATAAGAATGAAAAAAAAGAGAAAACAACAAGATGGCTAAACATGCAGGTATTAATTTTATTGTCTTGACCAGCTTTATTGCCATCTAAAACCCCTGGTTATTTTATTATATTT
>JBCCCO010000147.1:0-5082 GCA_039033475.1 Pseudomonadota bacterium | reverse complement strand
GCTTCAGAGCGCGAGGCACCGTCACGTATTGCTGCAATTGCTAACAAACGACGGCACTGTGTGACATCTGTACTGGATTTGGCAAACCCACGCACCTCCTCTGCTGTATATTCTGATGAAATAGAAATCGCTTTCCCCATGACAAACCTCCACGTTCTGTTTGTAATCTTGAATCATATTCGGAAAGCTTTGGGAAGACACAAGATGAGTCTCATTTAATGAATGTTGGTATTAGACCTGATCAGGCTGCTTTTTTCTTGCTACGGTAGAAACGTTTTTTACCGCTAGACGCATTTTTCGGTTTCCGGGATTGACGCGAGTTAGACTTAGGGCCTTTGTCCTTGGCAAGGCTAGGATTCAAAAGCCGTTCAATCGCATTCCAGTTGCGCGCATCATGTTTGGATACAAAACTTAAGGCAAAACCTTCTGCGCCCGCTCGAGCCGTCCTTCCCATACGGTGGATAAAATCTTCGGCCACTTGCGGAAGGTCATAATTGATAACGTGTTCGATGTGAGGCACGTCAAGTCCGCGCGCTGCAATGTCAGTGGCAATCAAGACGCGAAAATTTTGCTTCCGGAAATTCTGCATCACTTTATCGCGTTTGCTCTGACGCAGGTCGCCATGTAACGCTTCAGACGTGAAACCATCTTTGCGCAATCTAATGGCCATACGGTCAGCACTATGCTTGGTCTTCACAAATACGATGACAGAACCACTTCGATTGCCCAGCTGTGACGTTAGCTCTTTATACTTTTTATCTTGCTCAATATGAATACACTCTTGCTTGATGTTTTTAGCAATCACATTGGTTTCACCAATGGCCACCCGTTTTGGACTCTGGAGATACTTTTGTGCAAGCTTTAAGATTTTCTGTGGCAGCGTGGCGGAAAACATTAATGTCTGGCGCTCTTGCGGCATATATTTGAAAATCTTCTCAAGCTGAATAGTAAACCCCATATCAAGCATGCGATCGGTTTCATCAAGCACCAGAAAATGTGTATCATGCAACATCATTGAACCACGCTCCAGGTGATCATTAATTCGCCCTGGCGTACCAACAATCAAACGCGGACGCGCGCGCAGTTGGTTCAGTTGTTTGCCCATGGGCTCTCCACCAATAATAAAGGCGGTTTTGATTGGGCTTTTCGGCCCCAAGAGTTGGCGTATAATACCTATGATCTGCTTCCCAAGCTCCCGGGTTGGCGTGAGCACAAGGGCTGCCCCTCGTTTGTTAGTCAGAAGTTGCTCAACAAGTGGAATTGCAAAAGCCGCTGTTTTGCCTGTGCCCGTCTGCGCCGACCCCATGATATCATGACCTTCCAGCGCAAGAGGAATGGTTTGTGACTGTATCGGAGTTGGAGTTGTATACTCCATATGTATCAGAGATTTGGCAAGTGCAGGTGCGAGACCAAAGTCTTCAAAATTTTTCATTATGGTGTTCCTATTTATATGAAATAGCCGTGCGGCCATCAAAGCGCTGAGACCTGACCAAGCCTTGGCTCATTTTTCTTTTTTGTTTTTAGCTTAGTTTACATTTTTCAGGTTGGAAGCGCTGTATTTACCTTTTTTAGGATCACGCTGAAGATCAAAGCTGATCTTTTGCCCTTCCTTAAGCGTCTGCATTCCCGCACGCTCAACAGCACTAATGTGAACAAAAACATCATTACTGCCATCATCTGGCTGAATAAAGCCAAAACCTTTTTGATCGTTAAACCACTTGATTGTTCCAAAATTTTGTTGCTGATCTTGCACGATTTTATCCTCTCCCTGCAAAGTTTCTGCGGCGTATGGCAAGAATAATCTAGCCAAACGCAAGTCTTCGTTCGATGTTTGAAGAACTTGTTCGATATAAAGTGAACTTTACGAGGAAAGGTGAATTTCAAGGCTCACGGTCTTATATAATATTAAGACAAACCTGCCAAAAGCTCGATATTTATTTTATGAGCATCATTGTCAAACGATGGAAGAAGTAATGACATCTTTACTACTAAAGGTCAAGGCGGTAAAAAATGGACTTTGCTATATTATCCTTAATGCCTTAATGCCTTAATGCCTTAATGCCGAAAGTGGAAGGACATATGGCAGTCCATGTATTACAGCAGAACTTAAGGCTCAAGGTTTTCATGTAGGACTGCACCGTGTTATGCAGATTATGAGAGCTAATGGTCTGAAGGTCCGGCCTAAAAAGAGATTTGCCAGAGCCTGTAAAACAGACAGCTCTCGCAAAGGTCCCGTTGCTCCCAATAGATTGGATCAGAATTTCAAAGCTTATCGGAAAGATCAAAAATGGGTTTGCTGATATCACTGATATCTGTACACAAGAGGGATGGTTATATATAGCTATCGTACTTGATCTGTATTCCCTGCTTATTGTTGGTTGGTCTGTCAGTGATAAGTAAAGTACCGAACTCCCTTTATCAGTCCCGCAAAGAGCTATTACAATTCGCTGCCCAGAAAAAGGGCTTATCCATCATTCTGACCGTAGTGCACAATATCGTTCAAAATAATATCAGAAGCTCTTGCGCAAAAACAGTATACTTTGCTCCATGAGCAGAAAGGAAAATTGTTATGATAATGCGCCAGATGAAACTTTCTTCAAAACACTCACATCTGACTTGGTTTGGAAGACAAGTATTGTTTCTCGGGCTCAAGCTGCTTGGATGTACACTCTGTTTACATCGTGTCTCCTTCTGATACTTGTTAATGTCTTGTCTAGACCCAAATATTTTACAGGTTATAAAGGCAGATAATAACTTTAATGTGAGATATCTGAGTTAAAAAGCCGCTTTGGATCATACGTATCACATCAAACTTCTTTCGGGGGGGCAATATAATTCGCGGGTAGTATGGAGAGCAAAGTATATTAAAAGTAAAAATAATTCAGCTTCTAAAAAATTTTATTAAGGTGTAAGTTTATGAAATATCAAATGCAAAGAAACAAAATAGTTTAAAAAATGGCTCTATAGTGACATGCTTACCATAGGGAAATATTTCAAACTCTGTTAATAATTAACGATACTTGATTCGTTTCTATTTCTGTGGTTGCTTAAGTCTTATCAATAAAAAGAATAACGCGCATTTTAGAAATTGTTTGTATTATGTTAATGGTAATATTCTGATTCTGTTCTTGTTTTCTTAGTTAAATTCATGTGAGTTATTCATCAGGTGTCTTTAGTTACTATTCTAATAGTCTAAATAAAGAAAATGCGTTTTATTAGCATAAAAAACAAAGGCAAGATGGTCATTAAAAAACACGTTCCTTTGTGTTTCGTGAGTTCCTAGATTTCTTAAAGAGTTATTGAATTAACGGAATTATTTTTATTACTTTATGAAAATTGGCTTTCTTAGATGTAGGCATGTTGGGTGACGCACATGTCTCACAATAAACAGATATTGTAAGTTAAAAAAGTTTTATTCAGTATTTTAAAAATGTACATTTTTCGAGATTACAGAAAAAATGCAGTAAAAATAAGGATCAAAGCTGAAAATATAAATAAAATTAGGTTTTATTAACTTATCGCGTCTAGTTTTTGATCTTAAATTAACTATTGAGCTGGGATATTACAGAGGGATCCTGATCCAACGCTCATGAGACGGACAAAAAAATTTAAGGGGCTTTAAGAATGAGGGTTCTATTAATAGAGGATGATCGCGCAACAGCGCAAAGCATTGAACTCATGCTTCAATCTGAAGGGTTTAATGTTTATACTACTGATCTTGGGGAAGAAGGGGTAGATCTTGGCAAGTTATACGATTATGATATAATTTTGTTAGATCTTAATTTACCAGATATGAGTGGGTATGAAGTTTTAAAAACGTTGCGTGTTAGTAAAGTTCAAACACCTATTCTAATTTTATCAGGTTTGGATGGTATTGAGGATAAAACTAGAGGACTTGGCTTTGGAGCAGATGATTATCTCACAAAGCCTTTCCATAAAGATGAGCTGGTTGCGCGCATTCATGCTATCGTGCGTCGCTCAAAAGGGCATGCTCAATCTGTCATTACAACTGGCGATTTGCGTGTTAATCTTGATACTAAAACCGTTGAGGTGAATGGGCAGCGCGTTCATTTAACGGGTAAAGAATATCAAATGCTAGAACTGCTTTCATTGCGTAAGGGAACAACTCTAACAAAAGAGATGTTCCTCAATCACCTTTACGGTGGTATGGATGAGCCTGAACTTAAAATTATTGATGTTTTTATATGTAAGTTGCGCAAGAAGCTTGCGTCGGCTACGGAAGGAAAGCACTACATTGAAACTGTCTGGGGACGTGGCTATGTATTGCGTGATCCTGAAGATGAGTCTGAAGCTGCTTAAGTAGGCCTAAATTGAAAAAGTGTTTTTAGACCAATTCACATGTAGATTAGATTATCTTATCTCATCGTGGATTGGTACTTTTATGTTTTCTGCATCAATATTAGAATGTATATTTGTAGTCAATAATATGTTAAAAACTGATATGAAATCTACGTACTGATAGTAATACTTTGCAATCCTCCATGTGAATATCATGATGTTGGCAACAAGTGCTCAGGCCTGCGGGCTTTTTATATATGTCTCCTAATGCTTCGCCAGTCGATGGCAGCGGTTAAGAGGGGCGAAGGTGTGTTCAACACCCGATTACAGGGCGGAACCTTAAACCTTTTAATTTTGTTTGAGCGCTTGATAATTTCGGTTGTCCAATCTCCTCGTCCTTCATTTTTGGGTTTGAGTTTTTCTCTGGCATACCCTCCATTAGCAAAGATATGGTGCAACCAAGGAAACCTATAAGCCCTAACCCGAATATCTCACTGCAGCTTTCGGTGCAGGTGGCCAATACCCCAGAGAACTATCTGTCCGGATGTGGTTACAATGCTGCCTCTATTGTTCAATAATAATCCGGGCTTCCTTCAAGGTATAAAATAATTCACCATTTAAAAGTTCATCCCTCAGTTTGCCATTAATACCAACCTTCATTGATTAATACCCATGGGCCCAATTTCTCATTCCGATAGATTTTATTTTTTCAGGGAGCTTGATTAGTTTGTTCCAGGCCTCACAACAGTGATCAAGAATGTCATCATAATCTTCAAAGACCAG
>JBCCCO010000146.1:0-5163 GCA_039033475.1 Pseudomonadota bacterium | reverse complement strand
TAGGTCTGACAAAAAATGATCCGCAAATATGAGAGTAATAAAAATGCTGACTCCCAAACAGCTAAATGCATAGCTTTTTCTCCACCGCACCATGCATCCAAAGCCAAATAAAAGTAGGCTTAAAATAAGACTGACTGGACCTGCCAGCGCTGTCATAAGCAAATAAACGGTTAGGAGAGCTGCCAGTATGAGTATGTGTGTTTTGGCCATTACAAAAGGTTTTTTTCATCAGGGGTGTCTTCCCATTGCCAAATACGAAACAATGGATCTTGAGTAGGACGCTCCATTTTATCGAACAAGGAGGGCGGTGATGAGGTTGTAATGACATTGCGTAATACGCCCTCAACCGGTCCTGGTGGAACAAAATACCATATGCGTTCATAGGTGAACGAGCGTTGATAACCACGGATAATTTTATGTAAACGCCTGCGCGATTTTTGTGTCAGTTCTAACTCGATTGCAATCGGCTTGGGGGAATTGTATAAGATCAAATGGCCATCAGGATTGTGAGAGCGAACCTTTTGATATTTATGACTTTCCTGAGCTCTTAAGCGCCGCTCTGGTACAAACTGGCACTTAGGGTGAAGCTTGTAAAGATATAACGCTAGGTCAACCAATGCAGCATCATGCCGAAACGTGCTGAGCCGTACACCTGCAAGTGGCTTGACAGGGTCTTCTATTATAGCACATCCTTTATTAGAAACACGATATATAGTAGGCCCATGATGTAAAATACGATTGGGAATCAGAAAGTTATGGTCGCTAAGCTTTTGTACTCTTCGCCGTGCGGTCTCATATCCTCGCCCCATCCAGTGGGCAATTTGCGGGATGGTCATAAAACCAAAACCATTGATCCAATAAAATAATTCGAGATCACGCGATTGTAGTTTCATAGCAACGCTCTTTATTCATAATGATGGAAGACTTTTGATGGGCTTATTAATCTGTTGAGATGGTCAGTTAAAACGTGCTAGTTTTCATCATGCAGATTGAGATTGAAAACGTTCAATGACCTTGTTCAGGATCCAATACCGAAGGTCTTCTGAAGGTTTGAGGCGACACCTTAGAGCAAACATGCATAGATCTGTCAGGTTGATAACAGTTGTTGGAATGGGCGCAGATTTGTATTTGATATGAACTCTTTTGCGATTGACACAGTGCAAATTGATAGCATTGCGCAAAGATGCATCGGCATAACCAAATGATCTGGCAACATCTTTGGCGACATAATACGTTGTTCCATCCATCTGAATTGTTCGAATATTTTGTTTGATTAAATAAGATTGCAGAAAACTCTTGGGCTGGGAGCCAAGGTCATTAGACTGTGATTGAGACATGTTTTTTGCTCCGATCTAAACGTACTTTCGTTGAAAATCTTTTGAACGGGCATGTTTGGTTTGAGCAGAAATGCTAATTAAAAAACGCGTTTTTTATTGAACTTTTCTATAGTTTTCTATAAAGACACGTTTTTTCAAATACGTTTTCGGGACGCGAGCAAACCAATCTTGCTTCGTTCAAGTGCCTGGAATGGGTGGCCGCCCGTTCCAGGTGCGATCGTCTCAAACTAGAAAATTTCTCCGAGATCCGCAATTCAGCCTATTTACTAAGTGTTCTTTTTTCTCCTATAGGGATCTGCAAGTTTGGTGCAAATAATTACGTATTGTGTTTATTGCGCAACATAACTTTCGGAGATCATGATGTTTTTTGTGTGCTCACACATCTTATACATAAGGTGTTAAAATCAAATCTTGATGAACGATAATTTGTAACGGCCAACCTGGACGGACTTTGAGTGTGGGTTGGATGTTGAGATTGCGGCTGACTATTTTATCTCCAGCCTGACTGACACCGCCAGCAGCACTGATGCGCAAAATGTTCACAAGGTCGCCATCATCTGCGCCTATGGAGATATTCGATCCAATGTTCAGCAGCGTTGACAGAGCAATACCTTTGATCAAACGCCAGGTATGAACATCAACCTCATCTTCCAGGCCGGTATATCCGCTGGCATCAACTGCGGGTAGATTGTTCAGCCGTATGGAGACACCGTTGGGCAGAATGAGGCGCTGCCATATGACAAGTGCACGAGATTGGCCGAAAGCGATCACGCTGTCGTAAGTGCCGATGATACGGCTGCCTTGAGGAATGAGCAGATACTGACCAGTCACAGTGTCATAGACAGGCTGTGTCACTTGTGCGATTGCTTTTCCTGGTAAATCAGAATTTAGGCCTGTGATCAAAGCGGCTGGGATGAGTGTGCCCGCCATGACTTGATATGGGGATATAGGCTTTTGCTGAACATATGGATTATAAATCGAAGGATCTGCTTTTTGTGTTAGGAAGGCCCGTTTTTCTGCTTGCTTGTTTTGATCTTCTTCAGATGTGTTTGCAGCATTTGAGGGCAGAATGTTCGCAAGGCTTTGGCTTTGTCCCTTCTTTTGCTGTGTCAATTTTGACAGTGTTGAAGAGTTTATGGATGGTGTTGTGTTATTTTTTCCTTTGTGTGTGATGCGGACGAACAGCGGTGCCGTTCGTATTTTTTTATCAAACGCCGTTTCTATTTGAGGGAGAGGAGGCTTTTGTTTGTAGATAGGGGGGTGTGCAGAAGTGGGCTGTGGTGGTAACGCCTCATATGATTTTGGCAAGGCCTTGAGAAGCTCTGGTGTTTTTGCCGGGATTAGTTCTCTTACCGGGTTTGACTTTTGCGGTGTAGGACGCAAGGCCGAGAGATAGACAATTGCTATGAGAAACGCACTGCCACATGCACATAAAGCAATAAGATTGCGTGTGTTGACGCGGCGTCCATTTTTCGATTTTGGATGCACCTCAAATGAGGTGTTTTGATTTGCGTCTCCCTCGTGTGACGGCGGATTTACCATGGGTCATTGCCCTCCCATGTGTTATTTTTACGAATAATGCGCACTACAGATTGTGGATTTTCACCGAGGCGAAGTTGTGCTTCTGTGAACAATTGATCAACAATATAGTATGTACCCTTCATCCGGTAATTTAAAAGAGCTGGTTTGCCAGAGGCTGCCCTTACAAATAAGGGTGGAGCTTGCGAGCGACTTAAAGTTTTAGCAAACTGGATATAGACTTTTTTGCCATCATCAAAAGCTCGAATTGGTTTCCAGGGCGCATCGCCGCGCAAGACATAATTAAAGTTGAGGTTATTCAAACTTACATCTTGTGCAACTTTTAAATTGGCTTTTTTATCTATTTTTTGGTGTTCGCGTTTTATGGCAACAATCTCGTCTTGCGGATACGTCCAGGAAACCGAAGCCATGTAGGCTTTGGTATGACTTTCCAGTTCCAGAAAATAGGTGCGTTTGTTGGTATTGATGATCAGATTTGTCGACAGATCTGAATGCGTAGGTTTGATGCGAATATGGGTCCGTTCGCTTGCCCCTGATCCGCTTGTGGTATCGCCGATAATCCAGCGTGCCGTATCGCCTGCGGATATGGAGATAAGCTGCTCACCAGTCTGTAACGCTATATCTGTCATTTGATTGACAGCGGTATAAAGCTTGTACAAAGCCCCTTTGGTATAGGGATAAACTTGAATGGCATTGATGTAGCCGTCTTTTACGGGTTTAATTCGGGCTTTGCCTTTGGCGCGATTAAGCGCTGTTTTCATGTCATGTTGCACGTTTTTGCGTTTTGGCTTTTTGGTTTTTTCTGCATCCAGTTTTTTCAACTGCCCTGGGAGCGGCAGTGCTTTGGGAATGGTAACAATACGTTTCGGGGGCTTGGGCTCTGAGACATGTTTTGCTGGAGCAAAGTCTGATGTGTTTAGTTCTGTTTTAAACGGTTCAAGTTGGCAGCCAGTCAGGCTGACCAAACATATCATTGTAATGCGGTGTGAGATCATTGTGTCCTCCCTTGCGGTGGAATATCTTTTGACCAGTTTAAACTTGTGATGTATAGCCCCAGCGGATTTTTACGCAGCATGTCTTTTGTTTTAGGCTTACTTCTTTTAAGGGTCACCAGACTGGTATAGTAATCTTTAGATTTGCGCACACCGTGTTCATAGATGTGTTCAATCCAGCGGATTTGATATGATTTGTCAGACGCTTTAACGATACTGGTCACATCAATGGCAACTGTTTGTTGACCAATACGTTTGAATGGATCATTTTGCTGAGCATAAGATGAGACCCGCTGCACCGCGTCCCCTTCAAGGTAGTCATAGACTGCAAGCCAGTTCTGTCGCACTACAATGGGATCAATGGACACAGATCGCAGGTTTTTGATAAAGGCTTCAAGGTGATATGTAATCTGTGCTTCCGAAGGTTGATAGAATTGTGTGGCTGCCGTTATGGTATGAATGCGCCCCTTGGTATCGATCTCAACAATATATGGCATCACTTGCGCAGCTTTTTGATACGCTGTGATGGGCACATCATGTTCGGTGTAATATTGCAAATCGCGTTTAAACATCATTGTGCCTGCCTGTTCTGTGGAGGCGTTTTATGCGGAACTCTACTTTGGGTCTTCTCACTTTGCAGGAAGCTCTGTCGAGATTCACTTGGCTGAGGATGAGAGGTGTTTGCACCCTGATAGCTCGTACGATCTTGAAGAGGGGATGAGATCTGCTGGGTCATATGATATCCGGCAGCTGCGGGTCTGGTAAAGTGATAGGCCATGGTGTCACCTTTCAAACTCGATCCGCCAAAAAGAATAGCATTGGCCAGCTCTGGAATGACCCGAACCAATGCAAAGACAGCCATAGGATTTGGCCCGAAATACCGCAAGCATGGTCACGTTGTTGTATATCATATCAACGATGTGTATGAGTGGTCAGAAAAGCACTGCCCTAACAAATGATCAAGTGCGTTTATTGTGTGCTTACTTGTTTTGCAGGTATCGCTATCTACGCACCTACGGATATCAAAAGTCAAACTCACATCTTTTATAATTTTACACCCAGTGCACCCATTGGCTTTTACAGGCCCTCGCAAGAAAATCTCAAAAAGGGAAGTTGGGTGGTGGTACGGCTTGATCTGAGATATCTAAAATACTCATACGATACGTTTGCAAAGCAACATGTAAAATTGTTAAAACCTGTTGCCGCTCTGCAAGATGATCGCATCTGCCGATCTCAAACTGCGCTTTATATTAACGGCAAATTTGCATCTCACATAAGTCATAAACAGAACGCTT
>JBCCCO010000145.1:0-5301 GCA_039033475.1 Pseudomonadota bacterium | reverse complement strand
GTGGCTGGTCTATATGCGCTCATACCACCTCAGGCAAAGGTTCTGGCTGCAGGCATCGCATTGGCTCGTGTCTTTTATAATTGGGATCAAGCCTTAAGCGCAAATTTAGAACCCAATTCACAAAGCGCGGTGGAAGAGGCTTTGGAACAGTCATACGAGCTTTCTAAAACGCACCCAGACGCAGGCGCTGGTTCATTAGACCTAAAGAGTGCAGATAAAGGATCTGAGGAAATTATCAAAAAGATTAATGACGCGCCAGATGATGCGGCAAGGCAAGCGGCTCTTGAAGAGACGGCAAAGTTCTTGCTTGGTATGAAGGACCAAGTTAAAGCCCCTGAAATCCTGAACAAGATTGGCCAAAATGCCGCTGCTGGTGATCCAAAATCACAAGAGCTGTTACCAGATCTCTTCAGAACCATTGATAATACCAACTTCAGTGACCCAACCTACACCGGCCCAACAAAATGGGAAGTTGTGGATACAATGACGGGCTGGTTCGAAACACAGCCCGCAATCGTGGGTGCTGCATTACCCTCTGGTGCCGGTGGCACTCCTCCTCCTCCTCCAGGTGGGGGAGATGGAGGAACAGACGATGAGCCGACTGTTGTTGAGGAAGCGGTACAACTTGTTATCCCAGAAGTTTTATGGCCGATCTTGACAGATAATCCAGATATTCAAACTCTCATATTATCCTATTTTTCTGGAGGTGATCTTGCGCGTTTTATACGCTCAATAGGAATAAGTGTGCCTGGAGGCATTAACACGCAACATATTGAACCTCTTGCCGGTTTTCTGATCAACTTAGCCCAATACCAAGGCACATATCAAACAGTCGGTGGGGCACTTGGCATCCTCTATGGAAGTAACCCTGCTAACCCGACTTTATTCACGGCCTTACTATCAGGTATAGCAACGGCAGACCTTACCGCCGCACAGGAGGCGACGTACTCCTTGACGCCAGAAATGATTGCTCCAGGCAACCCAGCCCCGGAAATCTATACTGCTTTTGAAGCCCAAATGGCACTAGAAGCAGCCGCAGAAAACGCTTGGCTAAGTTACGCCGAAAATCTCACACTCCATAATCCAACACTAGCTTATGAAATATTAAAGGAAGTAGCAAAAGCGTTTGGTAAAGATTTTAGTGATTATCTGGATCAGCTCTCAACAGCAAGAAAATGGAAAGTCCTCGGCGCTCTGGTTGGAAGTCAGGGTGATATGGACCTATTTATAAAATATTCACCACAACCTATTTATGAAAATGGTATAGCTACAGATGAGAGTTTGGCTGCACTGAAGAATTTTTATATCGGTATGGGTTATACTGAAGCAGGTGCTCGTACCGCTGGCTTTTCGATGGGAATGATAAGCGGTTCGCTGGGGAACCAACTTACAGAGCAAGTTATTGCTATGTTAAACGATCCATCTACCAGTGATTCTGATATAGTGGCGATTGCGCGGATTGTTTCCACTCCAGTAGTATCGCCTCGCCTCAATGATGATGCTTTAATCCGATTATGGAGAGTTGCAACTCTTCCTACGGATCGATTTAACAGAGATTTCTATCTCTCTCAGCTATATATTGTACTAAAGACCCGCTCACCAGAAAGCAGAAAACGGATACTAAAAGAGCTTGCCCCTCAAAATCCAGAGCTCGTCGAACTTCTTTTGGATTTAATGGCAACAGATCCAGATAAAACGATGGGTGGGGAGGTGCCTGATATTTTCGGAGCAATTGATAACAAATTGAAACTCTTTGCAAGCAGTTCATCACTATCCCGTATATTATTAGATTATGTCACCGGTCTAATAGACGTCGAGCGGAGAGAATTTATCCGAGGTTTAGCTAAATTAAATCCACCGCTTGCTAGTCTACTTCTTGCGGAACTTTACCGTCGTGCCGTAAACCCCACCCCCCAGCCCCCTGCTGCAATGAGCCAAGATGATATTGTTTATGCTATGGGCAGTATGCAAGTAGAAACGCTCATAGAGGTTTTCGTTATTTTAATAAAAAAGGGGAAGTCAGATTTAATAAAATATTATATAGATAAAAACTCAAATTTTCTTAAAAGTGTTTTAAAGGCTAATCCGCCGGCATACATGTTGTTTCTAAGTGTTACGGGTCAAATCGACAAGGTTAAAGACAAATTAACCAAAGGATATAATGGAGGGCAACCCCAACCCTCATTCATATCTCTTCTTGTAAGCCTTTATAATTTAGTTGGGAACCATTCTATCGCAATGCCCTTTCTATTGAGTTTGACTGATACGGGGTTCTCACTTTTGCCGGATATGGCAAATCAAAATACGGCAGCTGCTATAGCGCTTATGGCAGAATTATATAAACTTCCTAACATTGATATAACACATATTAGTCCAACTATAACAGATATTCTCGGCCAAACCTCCGGTAAAATACGAGAGAGTGTTCTGTTCTATCTGGCTCATCATCGTCTACTTGAATCTTATATCAATGGCTTATCTGACAATGCAAGAGCTGATTTTTATCGTTCACTGTCTTTTATGAAGCCGAGTGCTGTTTTCAAGCTTTTGGGCAAAGACAAATATGTTGCTTTTATGGAAGCCTTGGATCCGGAAAGTTTAGTTCCTTATTTTGAATACCTAATATTTAATAATGCCACACAAGAAAAAGAAATTGCTTTATATAATTTTTATCAAAAACAAACAGCAGCTGACCTAGCAACAAGTCTCTCATATACGAAGGTCAAATCTATATTAAAATTTCTATCTAATATTTTGTATCCTCCGACGCTTTTGACAAAACCGTCCGTGGTGATAAATAAACTTAGTCAAATTTTGCAAGATTTAGGGCCGCATATAAGCAGAAGGGTTTTAAGCCCGCCAGGTAGTAATATTGAAATCGCGATTTTTCCAGCTCTCCCTTCAGACTTTCCTTATGCTGCTGATGGATCAGACTACGGCCTTGCTCAAGGGGCAAGTATTAATGTTCCTGATAATGGCACTCGTAATCCGGTTGTTCTGTTCTCAGCTTATGATTTTTCTTATTCAGTTATAGCGTTACCTGACCCAACTGGGGCAATTACAGAAATTGGCCACCCTGCTGCAACCTTAGCTTTGCTAAATCATACGACAGGTGATATAACAGAAATATCAAGTGAACCAATCGGTCTTGGAGCCACTCTCTCTATCAACGATCATGGTGCATTGATCTACAGCTCAGATTCTGGAGCGATGAGCGAAACCATCCTCCCAGGCAGCGACACGCCAACATCAAATGCTGTTTTCACAATTATTGAGGGAGAAGCTGTGCTCTACGACCCTGCAAAAGGCCGCATTTGGGATTCTAGCAAAGGCCCTTACACGCCTCCAGATGGGTAGGATTTGTTGGTGTGTTTGGTGTTGTTGTCAAACAGACTGCGCCATAGCCACTAATCACGACATAAAATAGAAAACCCTCAGTCCACTTTACAATATTTTTGTAACATATTCTCCGCGTAGCCGCCGCCGGGCCGAACGGGCGTATTTTATCACGACTATAGCGCTGTAAGGAATAAAGGGCTTATTACCTCTGTGTTAGATGGCGCAGCAGGCGTTATAGAAAAGTCTCTAAGAATGAAAATGATGGATGCCGATGCTTTGGGAAAAGTATTATTAGAAACCAATCCTGCAAAACAGCGTCAATTTTTGCTTAGCTTGGAAAGAAAATACGGAAAAAGCAAAGTTCAAAGGGCGCGCGCCGAAATTGGTCGCTCTTTAGCGGAAATTTATGCAGATCAATTCGCATCCGAGCGAATTCTACAAAGTGTCAATGTTGGTGCTATTGCAGAAGGCTCTAATGGTTTCGAATCGTCAGCTAATTAATAATTTCAAATAATCTAATTTCATACCCGCCCCTCGTTGGCGGGTTTTTTATTGGGAAATCATAAAATGCCAACAGTAAGATTACACCGTAATAAAGGTCATCAGTTTTTTGATAACAATGACAATGAACTAAACGGCGGGACTCTTGAATACGATGATGCGGGCACTTCTAACGATCAGATTGTTTATAGTGACAGTGATGGTACTAGTTCATTAGGCAGTACAGTTACACTTGATTCAAATGGTCGCCTTACAACGTCTATTTATGTCAATACCACCGGGTTTAAAGAGACGTTAAAAGATAGTTCTGGGAATACCATTTTCACAGAGGATAATATCCCAGGGGCTGAAGAGATAGCAGCAGCTAACTTTTCGAAATCGCAATCAATTTGGAATACGATTACATCATCAACCAGCATTCCATCTGGAAACGCTGGAGAAGGCTATTTTTGCAATACAACATCAAACGACATTACCGTAACTCTTCCCCAGGCTGATGTTGTAGGAACCGGAAAAGATTACACATTATTTAAAACAAGCGGTGTAAATGTTCTAACTATACAGACCGTTTTATCGCAAGCAATCACCGGTCTATTTGTAAATGGTCCGACCTATAAAATTTTTGCCAATGGAGGCATGATACAAATACGATCAAATGGTGCATCTTGGTTTGTGGTGACTGATAATAGAGTGGGTTATCCTGGTCAACTCATCCCAACTGCTGAGGTCATAGCGCCAACAGGCACTGTTTTTACTTATGGGCAGACATTAAGCAGAACAATCTATGACGAAGTTTTTGACAATATCACGTTACAAGTCACAGGCAATACCACAAACGCCGGAAATCAACTCACCAGCATAAGTGGTCTTACAGAAGCCATTGGAGCTGGATGTCTTATTGAGGGTAATGGCATTCCAACCGGGACGACAATTTCTTCGATTTCTGGAACAACAATTACGATGAGTGCGAATGCCACAGCGACGCAAGCAGCGGTTGATGTTCGATTGCTTCCTTGGGGTCGAGGGGATGGATCAACAACGTTCAACGCACCTAATACAAGAAGCTATGCATTAATTGGCCGTAGCAATATGGGGGGGGACCTCTAACGGTTTAATTACAACTGGTTTTGCTGGTTTTGATGGTGATAGTCTTGGCCAATCTGGAGGTAGCCAGGCAGTACAAGAACATAGTCACTCTTACGACCGCCTCACCACGGCTGTCAATGTTGAGAGCGGGGTTAATCACTCCGTGCCTGTATTCCCGGCTGTCACTAGCGCCACGACCACGTTTGACATAGGAGACTCACAAAACGTCCAACCATCACTAATTGCGAACTACCTTATGGTTCTTTAACCCCCAACTCTACCAGGGTTAAAGGGGCTGTTTCTTGATGGTGAAATTAAGTGTTGAAAATACCATATTGAATTCATATTCATTTAACAAATCAATATTTATTTTAT
>JBCCCO010000144.1:0-5313 GCA_039033475.1 Pseudomonadota bacterium | reverse complement strand
GGGGCGCTCACTTGGTTTGCATTGTATTTTGACGATACAGTCTATTGCAGATCTGGCGCAGAAAATTGATCGCAACCCAAATCTTTTTATTCGCCAAATTCTTGCCAACTGTAATGTGTTCTGGATCCACCGCATGAACGCTGCTGAAGACGCAGAACTGCTTGCCAAAACTCTTGGCACTGATGCAAGCATGCTCTATACAGCGCAGATCGACAGCTTTGGTGCAACAGGTACCGGCTCCGTCCGGCCAGAGCGCACCTTCAAAGCCCATCCAGATGACATCAAACATCTACCCACAGGACACGGCTATATCCTAAATAAAAATAATCTCAAAATGGGCGTTCAGCCTATTTTAGGGCGAAAGGGACGGTTGGCAGATCGCAATTAATTTTACACGATTCTAAAATTTTGTTGCCGCGCTTCGCGCGGACCTCTCCGTCTGCTTTGCAGACGAACGTAAAGATTTAAAGGATCAAGGGGTAAGTGTTCTGGCAATACGAAATCCAACGCTGACGTCCCGATAGTCAGTATCGTACCAGTCGCGGTTGGCGGAACGAAGGAGAAGAGGAAAGTTGCCCCACGAGCCGCCGCGAAGAACGCGATCAGAACTCTTTGTTCCAACCCAAGCGCTGCCATCGTCTGAAGCCCCTTTATAACTCTCATGCCAATGATCAGAGCACCATTCCCAAACATTGCCATGCACGTTATATAATCCCCAAAGGTTTGGATCAAAGCTGTCTACTGGAACAGTCTGCTTTCTATACTCTCCCTTAGAGCCTGTACCATAAGTGTAATTGCCGTCATAATTTGCTTGATTTGTGGAAATGCTACTCCCCCACCAAAATGCACCTTCCATTCCTGCCCGGCAACAATATTCCCACTCAGCTTCACTGAGCAAGCGATAACGCTCTCCTGTTATCCCACTCAGCCATTTCACGTAAGCTTGAGCGTCATCCCATGACACGTTTATCACGGGTCTGTTGTCACGTTCCCAACCCTGATCACTTGCACGGTGAGTATAATTGGTCTCTTTAGCAAAATGATCCCACTCATTAAAGCTGACAGCAAACCGACCAACTGCAAAGGACTGTGAGAGTGTCACCTCATGCTGCGGACCTTCATGATTACTTCGACCTTCCTCATCTTCTGGAGACCCCATCATAAATTTGCCAGGTGGAATGATGATCATTTCGGGGCACCATGCCTGATTAAGATCCCGAAAGATAGCTAGTGGAGGAGCCAGATCCAGTCTGCGTCCAACCAAAAATGAGACAAGATCTTCAATGCTGCGCAAAGCCCCAATACGCATGTTCCGCAGGCGTTTTGTGCAGATATCCAATGTATCCAACCTTATTTTAAAAGATCTGTCCGCCCTGCGAATTAGGCGGTGTAAATTTTTTAAAGGACGTTTTGCTTGATCCGGAAGATCCGTGCTGTTTTGTTGACGTTCTATTTGCTCTTTAAGCTCGCGGATTATTGGTGCAATTTCATTATCTAAAGTAATTTCTGATCCAGGATAAATAGGTTGATCAGATAGCGCTTTGGCAAGCAACTGTAACAGACCTGTTAAAATTCCATTGTCCAGAAGCTCAACCAAACCTGACTCATCCGTTTTGTCTGTGGTAAATTGAATGCTCTGCTGAAACAAAATAAGGCTCATGATGTCATCATCATCCCAATTGTCTTTTTCTTTTGAAGCAATATCAATCAATTCTACAATGTCAGAAAGCATATCCTCTTTTTGATCTTCAGAAAGTATATTGGCACACTGGGGATATGGGATTTGCTCTAACTCCCGGCGCAAACGAGATGACAGTTGCCCGAGTTCTTGTGCTTCATTCAATGAAGGTACGCTCTGTGAGCGTGACCTTGACGTTCTTGTCTCACCCTTTGCAACGATATTCTGAAAATAAAGCTTTTGTTCTTGTGCAGCTTTCATGTAGCGAGCTTTAAAATCTTCAGATGTATCTTTAGCTTCTTGAGACGGTTTTATCCGTGAACACCATTGTGACCATTCTAACGCCCACCATTTGGTCCAACAGTCATCAGAGTCAGCATCTATGTTATAATTTTTTGCAAAATCTTCTGTGGGAGCGAAGCCAAACAAGCGAGCTATATTACGTATCGCTGCTGGGTCAGGATTTGTGGGCCCTTTGATCCAATGGGTGATATTATTGGGTGCAATTCCAAGGTGCTCTGCCAAGTGCTTTTGGGATTTTATTTTGGGCAAATTTAGCTCTAAGTCATCAATACACGCATCACCAGAAGCTAGACTTAAAAGCCAGTCCAGCTTTGCTCCAAACTCATGAATATATGGATTACGCTTGCCCATAACGCCTGATATTGGCTCAATTTATCTCACAACAATTTTATGAAATGGATTCAAGTAAGATTCAAGTATTATTGATCGTCCAACCCAATATTGAATCAATTCAACACAAAAATTCTACATTGTATTTTTTCAATTGAACGATTCAATAAGTTTTCTTTTATTTCAATAGGTTGAGATTTACTTGCTTTGTCTTTTCTTCATATTGATGAAGTCATTATGCAAAAAGAGGTAAAACAAAATGGAAAATCTAGTCATAAAACTTATTGTAGAGATTGTCGTATGGTTTCTTCGCAACTTCTTTCACATCTTTGATACAGATCTTTTGGGAATTATTGCAATAGTATTTTCAATTGTTCTGTTTGCTGTTATCAAATTTACTTGGAAATATATTTGTCTAAAATACAGAAATTCGAAAAAAGATAAGAAAAACAAGGCGTGATTATTTGAAGATGTTCGATATAGAACTCAAATATAGAGGTTACCATAAATGGGGTTAGTAGAAATACCGCGCCTTAGAGACAAAATCATATTTTTGCGGGAAGGTTTGCCAAAATCACTTGGCCCAGACCTTCCTCAAGAATATCCTGAATATAAAACTCAAGAAGCTTTTGCTAATTCATTTCATACAACCACATCAAGCCTTAGCCACGCTATTGGAGGAGTGAAAGATGGTGAGGGGTGCATTAGGGAAGGCGGTAAAATCCAGTTTCTACTCGAATGTGCCATTGCTTATCGCTATGGTTTTGGTATGCCCCCAGCATTTGCGCAAATGCACAAGCTTTCTATTGAAGATCAAAAAGCCTGGTTAAGATGGTACGAAAAGCATTGGCCAGAATGGCGTGCAGATAATACTGACTTCGAAGAGTGCTATAAACAGAAAGTTCGCTCAGGTGAAATTACTTGGCCATCGACACAACAACCACCCCTTAATCTTTTTCTAGAACAGCTGCATGACTTAAGAGAGAATCGTAAAAAAAAGAAAAAAAACGATAGTGTTAAGAGCAATACGGACTGTTCAATATCCTCTTCTAGCCTTGTATCTGCTGCTGTTACAAAGGTCCAGAAAATCATAAAGTTTGACTTGTCATCAGGTCAACGCAGTATCGATGGCGAAGTGCATAAAAGGCATATCATTGTTGATTTTTCAGCAAACAGAATGCGCTTTGAAGTTGAAGAATGTATCTATGATATCTCTCTAAAAATGTGTCAGCTTGATTTAAAACTTACAAATTGCCGGGTAGCAATAAAAGGCAGGCGTGGCTTTAACCAAGAGTATGCATGTCCTGATAACAATATCTCGATAAAATGGACAGGAACTGGCAGTGAACCAAGTTGGGATATAATTGGGAATAACGATGATCTAAACGGCTCATTTGTAGAAAGCTTTTGCCTCATAGAAGGTCATGAGAATACGTCTGTAATAGGCAATATTACAGCAAAGCCATTTGATTTCTCAGTAACGTCTTCAGGGACAAAAACATCCTCTGGCAATAGGCAAAAGGTGTTAGAGCGTCTTGCAGCCATGGCTGGAACCAATTCTGACAAAGAAACTTTTCTCATTGCAGTACATCAACTTTAAGGGGTTCAAATGGTTATTTTAAATAATGAACCGGAACATATTATTCAGAACCAAAATAAGATTGATGATAGCTCGCCGCAAGGAAAAGCTTTGCAGGCAATGCAGCGCATCCAGACAACAAGCACTGAAAATTTCGCCGAGCTTTTAAAGATTGCAAATCTTGATCCAGCACGTCATCTTAGAAATTCTGACTGGTCAGAGTGTGATTTTCGAGATGTTGATTTGACAGGGTATGATTTTTCTGGAGCAAAAGTTCGTAATGCAAAATTTGACAATGCCGTTATATCTGGTGCCAAATTTCATAACACTGACTTAACTGGAAGTAATATATGGAAAGCAAAAGACTGGAAAGAGTATCTTTTAAAACAAAAGCCACAACATGGAGATTTATCAAGAAAACCTTTTAGTCTTTTCAGAGATCTGCCCTTCACCCCCGAAATGGTGGTTATTCCGCCGAGCACTTTTATGATGGGATCTCCAGATGGTGAGAAAGGAAGATATGATCATGAAGATCTCCAACATGAAGTCGTAATATCTCGGTATTTCGCTATTGGCCAGTTTGCTATAACATTTGATGAGTGGGATCATTTTGTTCGTGAGACCAATTATGAGCACACAGCAGATGATGAGGGTTGGGATCGAAATAATATGCCAGCTATTCATGTGTCATGGGATGACGCGCAAGCTTATGTTCACTGGTTATGCAATGTTACAGGAGCGCTATATCGTTTACCTAGTGAGTTAGAATGGGAATATTGTTGCCGGGCCGGCACCAAGAGCCCTTTTTGGTGTGGGAATAGCATATCAGCAGATCAAGCAAATTATGATGGTAGATACGCCTACAATAATGGTTCTGTAAAAAAATATCGTGAAAAAACTGTTCCAGTAGATAGCTTTGATCCAAATCCTTGGGGATTATACAATGTCCATGGCAATGTATGGGAGTGGTGTTCCAATCTTTACAGTAATACTTATAAAAATGCTTCTGTTGAGAGCAAGATTGATCTTCATCATAGTAAGGATACTAGACATGCTTTGCGTGGTGGTGCTTGGAACTATAGACCTCAATTTCTGCGTTCTGCCTCTCGTTTTAGATACCCCACATACACCCGGCTCAACAACGTTGGATTTCGTATTGCCAGAACACTTTAATTACCTCTTTTTTCTTTACCTCTTTACGGCCTGCCCACTAGGGTGGACAGATGGGTCCAGGGCGAAGGTCTGGTCGCAAGAAACACGAAAACAACCTATCTACGTATGAAAAATCACCTGTTGTGTTAGGTGTTGTATTTGATCCAACAGGTACGACTTATAACCCCCTTGCATTCCTTCATTTTTTTCGTCCCGTCTGCGCTTGACCTCCATACCTCAACATAAGTTAATCTCTGGAGGTCAAGCGCAG
>JBCCCO010000143.1:0-5416 GCA_039033475.1 Pseudomonadota bacterium | reverse complement strand
TTTATTAATTTTTAATTGATAAATACTTATGAGAATTGCGATATTTACTTTTATTTTACGAAAATTACTTGATCTTAAACAAATATTAGAGAAAAAATTATGATTTATGCCGCACGCAAACGATTAACCAAAAAGATTATCAGACCAAGCCGTGGCTTGCGGTCTCGCCAAGATCTTGCCATTGAACTGGTCCGCCTGGAACATGAGCGGGCAAGACTACGGCAAAGCATTTCCCAATGCACCGGAAGAATTGAAATGGAGAGAAATGATCTTTCTACTATTGATAAGCGCATTGAGCATATTACACAGCATCTGGTGAAAACATAAGCAATCGGCATTATATTCAAAAATCACCTAAAAGCTTCGCATTTGGATCAACCGTTAATCAAAAAGTAAAATAAATATTAAGGAGTGATGACTTATAAAACATTGTCTGCTAGCCTGTGGTTTATGCGTGAAAATATATTAATACCTGAGGAGTTAGTGCAGCGTGCTATCAAAGCAGGTAAAGAAACCGCAAGATATTGCGAGCCAGATGCTGGCATGTGGATTGAGCAAGCCGCTCTTGCAGGCATTCAACTGGCGGTCAATGATCAGGGCGGCATTGTCACGAATTTCATTGACGCTGATTTCGAAGTCGCCACTTTCTTAGATGCATGGCTGCATGAATCCCCCAGAGCTCTTAAGGCCGTAGAGAAGCTTCTCAAAAAGCGTGGCGCCTTTAAAATTTAAATGCAAAACTCTACGCTTATCTGTAAAAATCATCGATGATTCTTTGAAAAAATCCTTGTAATTTAAAAATTTAGAAAATTCTGTTAATTTCTTTTGTGCGCTATCTCTGAACTATATTCAAAATTTGACGGGCCGGTAAAAAGTCGATTTTCATATATCCCGAACTTGTTTATAAGCGCATTATGTTCACTTTACGGGATAGCCAGACTGGAGATTTATTTGATCACTGGTCTTACCTCGGAGAGAACGTGAAGGAAATTTTGCCCGTTTTCAATATAACCTGGCAAAGAGCAGAATACATAAAACAAAGGCTACAAAATTTTTACCATATGATATGGCAAACGTTGAGCTTTAATGATCCAGGGACTTTTACCGCCCCGTCAACTTTTGAGTATAGCTCGACGACCTTCTTCATCTCACTTCCTCCAATGTAAAACAGATCAGTTACTCACCCCCAAAATCCTACTAATCCTTTTTGTGCTCTTACCTTCATCCAACAAAGCCACCACCCTCTTGCACAAATCAAGACTACATGCCATTGCTTCCTCCATTTCTTTGAAAGTCTTAATAGCAGTAAAAGTGTTGCGAAATTCTAAATGTAATTAGCTATACATATCTAAAAAACGAAGTCTTTTTCTTTTTTAAAGCCCGGTAATATAGGAACGGATACATCAAAATAAGATTTTTGTGAAATACTGTTTTGTGATTTTGTAAACAAACACGCTTTACCAAAATCCGTTTCTGATAAAACCATAACTAGACGTCCGTTTTCTTTGAGTTGCGAAAAAATTTCATCAGAAACATAAGGAACAGCACCATTTATAAAAATCACATCATATGGACCTTCTTTGGAATACCCTTGCCTATGGGGCCCTACCACAATAGCAGAATTGTCCGCTCCAATCGTCATAAGGTTTTTTGTTGCCTGATCAGTAAGGTTTTGATCAGCATCAAGACCAACAACAGAGTCAGCCAACTTACTCAGGAGGGCTGTAGAATATCCTGTGGTGCATCCGATATCCAATACCAGATCTGTTGAATTAATGTTTGCCAGCTGAACCAGCTTTGCTAAAGGCATGGAAGACATAAGAAAACGTGCTGATGAGGTTAATATCACCTCGGTAAGCTTAATATGCTCATCCATATACGCGATGGAGCGCATAGAGCTGGGCACGAAAATTTCTCGCGGCAATTGACCTAAGGCTCGCAGTATGCGCCTATCGGTGACATCAGCCGTATGCACCTGAGACTCTACCATATTTTGACGGGCTAAATTGATATCGCTCATAACCGACATCCCCAGAAAATTTCACATCTAATCATAGAACCCAAGACATACAATGAATTTGCATAATATACCAGCAGAATGCATAAATCACACGAAATTCTGTTTGATAAACGGACATAATTAGATTTACTGTCTCTTTTTGTGGTCTAAAACCACCGTTTTCAAGCGGTAAGAAAATATCAAACTATAGCCAATAACGTTTTGAATTTCTTCATATTTTTAATTTGCATATTAATATTTTCTCTGATGTCAGAGATTGTCTTCTTTGCTTTTTTAATAGCGTTTTTAAGATCTGCCCACGCTTTTTCAATTGGGTTTAGGTCCGGTGAATAAGGTTGTAGTCTCAGAACCTGTTTAAAGTTTTTACCCCGAGCAACTCCCACCACCAAGAACACAAAATTTCGAACAATACGGATGACACAGCTTTACAGCGCCATCATCAAACAAACCACCATCTGCTTTGAGAGATTCTGCCAAACTGGCCCCCATTTCAAAACGCGTATCATAGGGCAATAGAGTGCAAGGCAACACCGCAGGTTTATCTGCCCCTTTGCGCTTAACCACCATACGGCTATTGGCACACATCATATCAGAGGGGTTAACGTTTAAGATATCCCAACACTCTGTTGTGATTTCAGGAACCTCGTCCTGCTCACGCACCTCAGGAAACAAAACCAAGGTAGAATGATCATCAGGATCAATATTCCAATTATGCTCCGCAATTAGGTCTGAATACCCAGCGCGAGATTGCTCATCATCTTCACCCCAACAAGTTCGCCCAGCAATCGCAATCTTAAAATTATGCTCTGACAACCAATTCATACCCGAAATAGCACTGCGCCACGTATTCAGGCCACGCTCTTGCTCGTGCAGCTCTTGAGAATAATGATCAAGACTCACCCGGAATGTAATTTGCTTAGGATAGAGCTGCTGCAACTCTAACAAACCCTCTTTAATATGAGGCCGCTGCATCGGAATCATCGCATTGGTCAAAACCAAAATCTGAAACCCTCGCTGTCCGGCCTGTTGCATCATCTTAAGCATATCAGGATTGAGAAACGGCTCACCACCGGTAAAGCCAATCTCTTCAGTCCCCAATTGCAAATCTTCAATCTCATCAAACAAGTCTTTGGCATCATCAACAGAAAAATAAACTAATCGATCATTTTTAGGGCTGGATTCGATATAACAATTCAGGCATTCAATATTGCACAACGTGCCTGTATTAATCCAGAGTGTCTCAAGGCGATCAAGATACACAGAAGCACGCACCTCCCCTTGAACTGTCAGATCCGGGTGTTCAAATTTCCCAATCACCACATTGCCTGAAAATTTATCTTTGGACGCAGGCGCCACCATGATGTCATATACCTTTTGGTTATCTTATTTTGAGTGTACTATGCATGGCCAAATAACATACCTAATATTTGGCCTAGAATAAAAGGTTTTTCCGAGCGCATGCAAATCAAGATAAATTCAAATTTTTGTTTATAATGCTTCAATACACTTAAAACTCAGAAGAAACAGGCATCGCATGATTAAACGTTCTTTTAACTTTATGTTCTTTGTAGTCGTCTTCATGATGATATCGCCAAACGGCATGTTAAGCAGCTTCGCTGCCGGTCCAGCTATTTTGTTTGATGCCAAAACCGGTCATGTACTTTATGCAGAGGATGAAAATCGGCTATGGTACCCTGCCTCTCTCACAAAAATGATGACAGCCTATATTGTTTTTGAAGATCTACGCGATGGCAAAATCACCGAAAAAGAATATATCATTTCCAGCCCCCTGGCACACAAACAACCTCCCAGCAAAATTGGCCTCCCCATCGGCGGTCAAATGAGCGTCAAACTTGCGCTTGAGACGTTAATCGTCAAATCAGCCAATGATGTTGCAGTTATGCTGGCAGAAAAAATTTCTGGAGATTTTGACACTTTCGTCAATCGCATGAATACCACAGCAAAAAAGCTTGGCATGACCAATACGCGCTTTTTTAACCCCAATGGCCTTCCCGATGGCAGACAAGTAACAACAGCGCGTGATATGGCTCTTTTGACAAAGGCCATTATTCATGATTTCCCGCAACATGCAGAGTTATTCTTACAAAAACACGTACGAATTGGAAAAAAACGCCTCAGATCACATAACGATCTGCTCCGAACCTATACTGGCACGGATGGTATGAAAACCGGCTTTATTTGCGCTTCAGGCTTTAACGTTGTTGCCAGTGCCTCCCGTGATAACACTCGGCTAGTGGCCGTTGTATTAGGGGCACGCTCCTCCTTACAACGACGCAAACGTGCCATGAAGCTGTTTAATCACGGATTTAATTATCACAAATGGAAAGCGATTTTTACCCCTCAAAAACTTGATGAGCTTACGCAAGAGGATCTGCGAGGACCGAAAAATATGCGCCGCCGCCTGGCGTCATGGTCCTGCAGAAACCGCAGACGCCGCACCAAAATAAAAAAGAACAATAAAAAAGTTAAGGTCAATGAGAAATCAAAGCAAGGCGCCGAAGAAAGCAAACCCCAAGAAAAGAGTAAAACCCAAAAATAATCTATGATTTAGGAACTTCCGGAGACTGAGGACTTGCCAGTAAAAGTGTCCAAAATGTTTTGTACTTTGATGAGGGGTTATGAATAACAGCAATTCCCATGTCGGTGGCGTCTTTCAATAATAAATTCTCATTATGCTTTTCGTTATTTTGCCATTTTTTAAGCAGCTCTTCAAAACTTGTCTGTCCCGTACCAACATTTTCAGCAACGAATTTGACATTGTATCCAGAACTTTTCGCCCGATCCCAGGCATTAGTCCCATCCGTACCGATGTGAAAAAATTGATCTTTGCTGGACATATCTTTGGAATGTTTGCGCGCAGCAAGCGTTAGGTAGACATTGAGTTTTAGAGGGGCCTGCCCCGTTTTAGTACGATATGCATTAATTTCTTTTTGCGCAATAAGGGGATTAAGTAAAGGCCCATACGTTGTAGCCTGTTTTGGTTTAGGTGTTTCATCTTCTGTTTGAGCAATACTTTCTGGCTTCGCCAGCTCTATATCATGTTGCACAATATCATCAGGTTTTGGCGAGTGTTGCACTTTCGCCAAGGTTATTTTTTTTATTTTCTTTTTTTGGCGTTTTTTCTCTGTAGGCAGAGCATTTTTTTTCTGAACTGGAATACGCGAATTATCTGAGTTGATCGACTGTTCGCTTGTATCAGTAAAACTCAGTCTTGCATCTTTATTTTTGGTTTCAGATGCACAAGAAGACAGTATTGCACAGATTAATATCAATACAAATTTCAAAAACGCAAAGTACATTTAAACAAGCCTTAACCTTAAAAGCACATACAACAATCTCCTATATTAATATTAAAATTCCGTAACACGAAAATAG
>JBCCCO010000142.1:0-5419 GCA_039033475.1 Pseudomonadota bacterium | reverse complement strand
TTTAACTCTTTTTGAAGGCCAACTGGAGTAATTTAAATTAACAAAAGAAGTATCAGTCATAATAAACCTTCATTTTTACTCAAAATTTACAAAATCTAAACAATCATAAAATAAATACATAAGTAACAAGAAGTAAAAATAAAAAATAAATTATAAACGACTTTTTTGATCTATTGTTCTTTGGACATAGTTGAAGACTGGCAAACTCTCATAACTAAAAGACTTTTGGAAATGCGATGAGAATTCTTCTGGTGCTGCTATCACGATGCGAACCGCATCATCTCTATAAACCCAACCTAAAGATTTAAACTCTTGCATCATAAATTTACGAAACTCTGGAGGCAATAAAAGAATGTTCTGGAATGCAAAACCCAGTCTTCGCCTTGCAATCCAACCTTCTCTTGGAGCAGTTAAATATGACAGCTGCAACGCAGAAGCATCAAGTTCTTTCTTTTTATCTAAAACAAATAAGGATTGAGTCAATAAAAACCAATAATTCGAAGATGCCGGCGATTTTCTTAAGTATGATCTTATATGGGATATTGCCATTTCTAAATTATGTTGTGCTGAAGCATTTTTCCCAAAACGGGAAAGAATATCATAATTGAATAATGACAAAGTAATCTGATTTTTTAAAATATATTGATGATGCAAAGCTCTTTGTTTTATATTATTTAAATGAATAGCGTCATCTATGTACTCTGCTTTTTGGCTGTATTTTTGATATTCTTTTACAAATTGCTGCTTACCAATATTAATAGCAGAGACTTTTTTATCAAAACCGTAAGTCATAATATTTATAGTCAAACCATACAGGGAATATATAGCTCCAAATACAGATAAGAAAAACAAAGCAATACAAAGAGCTCTATTGTTTGCAGTCATGTTATGCTTTCTCAGCTCCATAGCCATACTGATTATAATATCCAGAACCTCCATAAGGTTCATAGTATTTCATTTGCTCTTGAATGGCTTTATTTAGCACAATACCTAAAAGCTTTTCCCGGTAATGGCGAAACGGTTTGAGGGCTGTTAAAACAGAATTTCGAGAGGTAGCTCCCCATTCTGTAACCATCACAGCTTTATCAATATGAGGCAACAAAACTTGTGCATCAACAACAGGCAATAATGGCGCAACATCAATAATGATAAGATCGTAAGATCCTCGCAAGTCATTAATAAGTGAAATCATAGGCTCAGAACCAAGGATTTCTGAAGGTTGTTGCAGTTGAGCCCTATTGGTATTTGGTAGAAAATCCAAGTTGGTTTCACTATCTTTGATACAGGTCTCAGCAAAACCTACACTACCTTCAAGAATATTCAGCAACCCTTGAGATGTGTTAGCACAATATTGAGCAGTAAGAGATGGATTACGCACATCCGCATCAATCAGAAGTGTTCGCTCACCAGACAGCGCCGCATATTGAGCAAGATTAAGTGAAGTGGTGGTTTTCCCCTCATTAGGTAGAGCTGAAGTCACCATTATAATCTTTGAAGATGGCCCCAACTGATTGAGCCTTGCCGTAATGTGCAAAGATCGTATCGCTTCGCTATAACCTGAAAGCGGTGTATCAATAACGATTCTATTAACAGGTGTCCCAACGCCATTTTTTACTGTAGTCGTTTTTTTGGAATGAGATTTGAAGACACTAAAAAATCTCCTTAAAGAATTTGATGAGGTTTTTGCTTTATCATCATCCACTAATGGTATTGATGCCAAATGTGGAACACCAATATGCTGTTCAACTTCAGAACTAGAGCGCAAAACATTATCAAAATATTCTTTTAGAAACGCAAATGAGATCCCAACAAATATTCCTACAAAAATTCCACCAATGATCATTAAGAACTTTTTAGGACTGCTTGGCTTTATTGCAGGTGTCGCCTCAGAAATAATTCTCGCATCTGCCGTTTGCAAACTTTCTTGAGCGCTTGTTTCTTTAAAACGCCCCAGGAGAGCATTAAAAGCTGCACGCTCTGCCTGAGCAATGCGCTGTAATTCTCTTAATTTAATTGAAGCTGCATTCTTAATGCTATTTTGCTGTTTTAATTCCTCCAAAGAATTCTTTAGAGAATCTTCCTGGCTTTTTGAAACCTCATACTCGTTTCTAAGATTTGCAATGATGCGGGCAACTTCACCACGAATTTGCTTTGAAATATCGCGCTTTTCAGCTTGAATGTTAATAACAGTGGGGTGTTTTGGACCATATCGACTTTTAAGCTCAGCTTCCTTACGTCCGACTTCTGCAAGCTGTTTCCTCAACCCAGAAATTACGACAGATTGCAAGGCATCAGCAACCGACGCCAGCTGACCACCGCGCTTAGACATCTGCCTTGCTTGTTGATATTTTGCAAAACTTCCAGCTGTTTTAGCTCTTGCATCTATCAACTGCGTATTCAATTGAGCGATTTGCTGCTCACTAAGCGTTTTACCACCCGCTTCAACCAAATTATTTTCAACTTTATAAAGCTCAACTCTTTTTTCACTTACACGGACTTTATCTCTCAATTCAGCTAACTTCTGCTCTAACCACACACTTGCGCGTCGTGTAATATTAAATTTTGCTTCAAGTTGTTCGTTCAAGTAAGCATCTCCAACAGCATTTGCGATATCTGCTGATTGTTGCGGGTCTGAAGATGTATACCCAACTGCTATAATATAAGTTAATCCTTTGCGCTTAACGGATAAATTTTTAGAAAATCCTTCAAGCAGCTTTTCTTGAGCAATCAACTCCTTTTTTTCTCTATCCTCCGGCGTTGCGACTGAAGTGAACACCAATGACTTTAAGGCCGATAGCACACTGGCTGTTTTTGCGGCATTCGCTAAATCTAATTTTTTAATAACACGATTTGCAATCGCTCTTGATTTGATAATTTCGACTTCGCTTTCAACGGCAGAAGATTCTGTCCCCAAACCTGATACCACAGCATCGCTTGAAAGAACTTTTTGCTCTCTTGGGTCAATTAAGATAAGAGTTTGTGAGGTATATTTTGGCGTCGCCGTGATAAGATAAAGCACAGACAAGCACAATATGGCTAAAACACAAATTACAATAAGACGAAACCGTCGTGCCAAAATTTGAAAAAGTGTATGTAAATCTAAAAACTCTGCAGAAATCTTATCATTAAAATCGGAGTGTACCTGATTATAGTAATACTCATCTTCTACAAACTCAGAATTGCGCTTTAACATGAGCCCCTACTTTTTGACGATCGTAATCTAGGCCCACTTCATTTGAGTCACGTTCTATATAATTATAAGACATACCGAAATGAAAATGACGGTTTAACATATAATCCACGTTCATACCTGTCGTAATATACGTATCTTCACGTGCATCCCCCTTAAAGTCACTAAACTGATAGCTAAAAAATGGAGAAGCAATAAGATTTCTCAATATCTCATAATCGAGCGTAACAGCTGCAGTTGTATCAAGGCGTCCAGATGCACCAGAGACAACCGTCTCTGCAACACTGCGCTCGCCATTCGCTTTAATAGTCATTAAACTCGTTGGATGCCAAATAAAACCACTACGATATGAAAAGCCATCAATATCTTCAAAAGTTGCTTCCGAATAATCCTGTTCAAGATATCCCAAACCAACCTCACCTTTTAAAATACGACTAACTTCGAATTCAACACCGCTTAAAATGCGATACCCTTCAGAGTCACGATCCAAACCTGGATTACCAACAAAGTCACGAGTATTGTATTCACCATAGACGAAAGCTTTGTAGCCTGGGGAAAATTCATACGAACTTTTCTGAACAAGAGTGACAATATCACCATCCCTGTTATCCTGGTCAATGACACCACCGCCAGACGCACTCACGTCATCATAATCATATTCTAGATATGCTGCACCAAAAGACATCGTTAAACGGTTAAAAGTCTTATTGAGAGAAACTTTTGCCTCAACTTGTGAATACTCAGTTGGCTCTGCAGCTGTTGATGCCGTTGGAGAATCAGCAGAACCTCTTGGCTCATGTAAAACCCCACCAAAAAGACTGGCATCAATTTTAAAATCACGAGTTACATCAACTGTACTTTCCACTGTACCTTTGTAGTCAGTATATGATTCATCATCATTGTCTTGATACTCCTTATGATTTAGAGAGAAATCAAAATCCAATCTATGCCTTGACCATTGAGATTTCAAAACAAGCTGTGGGTCAATAAGGTATATAATATCGTCCACTGCGCCCGATGATAATGCAAAAATGTTATCATCAAATTCAACGCCTGTTTTAACCGACGGATAAAACAAAAATGAGCCTATCCTAGCGCCAACAGGGTCATAATCAGGCCGAGGCCTTTCACGCACGCCTATCGCTGCTCCTTGCTGCTCGACCGTATAAACATCGTCCGGCTCTTCAATCTCTTGCGCTTTAACATCCGCAACAAGTGCCAAGAAAGCGAAGAGACAAACTCCAGTAAAAGTATTTATATAAGGTAATATTTTATTATAAAGCATCTGTGCCGCCTGAGAATGTGTGCTGTATCACGCAAACATAAATTGTACTAAAAATTAAAAACACTTACTCTCAACAGAGTTCTCTTAAAACTAATTTGGGCTTATGATACCCCCTCCACCTCCGCCACCTCCGCTGGAGTTGAATGATAATGTTCCAACATTGCCAGCAACAGCGCCGGTTGCTCCTGTAGCCCCTGTTGCTCCAGTCGCACTTTGATCATTTGCACCTTGCTGATTATTTGAACCTGAAGGGTTATTAACCTGAGTTGTTGTTTGATTGCCCGCAGCAGAATTAAATGCTGTTGCAAAACTATCGTTATTCACAGAAGCAACCGCCGAGTTAATGATATTTGCACCAACAACATTATTGCTTTTTCTAAGAGTTTGCGATGCGCTTCCAAGTCCAGTCGCAACAGCACTTCTAATAGCCGGATTACTTCCAACAGCCTGCGCTGCAAAAGACTGTGATGCTGTAGGAAAGCTCGTTGTTATCCCCTGAACCAACCCTGAAAGGTTTGCACCTCCATTTGGATATTGTTTCAGAATTGCACCGGCCATTTGGGAAGCCGCTTGTGGACTTGCATTAACAATTGCTTGCCCTAAACCTGAGAGGATTGAAGCACTTTGTGCATTGTTAGCCGATGACAATAATGCAGCTACTGCGTCAGCTAAACTAGGATCTCTTTGCAACGCACTTAGCACATTAGTAGTCAGTTGCGGCCCTCCATTTGGGTATTGCGATAACAGCTGTTGCGCACTTGGTCCATCAGAACCTGTAAGAGCTGTATTAGGTGTCTGTTGTTGATTTTGTGGTGAAGGATTTAAAACAATTCCAGACTGAGCATGGGCAAAAGAAGATGAATAAAAAACCAATAAAAATAAAAAGGTATAATATCTGGCAGAAATATTTTTCATTTTTCAACCTCTATTCAAAAGAAATTTTA
>JBCCCO010000141.1:0-5483 GCA_039033475.1 Pseudomonadota bacterium | reverse complement strand
CTTATCTGAGGGCGGCGATACCAATGCAAAGTTTTTCATCGATAATGTCTTGAACTCTATCGATAAACTCTACGCCCACCCGACCCCACCTGATATACCACTAAAAAGCGCCGTCGCAACAATGACTTTTACGTTCAACACAATGCAGGCTGAGGCCGTGGTAGGGTATAGTGGCGGTGCTGACGATGCCGGCAACACTCCTCCTCCAGGTGGGGGTGGTGGACAAAACACAATCCCCTCACTCACTATGCTTGCGTGGCAGGCAATTCTTCCTCAAACTATGTTGGCTTATTTTATTTCTCTTAAAGATACCAATCTAAGTAGCACAACCTTGATTAAGGGTGCTCTTTCAAGTGAATATATTGTAAGCATGCTTGAGTGGTTAGAAGATTCTGATGCCATAGAGATAGCAAAAAACGAGGGGATTGAGGATCTTACTTACTATTTTGCTGGTATTCTTATCAGCCTGGGCGTACAACAAGGCACATATCAACATGTTGGTGCCGCGCTCGGTAGCCTTTTTGAAAGTAACCCTGCTTTATTCTCGGCCTTACTATCAGATATGGCAGATATAGACCTTCCAGCCGCACTGCAAAGCTCGTACTCGTTCGCCTCAAGCCTACCCGCAGGAAGCGATCCCAATAATGCATCTGCCGCGCTCTATAAAGCTTTTGAAGCAAAAAAAGAAGAAGAAGACTTTTGGGTAAATTACATTACTGACCTTGCACTCCTTAATCCAACGCTGGCTTATGGGTTGCTAAAGAAAGTGGCTAGCGGGTTTGGTAAAAGCGTTGAATATTATCTGAATAAGCTCAAAGCAGACGGAAAGTGGAAAGAACTCGGCGCACTGCTCGCAGTTGGGGATTTTGAGCTTTTGAAGTCGAATTTACCAATAACAAGAGGGAGTACTGTTCTGGTAGAATATCTGATTGGTGCCGCATATACTCAAGTAAGTGCTGAGAATGCGGTGAAAGCAATAGGCTCCCTAGATTTTGCTACCTATGATAGAATACTAAGAAAAATGACCATATTATTAAATAATCCTGATAGCAATCTTGTTGATGTAAAGGCCGTCGCCCGGATTATTTTGCGCCTCAGCTCGGGTGATTTCACAATTGCATCTCTTATTTTAGATCAATTAAATCTACAGGGGTTCATTGGGCTTTTAAGTGGCCTAGATAGGGTAACTGACAATCATAGCAACATAATACGATATCTAATAATTTCAAGCTCAAAAGCCAATGTACAAACAATCCTCACAAGAATTGCATCTAAAAATCCTACACTGACAGCTCAGCTTTTTGATGAGCTATATTTGGAAGCAATGTTTGTTGACTACGACATTCAAAACCTAGCCCCAAGTGAAATTATGGACATTTTTGTTAATATGGAAGCACTTTTGCGCCTACAAGTTTTCGCGTCAATGAAGCTTTCTTCAAGCCTACGTGAAGTTTATATTAACGAGAGAATAAACAAACAAGATTTGTATGCGCCGATTCTTAATATGACGCCTAGTGAGGCTTATAGTCAGTTTGGGCCCAGTATCTATACGGATTTTCTTCTGGCCTATGATCTACAAACCACATTTCCCTTTTTCGTTTACCTCTTACTACGAAATAACCCGGCAGATAATTTACTTGCCGCGAGTTTTTTTAGCCAACAACCTCTTATCGACCAAACGGAAATTCTTTCTTCTTTGAGTATTGAAAATATTCAGCGGCTTATTAGTGAATTGCTTGCCCTAAGGCAGGGAACCTGGACTAGTGCTAGTCTTATGACACCTCAACAAATCAGTGGCGTTTTGCGGGGCTTAGGTCCGCATATAAGCAGAAGGGTTTTAACGCCTCCAACTGCTGCTACTCTCGAAATCATTACAGCTAACGTGTTACCTGAAGAATTTTTCAAAGATATTTTGGATATTAGTTCTTACGGCCTTGCTCAAGGGGAAACTCTCACTGTTCCTGTAGACGGTGGTGTTCTGTTTTCAAGTTGGGATGGGCATTATTCACTGACCGCAACACCTATCCCAGGTGGAGCAACAACAGAATTTGGTCACCCTGCTGCGATGTTGACTTTGACCGATAATCAAACAGGCAGCATATCAACTGTATCAAGTGAACCAATCGGTCTTGGAGCCACTCTCTCTATCAACGATCATGGTGCATTGATCTACAGCTCAGATTCTGGAGCGACGAGCGTAACCATCCTCCCAGGCAGCGACACCCCCACACAAGGCGTTGTCTTAACAATTATTAATGGGGAAGCTGTGCTGTACGACCCTGCAACAGGTCGCATTTGGGATTCTAGCAAAGGGCCTTACACGCCACCTCCAGATGGTTAGGATGTAGTGTATTGGATTTGTGTTTGGTGGTTGTTGTCAAACAGACTGCACCATAGCCACTAATCGCAATATAAAATATAAAACCCTCAGTCCACTTTACAACATCTTTTTAACATATTTTCCGCGTAGGAGCGCAATTTATAAATGGTTCGCAATATCGCAACCACATCCCATTCAATATGGAAAGAACGCGCCAAACTATAGAAACGCTGATCTCTATACCAGATGGTATGGTGTTCGTCAGTGAGGAAAAAGGGAAGATTGTTGGTATGCTAGGCTTGCTTGGCCCAACGCGTAAAGCTTACGCTATTGGCAAAGCTGAACAAGAGGCTCTTGAATTGGGATCTAAGTTCACAAAGAATGTTGGCAATTCGCAAAGAGAATTTTTGAAGCAATTTAGAAAAATGACTGACGCTCAAAAAGATTTAGCTCGCTTAGGTGTCGCAAGAAAAATAATGGATGATATTGAAAACACAGACCGCATCCAAAGCTATCTAAGCGTACCAGCAGTGCGTGCTATTCGTGAAGTATTTGGCAAGAAACATGCGTCTAGGCTTTTAAAGCAATTTAGAATTGAACAGCAAACCAAAAATACAAATAACGCATTCCAAGGATCACGAACGACACCTTTGGCAGAAGCTAATAAGAAAGCCCAGGAAGACGCTAATATCATTGCTAATGCAGCCACTGGTAACGCGCCAGGCACAGTAAAAGCCATGACCGATCGGGTTAAGCGGGGCATCACTCAAAGGAATGCAAATGAGCTTGCCCGGCTTTGGACCACAACGGATAAGAAATTCCAGGATAACATATTAAGGCAGCTTTCAAAGTCACAGAGAGACCGACTGCGTAGACTCCTAAGAGAGCAAACCATTGCAAATACAGGATCAATATTAGCAGAGCGCGGCGTTTCTAACGTTTTGGGGATTGAGTAGACGATGCTAACAAAAATCATCATCATTGTATAAACTTATAAAAGCCACTTGTGGAATGATAATTAAGCTTATGCAAATTGCAGAAATAATGTAAATTATAATCAAATGTATATCAAACAAGTAGTTCAATATTTGGTTCAGGCCAACCCAATCTGTAAAATTAAGATATTCTGGTCTGCACAAATCAAGACCTTTCCATCCTTTTGGCTTCCACCCTGTAGCAGCGCAACTAGCGTCAGCAGAAAGCCAAAATAGGTCTCTATGAAAATATATTCCAGAGCGCAGCCACAAAACAAGTTGCCTTAATGCTACGGATAGACATGCAAGTGCACCAAAGCAGACAAAAACAACATTAAAAAAGTATATAAATCGCGAATAAATTTTTAGAAGAAAATTAAATGCTTTTCTCAAAATTCTATAACTCCAATTGTATCAATGGGGAGTATTTTTTTATTGCCCTTGTATTTTGAAGGAGCTAATGCAACCCCATTGGCAATTTGTAACATAGCACAATCCTAAATGTGATAATTTCTATGTTCAGCCTTAGGAATACCAGAAATATAAAAATCAGATTTACATTCCTTGCACGTTAAAACTCTCGCCCTTCCTGGGCTTCTTATTTCTTTTTGAAGAATGGACTTTTTGTTATGTTGAAAGCATTTTACACATATATGGTGCTTAAACTCACCATCTTGCATAGGTTCTTTGATCGCATAGGCCGTGACTCCGGGAGCAATTTCTTTGAGTTCATAACGGGCCTTATCTGCGCTCCAATCTCTAAGTTGCAGAACTTCTTCTTTAAGAGAGCGTATCTCATCTACGAGCGTGAGTTGCTCCGTCTTGGACGAGAGTGCGCTATCAAGAGCGAGAAGGACTTCAGCCCTGAGTTCGTTCGTCTTACTTTCGACTACCCGACTATCTCGGCTTACAACAATGCTTTGAGTCAAATCCTTTATTCCTTGGAGAGAAGAAATAAGGTCGGAAATAGATCTGATATCTATCATGATGTGCCTAAGTAATGGTGAAGCACAACCCTACATTGCAGGAATGTTATTTCGAGTCTTTATTTCTGGGTTTCTACAATATTTAAGTTGACCAAGGATTAATTACTTCAATCTCTAATCCTCTAAAGTCTTTAATATTACGAGTAACGATAATCATATTATGAACAAGTGCCGTTGCCATGATAATGGCGTCACGGTCCGGTCGCGGATCAGGGACATGTAGAGTTGCACATTTAAGAGCTACAGAAAGATCAACAGAAATAATTTTATCGGAGAATGTTGGCAAGACATGTCGTGTCATCCATTTTCGTAATATTTCTCCTTTTTGCTTATCTCGTCTTTCAACAAGTAGAATGCCTTTTTCAAGTTCCAAAATAGTGATGACAGACAAGAAGAGTTTATCAGGTGACACGGATTTTGCCCATGCAAGTAGATTTTTATCTACACCCTGAGCTTCCGTTTTTCTCAATTCGGAAATGACATTGGTATCAAGTAAGTACATTAAGAAAAGTCGGCTGGTTCTAAGATTTTATTATCAAATGGTTCTGGGGCAAATTCAACGTTGCCAGCTTCATCCATTGCGAGATGGTCAACAAGATTTTTTTGTCCATTGCTTGAGTAGTTTTCAAGCTCAGAAATAAGTTCTGGCTTGCCTCGTAGCAGAATTAACAAAGTTGTAGCAACTCCTGACGGTGGCTTGCGATCATTGCACCAATCGTTAACTGTATTTGTATGTGCGCCTATACGTCTGGCAAACTCGGCCTGAGATACCCTACATTTTTCTATTATTTTTTTGACTTCATTTCCGTTCATCTTACTGAGTGTAATGCAACGAAATGATTTTATCAAGCTAAATATGATTTTAATTATTGACAAACATCATACTCAGTATTATATTTGAGATGTAAGCATAAATCGGCCCCGAAGGTGCGCCAACACCAACGAGGCCTAACCGAAACGCAACCTAATCTGGAGGTTACGAATGGCTATCCAAGAACTACACCCGGAATCCGTTCCAAACAAGGTTGATCTTTGCGATCTTAAAGATGAGCTTTAACTCAAGTCAGGCGCAATAATGTTAAACGACATAACGTCTGTAGATAGGAACACTTATAATGTATGGGATCGCAGATGACCGGATTACCGCCGCAGTATGGCAATACAAAAAATATGGATTGGGAAAGCCTCAACCACAGAACACTT
>JBCCCO010000140.1:0-5513 GCA_039033475.1 Pseudomonadota bacterium | reverse complement strand
ACGCTATTGGGGGAGACGGTTCTGGGCAAGGGGGTATTTCTGTACAACTTCTGGAAACGTAACAAATGAAATCATCCTCAATTACATTGAAAATCATACCGAAGATAAACCTACCGGCTTATAGCCGGTAGTGGTTTAGTTTTTCATCACAAATAACGGGTTCATATTGATAACGAATTCATATCCGTTACAAGAAGACAATAAACATTTTATTCTATGTTTTTATGACAGTTGGACTTTTTTTAGTTTGCGCTCGTGATTTAAGCTCATCTCCTTTGGCTATGAGATCCCCGGCGAGATTAGCGTCTGTGATTTTCGTCCTTTTTTGGAGAAATATGATTTTTCAAAGAAGATTTTGACGGGCGGTAAATACGTGCTTATCCAAACATAGTCTCTTACTTAAGTCAGGCAAAATTGTAGATGCCACTTTGCTATCTGCTCCGGTGAGTAACAAGGCCTCAAAACAGCCGCTGGATTAAGTTTATGTAATCAAACACCTATAGAGCCATTGTAAGCTTCTCTACAAGCGGCTGGCTAAATACATATCAGTTTGGGATTTTAATAGCCTTATCAAGGATCTATTTTTGTAGGAGAGAATTGATAGCAGCAGAATATGCCTGCCTAATGAAAAGGAAAATAAGTAAATGCTCAAAAAATTTTGCAGAGCGTTCTAGAGAAAATAAACGCATTTATACGTCTCATGCTTTTTTCCTCTGGGGTATAAGGCAACGATTGAAACGGCCATAATTCTCAAAATGCGCCCTTCTTCCCAAATGAGCTTTGTCTTTTATAAAGTCTAATTGCTCGACATCGTAATGTCTCATTTTAAATTGTGCACAAACCCCCCCAAATTTAATCTGATCATTATGATATAAAATTGTGCGTTTGGTTTGTACGCCATTAACAAAAATGCCAAAGTCATCGCGCTCATTAAGATCTGCGATCACAAAAACTCCATCGCTGGTAAGACGCACAATGGCATGATGGCTATGAACCGCAGGGCCTCTTAAACAAAAATCATTTGTTTCGTGGCGGCCAATACGAAAGATACCTTTATCAATGGTAACACGTCTATGAAGATCATCTGGAAATTCAAACCAGGCTATTACGTGAGGAAGAGGGAGCTTTGAGACGGGGCCACCAAGAGGCTCGAGCCGCGTTTCTTGAGACACATAACGATTTGCTTGCCACAAAAGGTAGCAAAGGCACAAAAGTGCTGTGCCTAACGTGATATACTCAAAAAATAATGACTTATCTTCGTTAGTTAAGAAAACCTCTAGAGTAGCACTTGCATGGGAAACCTCAACGTAACAGACATAGCACGTCGAAAAAATAAGCACTACATAAATGACTCTATACAACTGCAACATCACCATCTTACTAACAAACAATTTCAGTTATGTTATTTCGTTAATAATAAGCTTTAACTTCTGTAAAATTAGATTAACATATGTAAACAAATTCCTAACTTTAGAAAATAAAATGGATTGGGTTCTTGCAACGCTTCCATGCGATGAGCGTCAACAGGTCCTGGCTCTATCTAGAAATTCATGGGCATCTAAAATTCTTTAAGGTTTTGCTTAATGAAAAAAAACAACATAGCCTTGCATTATGATTCGAAATCCAGCGCCTAAAATACCAAACATCAGTGCATCACACTGGAAAGAGATTGAGCGTCTTGCCAAAGGGCTGGATGGTTCTTTACGCGCCTCACATTCAAAATTAGCTATGTCATGTCAACTCTGTTTTGTATCTGAGCAGAAGAAAAATGAGCCAGAATGGTGCCATGCGGTCCGGGGGCCAACAAAGAAACGCTTTGCTCGTTCTCTCGTTAGGCGGCTCAAAACACGTTATGCCAGAAAAGGGATTATTCGCAGTTTCAAGCATAAAACCCACACACCAACACAGCCCCTTTGGGAGCTCGTCTTGTACTGGCGCATGGAGAATACGCCGATTGTTTTTGAAACCACTCAATCAGATGATCTAAAACCTTCTCAAATAGAAGAACTCCCAAAGACAGAACTCAATCCTGGCCTGCAATTTCTTTCCATCACGCCTGGAGAGGGATGTCTATATGCGCAGCTGCCAATCGTCAAAAATTGGGGGCAACTCTCTGCTCTTGTTTCAGTTATATACAAACAAGCTGAAGAATGTGGATTATTGCCAAAAGATCCGATTTCTCAGCCTACGACATCACAAACGTTAGAAATGACTGAACAGGTTTCACCAATTTATGTTGGGGGGATAACTTATGATTCGAGCCCGTTTGTAAAACAGCCCGATTTTTTAACAAGCACAATTACCTATTGGCAAAATCATCCGTCTTTGTCTTATTTGTTTTCCTCGCCGTCCGTCGGGCCATATAGCAATCATGCCCGTCTTGATGAACATAGATATGATGCACTTTATGAGCTGGAAAAAACTTTAGATTATATTGTATCAACACCGTTACATGGAAAAGACCTGACAACGGTTCTAAATAGTCTCAAGTCATTTTTGATCGGTGCAAATGGATCAGAACGCCGCGCCGAGATTGGAATAGCCGATCTTTATAATGAAGATGCAGTCCCCACAACACAGTCGGCACAAAAACACGAGGGTTGTATCGTTCTTCGAGGGTTTGCGATGGCCCCAAACGAACAAGCATGTTTACTGCAAATGTTGCTTATAAAGGCGATTTTTGCACGCCTAAAATCTCACTCATTTCATAAACCTTTGATCCGATGGGGAACCAAACTGCAAAATGAGTTGATGTTACCCTATTTTCTATATCAAGACTTTACCAAAGTTTTAAATGACCTCAAAAATCATGGTTATGCTTTTAATGAGCATTGGTTTGCCTCACATTTTTTAAGACGGTTTCCCAAAATTGGCAAAGTTGTTCTAGATGACGTTGAACTGGAGCTCTCTCACGCTTTAGAGCCGATAAATATCCCTATAGCATCACAAAAGCATCGTATCTCGTCAGCACTGCACTATTCTGCCTCTTTACAAAGGCTACAACTCCGTGTCAAAGCGCTTAATCCTAAGCGCCATCTTGTGACCTGCAATGATGTTGCGGTGCCTTTAAGTGAAGCAGATGGACATGGTGTTAGAGTGGCAGCGCTTCGTATACCAAGGCATAAAAACAATGGGGCAGACCGTTTCATTTCCCACAATACCAAAGATCACTTGGTTATTGAGTTGCGTCATCGTGAAGAGCAGAGTTCTCTTGGTGGATTTGTTTGCAATATCAATAATGAGGCGGCAAAACAGCCAAACTTTATCCCTTTTGCACCTTATCGCCATAGTGCTCCGATACACTCTGCACCGCAAAGTCTGGAATACCCGAATATGCTAGATCTGAGATATGTTTAAGTTGGAATAGCAAAACATGCTAAAAAAATTACAGAACATTATTTTGTTATCTTTTATTCATGAACAAGCCTGTATAATAGTACATATTAAATTATTTGGGATGCTTGCTCCGAAGCTTTATTAATAATTATGAATTTTTTAACACATCCGGGATCTGAAATATGTTGACCATAAACATAATGAAAATAAATTGTAAAGCCGTCTTCTTCGTTTTAACAGCTGTTGTTTTTACTGTTGCATCTCTTGCAATAACGCCGCAAGACGCATGGGCAAACCGCAGTTTTTTTAAAAAACTCGATGGGTATTGGAATGGAAAAGGATCTATTGTTTTTTCTGGTGGCCAGCAAGAAACGCTCAAATGTCGTGCAACCTATTTTCCTTCAGAAGGAGGCAGAAAACTGCGCCAAAACATTCGTTGCGCAAGTCCAAGCTATAAAATTACTGCAAGCAGTGAATATCAAACAAAGAAGGGGCAAGTTACAGGCACGTGGGCCGAAACAGGTTTTGAACTTACAGGCGATGTCACAGGACGCGTGAAAGGCAGCACACTTGTTCTTGCGGTTAAAGGTCAGACTTTCTCAGCGGATATGTCTGTTACCCTTAAGAGATGTCAGAAATTTATTAAAATCGTTCCGAAGGGAATTGATATCAGCTTGATGTCACTAAATTTTAGAAAACAGTGCTAAGTTTAAGCTCATACAATATGTTTTAAGATGCGCAATACGTTGTATGTAAGGCAATTGCTGCGGCATTCGATACATTTAGACTTTTCAAAGCACCTGCTGTTTTAATTTTACAAATTTGATCGCAATTTTCTTGTGTAAGCCGTCGAATGCCTTTGTGCTCAGCCCCCAAAACCAAAGCAACCGGGCGTTCTAGATCCTGATCCTCCAGGTTTATCTCGGCATCACTGTCTAACCCAATGCGCCAGTATTCTTTTTTGCCAAGCTGCTCAAGTGCACGAGCAAGATTTGACACAAGGCAAATCGGTACATGCTCTAACCCACCAGATGCGGTTTTGGCTAAAACCCCGGACAACTGAGGGCTGTGACGCTGGGTCATAACAAGTGCTTGAGTTTCGAACGCTGCTGCTGTTCTTAAAATAGCCCCTACGTTATGCGGATCTGTAATTTGATCCAACACAAGAACCCGAGAATGAGAGCTTGGATGCAAATCTTCAAGATCAAGTATATCTAAGAAATCCGCTTTCAACAGCACACCTTGATGAATAACATCAGCTCCAAGTTGCCGATCAAGATCCCGGGACTCTACAATCTCAACAGCAACAGATGAAGACGACAAGACCTTTTCCAGCTTTTGGAGTGCATTTTGTGTCACTTGCAACTGTTTGCAAACACGATTGGGGTTTTGCAAAGCAGCAGAAACGCTATGCAGCCCAAAAATCAGACATGTTTTTTGGGCGACACTTGACCTTTTAAAGGCACGTGATTTGTGTGCATGATTTTTATGAGATTTTGTTTTTGATTTTGCGTGTGATGGCATAAGAAATATTCTTCATTCGATAGAAGGGATAGCAGCAGTCGATACCGCAAAAAAGCAATGTTACAATGGTTGATTGTATAACAAGTGTATCTTTGCTGCGGTACCTTTATATTTTAGTGTTGACAACAGTTTTATCGAAACGCATAACGACAGGCTATATATTCTAGTAATTATGGATGGATATCACATAATTCTATAATAACGAGGATGGAGGGGTGCCTGAGTGGTTAAAAGGGGCGGACTGTAAATCCGTTGGCTATGCCTACGCTGGTTCGAATCCAGCTCCCTCCACCAAACAGCAAGCCAGATATCAGAAGTTGGGAATTTCTACTTCTTGTATCTTGGTTTTAAACTTGGAGTGTGTTCTTTAATTCGCTCTTAATGCGGGTGTAGCTCAATGGTAGAGCAACAGCCTTCCAAGCTGAAGATGAGGGTTCGATTCCCTTCACCCGCTCCAAAACTATGTTAGATATATACAACGACTAGACAGTAACAGGATAGAGATAGAGGTTATGGCCAAAGAAAAATTTGAGCGTAATAAGCCGCATTGTAACATAGGAACGATTGGTCACGTTGATCATGGTAAGACGACATTGACGGCGGCGATTACAAAGCGTTTTGGCGAATTTAAAGATTATGATGAGATTGATGGT
>JBCCCO010000139.1:0-5548 GCA_039033475.1 Pseudomonadota bacterium | reverse complement strand
GAAAAAATCATTTCGAAGAATTGCAACACGCTATGAGAAAAGTGTAAAAAATTTCATGGCGCTCATAAAATTGGCTTCTATAAGATTATGGTGCGAATTTTATGAGTCCACTACCTAGAGCGATTCAACCTGAATTGAATTCAATTCAGGTTGTAAAATTGCTCGTTTTAAAAAGACTACAGCTTTTCAGATGAGGCGTAGCCGAAGTTGACATGCTGTAGAATTTAATTCTAATGCTTTAAAACTTGCCATCATAGGCGTGTTGGCCAATACGGCAGGCAAGAACTGTGAATGTATCGCGAGACAAGGCTTGTTTGGTTTCTTGTTCTAACTCTTCTTTGGTATCAATCCAGCAACCATATCCTCCTAAGGCTTTTGTAATAGCTGGAAAATCTGAACCGTAAAAATCAACACCAAGATTACTAAGTTTTGCTGCGCGCTGTTTAAGTTCAATAAGAGCCAGGCTTTCGTCAACCAAAACGACGATCAAAATAGGGAGTTTCAAATCTCGAAGAGTTGCAAGTTCTCCCAATACCATTTCTAAACCCGCATCTCCTACAAAGGCGACAACATGATGTGATGGCTTGGCAAGTTTATATCCCATTGCTAGGGGAACGGCACACCCCATTGTGCACAAAGCTGTCGATTGAAGCAATGAGCGTGGTTCATGGCATGTCCATATCTGACTAAGAAGTATACGGTGTGCCCCGCTGTCAGCGGTTGCTATTTTTTGTTTAGGAAGAATTTTATTAAGAATAGAAAACACAAACTCCGGTCCAAAACTTTCTGGATCTTCGGAAGCTCGCGGCATGAAGCTTGATCTCAAATCATCCCTTGCCGTTTGTGCCTCTCCATCCTGCCATTTTGTGGAAGAAGCTTGTTTGTTCAGAGTTTCATGTACTTGAGTAAGTGTAGGAACAATTTGGCCGTGGAGGCGGTGACTAACCCAGTGCATACCATGAGTGCGTAGAACTGGAGAGATTTCAATAACGGTTTTTTCTTCTGTCCAGGGGTGACACCAACCGGCGCGCATCTCAATGGGGTCATACCCTAGTAGAACTATACAGTCGGAGTTCTCAAGCAAGGGCAGGACAATTTGATCAGCTTTGGGGGAGAGTCCAACTCCACCAATAACAAGAGGGTCTTCTTCATCAATGATGCCTTTGGCTTTATATGTGGTGATAAGAGGAATGTTATGTTCATGACAAAAGATATTAATAATGCCACTTGCATTTCCATTCACTGCATCAAGCCCCGCAATAGCAATGGGTTTTTTTGCATTCTGCAATTCAAGGATGGCGTGGTTGAAAACACTGTTTTGGCTTGCTGAAAATGCGGCAGAATTCAAAACTGGATTTAAGAGCGGCCTCACAGTCTCTTTAGAAGGGTGTTCAGCAACCTCAATCGGTAAATCAATGTGAACTGGGCCAGGCTGGTCCTCACAAGCAATGGCTAGCGCTTTTTCTGCGACCAATCCGATACTACCATGTTCGGCCCGAAAACTTGCTTTGACAATTGGCGACAACAGAGCACGATGGTCAAATACCTGATGTGTATAACGCTCGGCTTTTGCCCAATCAACGCACCCCGTTAAAAATAGTAATGGCACATGGTCTTGCATGGCATTGGCAACAACATTTACGGCATTAGCAACACCAGGCCCCAAGGTTGCGATCAAAACTCCAGGGGCTCCATCTGCATGCCATCCGCCTTCAGCCATAAAGCCAGCCGCATTCTCATGCTTTGTGAGAATGAATTTCATGTCCGCTTTGTCAAGCGCATCAATTAACGCCAGAACTTCACCGCCAGGAATGCCAAAAGCTCTTTTGCAACCAGCTGCGGCAAGTTTTTGGGCAAGAATTTCAGCTCCTGTCATGCTTTAAGTCCCCCCTAATCAATCATTTTGATTTTGACACATGATAGTCTTCAATAATTCCGTCTTGTTCTAACATTCTGATGTCAGATTCTGATATGCGCAGAATGTCTTGCAATACTTCCCGCGTGTGTTCTCCACGTAGGGGAGGGGGAAGTTTGTAGGAAACAGGTGTTTGTGAGAGCTGAATTGGGTTGCCTATGAGTGATACTTCATTGTTCTGTCCGAGAGGGTGTTGTAAAGTTATACTCATGTTGCGATGTTGAGCTTGAGGGTTATCAAAAGCATCCTGTAAATTATTAATAGGACCGCAGGGAATATGGTTGTCTTCAAGCTGGGTAAGCCAGTATTCCGCTGTTTGTTTAGCTGTTAGGTCGTTTAAAAGCGGCAATAATTCGGATCTATTGCGAACTCGATCCACATTATGTTTGAAACGAAGATCTTGTGCAATCTTTGGTGCTCCGAGCACTTGGCAAAGCCGAGCAAACTGGGTGTCATTACCAACGGCAATAATAAAAGTCTTATCAGAGGCAGGGAACGTTCCATAAGGCACAATTGTAGGGTGTTCATTACCACGGCGTGGCGGCACTTCACCTGAAATAAGATAGCCAACACCTTGATTGATCAGCCAAGCAAGTTGGCTGTCGTACAGGGCCATATCAATGTATTGCCCTTGTCCAGTTTGATGGCGATGGTGCAAAGCACTCAAGATGGCCGTGCAAGCATACATACCACAAACGACATCGGTTATACCAACTCCGACCTTTGTTGGTTCGCCTTCTTGAGCGTCAGGAAATCCAGTTAAGCTCATGATGCCGCCTATGCCTTGAGCCATAAAATCGTATCCCGGCCGGTATTTTAAGGGGCCTGTTTGTCCAAAACCTGTAATGGAGCAGTAAATCAATTTTTCATTCTGCTGCTTTAATGTTTCGTAATCAAGATTATAGCGTGCCAATTGACCAACGCGGAAATTTTCAACAAGAACATCACTTTGTTTTGCAATATCTGAAATGATTTTTTGACCATCAGGTTGTGATAGATCAATAGCTATTGATTTTTTACTTCTATTAGCAGACAAAAAATAAGCACTCTCATCGGTATCATTGCCATTCTGATCTTTGAGAAAAGGAGGTCCCCACCCCCGAGTATCATCACCATGCCCTGGTCGTTCGACCTTTATTACATCAGCGCCAAGGTCGCCTAACAATTGTGTGCAGGTTGGGCCAGCTAAAATACGTGTCAGATCTAGAACACGTAATCCTGATAGGGCTTGTAAAGCAGTATTCGTATTATGTGTCATAGTCAAAGATGCCTTATGATTTCCAGCCGTTTTTCTGCTGCAACATTTTCCATGCCCTTACAATCCATTGCGGCTTAACGCTATGTCCACCGTCATGAAGGCAAAGTTCAATGAAACTTTTTTGGCAAGAGGCTTTGTGACATTTAAGGTTTTGTGCTGGCGTTAGACTAGAGTTTTCGGGCAAATCTATAGGCTTTGTTTTGCAATTGTTGACTTTTGCAAGCATTCTAAAACTGTGCAAAACATCGCCTTGCCGGGCGCTTGAAGTGACCTGACGGCCTTTCATAGGAACCATTTTGTCCTTTAGACCGTGAACATGAAATAAGTTTGAGATAGGTGCTTTACACGACTGAGGGTAGGGCAACCAAAATGCCCCTGCAATCGGTGCGTATCCTGCATACTTGTTTCCACGTGCACATGCGATATACCATGTCATTGACCCACCCAAAGAAAACCCACTGATCATAATTTTAGAGCGATCAATTGGAAAGCGCCGGATGCTATCCTCAATAACATTTTCAATAAAGGCAACATCATCACGCTTTTGCTCAAAAGCTTTTGGAATTGACCAGCTTTTGTCTAAACCTTGCGGGGCTATCAGGAAAACACCAAGCTCTTTTGCTACTTTTGTTAAAGCAGAAAAGCGCATAACGGCTTGTGCACTTCCTTGCCACCCGTGAATATAGACAATCGCGCCCAATTTTTTGCCAAACGGTTCAGGCATTACGTCTGCCGCCGGCTGCATAATCCGGTAGCTTCCGTCTTGTATGAGGCAATCGTTCTTTGCACCGCAAGCGTATGATGTTTGGGGGCTTGCTAAGGCTATGATGGCAAAGCAGCAAAGCATTGTTATTGAAATATAAAAATAAGAAACAAATAAATTAGAAGGTGAAATCATAAAAGGCATATAAAATTAAGACTGTTAAAACGCATAACCAATAGATTTGTTTATACGACTATTGGTTTAGATAAAATTATTATTATTCCATGTTAAAATGATTTTCTATTGCTAAAGATTAATAATAAGGGCAGCAATATGATACTGTATACGCTGGAGAAACAAGAAAAACAAACAGCTCGCATTCGCAAAAGACCTCACTTTTCATATCTAAATGAAGAAGAGCTTATAAAAACAGAAATTGAATTAAAACAGAAATTAGGAAATCTGTTGTCAAATTTAAACAAGATGAGTGAAGAAGATTTATAATATTTTCATTTTATTTGCAAAATATTTCTAACACAATAATTTGAATATATACTGTAATCTTTACGTAGAATCATGTTACTTGTTGTGAGGATTGCAGGTTGCAATTTTTTATTTAAAGTATACAATTTGCGGAAATCTCTTCAAGAAAATATACTACCTCTATGATACCGCATGAGCAAAATCAACTATCTTCAAAATTTCGTGGTTTTAGCGAAAAGCCCTTGGTTGTTCATGGTATCTGTAGAAATAGAGCTTTAGAAGCATCTGATCTTCCCCAAAATGCATTTGGACTGGCCTCAGTTTTACAGGTTTCTTATGGATCGTTTATTGCTATTTGCAGTGAATGCCCCGAAATCATACACGGACCTGAATCTATATCAGCGATCTTTGAAGATCCTAAAAGAGTTATGGATATCGCTGTCGGACACAACAACATTCTATCTAACATTATACAAAGTTATGACATTCTACCGTTAAAACTTGGTACCGTTTGTCGTTCCCAAGCGCAGGTGCGGCAATTGTTGGACCAAAACACTGAACGTTTTGGGATGTGTCTTGATCATATTGCAAATACAATTGAGTTCGGTATCAAGATTATTGAAACGGGGCAGGCCAAAAAAACCACTTCAGATAAAGGGCTGCAAAATTCAAATGCCGCACTGACAGGTCAAGAATATTTGCATAACCAAGCAAAAAAATTGGCGTCAAAAAATCATAGTGTTCAATCTTACAAAAAATTTACATCAGATCTGATTCAAGCTATGACTTTTTTTGTTAAAGAAACCAAAATCTTACCAATGCCAAAAATGAGTCCGGCAGCCCAAACACGTCACATCTTTAACGCCGCTTTTCTCGTAGATCGTGGTAATATTGAAGCTTTTAAGGGCTGTGTAAAATCATACAGTGAAATGGCAGAGCCGCAGAACTTAGCAATGTCTCTTTCGGGACCATGGCCAGCCTACAATTTTGTTTCGATCTCCCATTAAACCAACTTTACATCTAAGTCTGTCTCTCCGGTCAAATATGTTTTTATTGTCTCTTTTTGTGGTCTAAAACCACCGCTTTCAAGCGGTAAGAGAATATCAAACTTGCATGCGGAGCATGCACATTAAACCCTAATGACTTTAGTCATAAAGCAACCTACCGACTTCAGTCGGTAGTGGTTGAG
>JBCCCO010000138.1:0-5590 GCA_039033475.1 Pseudomonadota bacterium | reverse complement strand
GCAATTTATTTTAAAAAACAAGGTGTGAAGTTGTTTTTATTTATTATTTTTTAGGGGAAGTTTACTAAGAATAGCATGACTTAAATAAGGGGGGTTGCATCACACTTACTTATTTCCCGTCGCACAGCACTGCCTAGTTTAGGTAGAGCTTTAATATCGAACTTTAGAATGTGGCACGAGCCATATTTAGAACTTCAAATCGTAGAAAAAGGAATTTAGTCATGGCAATTGAAAAAAGCGTTTCATCCGCAAGTCTTGCTGAAGTTATAGATCGTATTCTTGACAAAGGTGTTGTCATCGACGCATTTGTTCGTGTTGCTCTGGTTGGCATCGAGCTTATTGCTGTTGAGGCTCGCATTGTTGTTGCTTCTGTTGAGACTTGGTTGAAGTATGCCGAAGCTGTTGGCCTTACAGCCTCACCACAAGCTGCCTAATACACTTTTAGATCTCAAAATTTAAGAAGGGGATGGGTGTTTGCGCTGTTTTCCAGTAGAGCTTGCCCCCTTCTAATGTAATACGCGCCTTTTCAAAAATATCAGATAAACGCATACTTTAAGATACATAATGTCAGATCTTTCAAATTATCGGCAGCGCGCGCGCGCCATTCGCAGCGAAGCGCAAGATCATCTTAGACAACTTCGTTTGCAGCGTTTATCCCGTTTGGTACCTGCGAAACAGAATGAACAGGCTGATGCTCCATCAGATTCTATTTCTGCTCCTGTTGCAGTTGATCCGGTTAGTGCTCCGGTTGCGGATATTCTTGAAAATAATCCTGCATCGCACAAAAATTTTGCAAATGCTTATCCAAAATCGTTTTCAAGGAAGGTTGAAGTTGAGCCAGAGACTGAAGCTGAGCCTGAGCGAGAAGTTTCATCTGGTGCGGAGCCTGTATTAGAAGCGATGCCAGAGGCAGAGCCAGAAGCAGAGCATGCGCCAGAAGCAGAACAAGAGCCAGAAATAGAACAAGAGCCAGAAATAGAACAAGAGATAGCATCGGTTGCTTCTGAAATGAAAGCATCGGAGGCTGTCTTAAAGGACAATTCTCTTTGCGAGGATCAGGCTGAGGCTGTAGAGGAAGTAAAATCTGAAGACACGCAAGATCATGCATCTCATCAGGCGGAGCCTGTCACTGATGAGCATGAGGAGCTTTCTGACGCTGAAGTCCATGCTGAAGACTGCGCTGATGCGGCACATGAGAGTGTGGACACATCAGATTTAAGCGGTTTTATGGAAGAGCTTGACAATCTTCCGTTTGAAACATCAGGCCTTACTGCAGAGACGACTATTGCATGTATGCCAACCTTGGGTGAGGGGATGGTGTGGCGTTTAAAGCAGGTTGGTATTGAAACATTTGCGGATCTTGCTGCTCAAAAGCCCGAAGAGTTGAAAGGCAAACTTGGCCCTCTTGGGAACATGATTAGAGCAGATCTTTGGATCGCATTTGCTCAAAATACTTGTAAGACAAGTTTTTCTCAAAAATAAGTGTTATTAATAATATAATTCATGTTTACCTGAGTTAATTAAGAAAATATACATGATTTATAGAAGTATAGATTCTTTTTCATTTATCCATTTTTTTATTGCGTCACACTGGAGATTGTAAGAACTTCTGCATTGAAGTTTTAAGGTAGAATAAAGCGCGAGGATTTTGTTGTGACGTCAAATGTGATTCAGCTTAAACCACGCAATGATCTTTTTGAAAATGATGAAATAATTTCTTTGGAAACGCGGGCACTTGTATATTTGAATGCAGGGGTTCCGGTCCATTTACGGGGTCCAGCCGGAACAGGTAAAACAACTCTTGCCTTGCAAATTGCATCAAAGCTCGGGCAGCCGGTGATCTTGTTGTCCGGTGACAATTGGTTGACATCTGCAAATCTAGTCGGACAAAATGATGGTGTGCAAACCAAAAGTGTTCATGACCGTTACGTTCATAGTGTGAAACGTAGCGAGACTGAAACAAAGGTGATGTGGAAAGATAGTGTATTAACTGAGGCCATTCAAAATGGCTATACACTTGTTTATGATGAGTTTACGCGCTCGCCACCAGAGGCGAATAACCCATTGCTAACAGCTTTTGAAGAAAAAATGCTTGTGGTATCAAGTGGGGCTCGCAGTGAGAAGTATGTCAAGGCGCATCCAGACTTTAGGTCTATTTTGACTTCTAATCCGCAAGATTACGCTGCGGTTAAGATTCCTCAGGATGCATTGATGGATCGGATGATTACACTTGATATTGACCATTTAAGCCGAGATGCTGAAGTTGGCATCATTATTATGCAGTCCCAATTGGATGCTAATCGGGCTGGCAAAATTGTTGATATCATACGGGCGGTTCGTGGTGAATCTATTTGTGATCGGCATATTTCAATGCGCAGCGCAATTATGATTGCAAAAGTTGTGGCGAATGAGAGTTTTAGCACATCAGCTGATGATCCAAGATTTGTGCAATTGTGTTTCGATGTTTTGGAATCCAAGATGATAGGTTCTGGAGAAACTGAAGAGAAGCATAATGCTTTTTGTCAGAAAGTCTCAGAAGCTATTTGCGAGATGTGCGCAGAGCCAGAGGCTGTGCAATCCACTTATTAAATGTTGGGTGTTGGCTGAAATATTTTTTATGGCTTTGAGGTCTTTTTTATTTAAGGGTAAGTATTAGGGGGGCTAAAATGGACACGATACAGGCGAGCGAAATTGCTAAAAGTGCCATTGTTGCAATTACGGGGCATCAGCCTGAGGCGCTAATACGGTGTGAAAACGTGGATAAGTGTTGGTCTGTTGATGTGGTTATCGTTGAATCAAAAGCTAAGCTGCAGGACAATGATATTTTAGCGACTTATACTCTCAAGATTGACAATAGTGGCGGTGTTATGAGCTATGAACGGGTTAATCGGTATATAAGATCTTCTTTGCTAAACGTTGCAGGAGGGTAAGTGTCTCAACATATAAATCACCCTGTTGGTGGGGATAGTTTAGCAGATATTTTAGAGCGTGTGCTCGATAAGGGTATTGTTGTTGCTGGCGATATTACTGTCTCTTTGGTCGGTATTGAATTGCTAAGTATCAAGTTGCGATTGCTTGTTACGACTGTTGATAAGGCGAAAGAGCTTGGGATCAACTGGTGGGAAGCTGACCCGATGTTAAGCTCCAAAGCTAGCAATCTTGAAGATGAAAATCAGCGGTTACGGGGTCGTTTGGCAATTTTAGAAAAGCGCATTGCAATGCAGAATGCAAACCGTTTGTGAAAATTTTTTGTTACAGTTTTTGTGTGATATTTGATGATATGTAAGAATTAAGGAGTTGAGATGGTTGGTTCAAAGTCAGATGGGCCCAAGGGGTTTGATGCGATTTTCGAAATTGGTCGTCGCTTGACGCAGTTGGCTGAAGATGTGCAGCACAAATTTGAAAATGCCAATGAAAATCGTCCTGAAGGTCAGTCAACGCAGCATAGTTTTACTATTGATACGCCGCAAGGCCCGTTAACAGGTGTCGCCGGATATTCTTTTCGGTTTGGCGGTTTGGATGGTGATAGTGGGGGTTCTGCTGGGGAGCAAGGTTTTCAGGAGGTTAAGAAGGATAAATCGGCAAGTGCTTCACAATCGACAGCATCAGAGGTTCGTGAGCCTTTGATAGATATTTATGATGAAGATGCCGAAATTTTGATTACAGCGGAGTTGCCCGGGATCGGTATTGATGATGTTAAAGTTGAATTGCTCTCAGACGTTTTGGTCATTGAAACATTTGGTGAGCGCAAGTTTTCTAAAAATATGACTCTGTCGCATAAGTGTGACCCATCCTCACTGGTAACGTCTTTGCGGAACGGGATTTTGGAAATTCGGTTAAAGAAAATATCTTAAAGTTTGCATGTATTCGTTTTAAAAATTTCTTTTTAGAAAGTTTTTATTAAATCAAAAATGTAAGAAAAATTATTCAGAATGTGCCCACGCGTCATCCCAGCCAAGCGCATGGTATACGCGAGAGCTAGGATCTCTGGAACGTGTAGCATATTGAAGTTTATAGAGATTTACTCTTTCTCGGGAATGATGCCGGAGAGTTTTCTGTAGTTTAAGTGCTTCTCATAACTTGCTCATAAGGAGAATGAAAACTTCATGCCCTTCTTTATCTATGGAATAACTCAAAGCAAACCGGAAACACCTGTGTTGGCCAAACCGATTGTTAAGTCTGATGCCTCACTAGAGTATCTGGAGTGTGGCGATTTGTACTGTATTATCTCTGAGGTTGATGATGAGGATATCCTTCCTGTGCGTCGCAATTTGTTAGGGCATAGTAAAATATTGGAAGAGGTTATGGCCGAGCACACGGTTATTCCCATGCAGTTTGGCATTGTAATGGATCATCAAAGTGTTATTGAGAATATTATAAAAGAAAATGCAAGTGTATTAAAAAATATGCTTGAGAATTTGGCAGGGCGGATTGAGGTAGGGCTTAAAGTGCGCTTGGAGGAAAAGGAGGTCTTTGCTGAAATTGCAAAGGATCATCCTGCCTTGCAAAAAACGGGTGCTACGCTTAACGCAAAAAATGAGAATGAAGTTTATTATGACCGCATAGAACTTGGGCGGAGCGTGAGTAAGGTTATTGAAGAAAAGCGCCGTGATGAATTGCAAAGCTTGATCAATAGGGTTGCACCGCATGTGATTAAGCTGGTGGAGCTTGAGACAGGGGATGAATTCACAATTGCAAATTTGGCACTTCTTGTGAATAAAGACAAAGAGCAGGCCTTGTATAATGACATTGTTGAATTGGATGCATCGCAAGGAGAACGCATGCACATTAAATATGTGTCGCCGATACCACCTTATAACTTTGTTTCAGTTCAATTGAATTGGCAGAAAGATGCTGCTTAATTTCTAAGCTTAGAATATTTCTGTGATTTTATTTTTTCTTAATCCTGCTGAGTTTATATGTATTAAACACCAAAAAGGATACGTGACCTATGCTTTTTCGTTTGCTGACAGCTCCTGTCAAAGGGCCCATTGATCTTGTGGTTTGGACTGGAAAAAAGATCCAGGAAGCCGCGGATGGTGAGCTGAATAATCCTGAAAAAATTAAGAAGGAGTTGGTGTCTTTGGAAAACAGATTAGATCGCGGAGAGCTCTCAGAAGAAGAATTTGAAGCATTGGAGCTAGAGCTCATTACCAGATTACGTGATATATCAAAAAATATGAGAGAGACTTCAGAAAAAGATATGCCCCAAAAACAAGCAGATGCATCACGTATCAAGACTTCAAAGAGCGCTTAAGGTTCTATGGGCACGCTTGACAAACTAACCCGAAGAGTGCGTGAAGCTGGTGCAGGAGATATTGGCCGGGGGGTTGCACGGCTAGATTTAAGTGACCTGAAAGATTTGAATATTCAAATTGGTGATCTGGTTGCGTTGCATGGAAAGCAGACCACCTACGCACGGGTGATGCCGCTTAGGCAAGATGATCGTGGTGATAAAACACTGCAAATTGATGGAGTTATCCGTCAAAACGCAGGTATTGCTGTTGGTGAGACTGTTGAGATCAAGGCCGCTCAGGCGCAAGATGCCGAGAGCCTTACATTTTCTTTTCCCGGCCGGGGGCATTACGAT
>JBCCCO010000137.1:0-5629 GCA_039033475.1 Pseudomonadota bacterium | reverse complement strand
GCTGCGATGGTCGCCGCCGCGGCGCCGTGCGGTGCGGCCGAGAACACCGCTGCCGATTCGAGTCCGGCCAGGGTCGCCTCGCGAGCCACATCGATTCGAACTTCGTATCGACCGACGACGCGATGGCCACTTTGCAAGCTTGGAGTATATTTGTGAGATTACTATTAAGCATCACAGGATTGAGCATATTCTTTCTTAGTTTTTCAGTAGCCGTTGCTGAGCCGATCGGCTTGTGGATGACAGAAGGAGGACGCTCTTTGGTCAATATTGCAGATTGTGCGCCTGAGGGACAACAATCACGCTTGCTCTGTAGTAAGATTATTTGGCTTAAAGAGCCTTTTAATAAGAATGGCGAGCTATTGCGCGATAAAAAGAATGAGCAAAAAGAGATGCGCAGCAGGCCTATTCTAGGTATGCCCGTTTTGAGCAATTTACAACAAGTGCAAAATAACACCTGGAATGGGCAAGTCTATAATCCAGAAGATGGCAAAACGTATCGTGCGCAAGTTGTTGCAGAAACAGATAAAACACTTGTTGTAAAAGGGTGTGCGAAGGTTCTATTTAATTGGATCTGCAAATCTCGTACATGGGAACGTGTTTCAGAGGATGTCTTAGCAAGTGAAATGCCTTTGGAACCTAAAATTGATCCCTCACAAACACAAATAACAAAGCAATAACGTTGTGCTTGCTTTCAAATAAGCCTTTAGGCACCTTGTCCCAATGTCTCCACCGATTTTAACGCTTAGCGACATTCACCTCTCTTTTGGAGGACAGCCTTTATTATCCGGTGTAAATATGACTATTTCCCCCGGCGAACGACTTTGCATTGTTGGTCGAAATGGCTCAGGCAAATCAACGCTTCTGAAAATTGCAGCAGAGCATGTGGAACCGGACCAAGGCGAACGCTTCGTACAACCAGGTGTGACGCGACATTATTTATTACAGGAGCCAGACTTATCAGCCTATGAGACAACGTATGATTATATTGTATCTGGCCTCTCACCAAGTGATGAAACCTACCGCGCACAATATCTCGCAGAGCAACTTGGTCTTAGCGGAACGGAACACCCACAACATATCTCTGGCGGTGAAACACGGCGAGCAGCTCTGGCTCAAGCTCTTGCAGCATCTCCCGATATATTATTTTTGGATGAGCCAACCAACCACCTTGATTTACAAGCAATTGAATGGTTGGAGAAAGAACTCGCGAAACTCTCTTCAGCCTTGGTCCTTATTAGTCATGATCGGCGTTTTTTAGAAACGCTATCCCAAACAACACTCTGGTTAGATCGCGGTAAGGCAAGACGATTAAGCAAAGGGTTCTCACATTTTGAATCTTGGCGTGACAAAACTCTTGAACTTGAGGCTCAAGACCAACATAAGCTCAGCCGTAAAATTGCAATGGAGGAAGACTGGCTGCGTTATGGCGTTACAGCCCGGCGCAAACGCAATCAAAAACGGCTCGCAGATTTATTCGCCCTACGTAGTCAAAAACAGGACTATCAAGGCCCTGTCGCAACAATCAAGCTCAGCCAGATTGTCCAAGAAAATGCTGGAAAGCGTGTTATTGAAGTAAAGAATATTTCCAAATCCTTTGGATCACAAACATTGATAAAAGACTTATCTCTGAAGATTCATAAAGGAGAAAAAATCGGCATAATTGGACCGAACGGTTCTGGAAAAACCACACTGCTCAATATACTCACAAACCGCCTCACACCAGATACTGGCTCCTTACGCCTTGGCACCAAATTAGATATTGTCACATTGGAGCAAAAACGTGACAGCTTAAACCCAGATTGGACACTTAAAGAAGCTCTCACGAGCGGCAGCGGAGACATTATTCCACTTGGTACACAAAGTAAGCATGTTATGAGCTACATGAAGGATTTCCTATTTAAGCCAGAACAAGCCAACACACCGATTTCCGTACTCTCTGGCGGTGAGCGCGCAAGAATCATGCTTGCCAGATCTCTGGCAAAACCGTCAAATCTCTTGATTTTAGATGAACCGACTAATGATCTAGATCTAGAAACGCTTGATTTGTTGCAAGAAATGCTTAGCGATTACTCTGAAACTGTTTTATTGGTCAGCCATGATCGTGATTTTATAGACCGTACAGTCACATCAATACTTGTCTATGAAGGCAATGGGAAATGGCAGCAATACCCAGGTGGCTATTCTGATATGCTCAAACAACGCAACATTGAGCGAATGCAGCCCCCCTCTTCTGTAACAAAGACAAAAACTCAAAAAAACAAACTTCGCACTACCTCGCCACAAAAAACGAAACGCAAACTGTCTTATAAAGAAGGCTACATGCTTGAGACCTTGCCTCAAAAAATTTCTGATCTAGAACGTAGAATTCAGAACCTTCACATAAAACTTGCCAATCCAGAACTTTTTACAAAAGACCCTGAAGCCTTTTATAAATTTACCGAAGACCTCCAAAGTTCTGAAACAACCCTGGCAGAGCATGAAGATCAATGGTTAGAACTTGAGATGTTGCGTGAAAGTTTAGAGCAACCCACTCTTAAAAGTGTATTAGTTGAGATTTAATCTGACAAATTTGATAAACTAGGTCATCAAAGGAGTTAGACAAAATGACAAACATCGAACAAAAAATCCTAAAACCAAAGCTGGGCGTATTGGAGCTTGCGAAACAACTTGGAAGCGTATCGCAGGCTTGCAAGACAATGGGCTATTCGCGTGATAGCTTTTATCGTTTCAAGAAGCTGTATGAGAACGGCGGTGAAGAAGCCTTGCGTGAGATCAGTCGCCGTAAGCCGATTATCAGGAACCGTGTGCCAGAGCATGTGGAACGTGCGGTCATTAATATTGCCATTGAAAACCCTGCTTTGGGGCAATTGCGCGCGTCTCAGGAATTGCTACAGCGCGGCGTTGTTGTGTCGGCCGGCGGTGTCCGATCAATCTGGCTGAGAAATGATTTGGAAACTATGGCCAAACGTCTCAAAGCGTTGGAAGCCAGATCTGCGCAGGAAGGTATTCTTCTGACAGAAGAACAGATTGCCGCTCTGGAAAAGGCCAAATCGAAAAAAGAAGCTCATGGTGAAATTGAAACCCATCACCCTGGCTACCTTGGATCACAGGACACATATTTTGTTGGTACAATGAAAGGTGTTGGCCGGATTTATCAGCAGACCTTTATTGACACTTACAGCCGCGTTGCCTTTGCCAAACTTTATCTTGAAAAAACGGCCATTACGGCAGCGGATATGTTGAATGATAAAGTCATTCCTTTCTTTGATGAACAAGATATCGGCCTCTTACGCATCTTAACCGACAGGGGAACAGAATATTGTGGTAAGGTCGAAAGTCATAGCTATCAGCTTTATCTCGGTATTGAGGATATTGATCATTCAAAAACAAAAGCTAATCACCCACAAACCAACGGTATCTGTGAACGCTTCCACAAAACCATGAAAAATGAATTTTATGACATTGCATTCAGAAAAAAGATTTACAGATCGTTGGAAGAATTGCAAGTTGACGTGGATCACTGGATACATAAATATAATGAACAGCGGCCACATTCTGGAAAACATTGCTATGGCAAAACACCTATGCAAACATGCAGCGAAGCAAAACATCTATCCGTAGAAAAACAAATACCTACCGATAAAGCATCATACAGCGATACTCATCTGACAATCGCTGGATGATAAAAACTGTATGTCAGATTAAATCTCAACTAATACACACAGTGCCGTCGTTTGTTAGCAATTGCAGCAATACGTGACGGTGCCTCGCGCTGACAAGGTGGAAGGCTTTGAAGTGTTGCCCCGCAGATGGGTCGTAGAACGTACCTTCGCCTGGTTGGGCCGCTGTCGTCGATTGGCAACGGATTGGGAAACATCACTCGAAAGCTCGCAAGCATGGGTAGTTATTGCTAACATTAGGATTTTAACACGCAGGCTCGCAAGATATTGTTATCAAACGTAAACTTTTGAGTCAGACTCTAAAGCATCTTGCCGGGTAATATCTGCGAGCTGTTTATCACCAATGACATGTATTAGGTTGGTAATGGCTTTTTTACGTGGATTTTTCCATTTGCGGATCTGTAATTCTGATTTGCCACGCAAATTATCTTTGGCATATTTAAAATAACAATCAAACAATGTGCTGAGCAGAATTTTAGGCTTTTCTGCACCGCCCAATATAGCCCGTACCGCAGTATCATTGTTGACCAGCTTGGTTTGCTCCAATAGCGCTGTGCGATTGATGATATCCTTGGTTTCCTCTCGTGCCAAATCCATCACAGGTTTGTATGAAACCCCCAAAGCGCGCGCATTCGATCGCCTGAGAATAGGTTTCCAAAGATTGGGGAGCTTGATCCTGGTGGGTCAGCAAAGACTGCCAGAAAGCTTCCGTTTCTTTATTGATCCTATCTGCAATAATTAGAGCTTCAGATTGAGATTTTTTGCGTGTTGAAACACGAACGAATTTACGCGGATCGAGGTGGGCAAAACACACAGGAACACGGCGAACATAATGCCAATATAATCCTCTTTGTGTTAAATATTCGCAATCCATATGTACACGTTTGTTACACAATTTGTTGCACAAAAGTGGATTTAGGTCAATTAAGAATGATAACTTCTTTAAAAGTTATTATATTTCAAAGGCTTAAGGGATTTGGAAGATTTTACACTGGCGGAGAGGAAGGGATTCGAACCCTCGAGACGCTTAGCACGCCTACTCCCTTAGCAGGGGAGCGCCTTCGACCACTCGGCCACCTCTCCACTTACGATTTTAAGCCATTTAGGGGAAATATAGCAAGCGGTTTTTTACTCTTTTGTACGTGAACTTACTAGGAACACCGGTACATTTTTTGTACAAAGATTTTTTGCTTTTGTTCTCAGTATTATTGAAAATAAAGACAAGTGAAACAGAAAGGGAAATTAGATGACGGAGAGCTGCAAAGGTGTGAAGGCCAAATATATCAAAAACCCTGGAGGCACGAATGTACTCTGGATCGGTGGGAAAAGAATAACAAGCGCTTGTCCTGAAGCGTTAGAGATGGAGGAAGATATAATCCTTGAAGAGATTGCGAGGCGTTGGAATTCGCACGATCAACTTGTAAAAGAAAATCTAGACAGCCTACTTACAGAGATAGGTAAGTCTGACTATCTTGATTAGCACGTTCTTTTCCAAATCTAGGATATATCGTACTAAGGGAATGAGATTGGTGTGCTAAGAATCAAAGAAAGATCTCTTTTCTTTTTATTAATTTTTTCTTAACGAAATTTGCAGTTCTCACAAGGCATCAACACGTATTTTCTCTTTGTGGATAAATGGCTCAATTGCTGGACTCTTTGAGAACATTAGGTCAACATTAAAAAGCCATCGGTACTACGAATACCGATGGCTTAAATTAATCTAGGACGGATGGTAGCCTCACCAGATAAAAAGAAACCACACGGCGGTAACCATGTGGCTTCAGATTTATGCATCCCTGCATCAGAATAAGGCTGAGCGCAGGAAGAGGCAAATCATCACTTTATGCAGGTAACTCACCTTGACCGCTTTGATTGTACGAAATATCTGCTGACTGATAGGGAATATTAGCAGTGATTTCCCGCTCTTTAAGAAATTTGTTTATTATCTC
>JBCCCO010000136.1:0-5735 GCA_039033475.1 Pseudomonadota bacterium | reverse complement strand
TCATTTCGAAGAATTGCAACACGCTATGAGAAAAGTGTAAAAAATTTCATGGCACTCATAAAATTGGCTTCTATAAGATTATGGTGCGAATTTTATGAGTCCACTACCTAATGATCTCTCCAGCTCCCTCAATCCATGATCCGTCAGATTTCTTAATCGCAAGCTTTATACTATAGCAAATTACATTTAGAATTTCTTCATATTTCAGTGCTACTAGTCTCTTCAAACAGATGGAGGAAGAAATGGCATATAGTCTTGATTTACGCAAGCGTGCAGTGGCTTTGTTGGATGAAGGCAAGAGCACGAAAGAGATTGGGGAGCTTTTGGGTGTTAGTGACCGCTCTGTATTGTATTGGAAGAAGCGAGATGAGGAAGGTCGTCTTGCGACGCATTATCCAACATCGCGAGGGGCTTATACAATTGATGACAAAGCGCTTAAGGCGCACCTTGAAACGCATCCGGACGCGTATTTAGAAGAACTGGCTGAGGCTGCCGGAGGCACCCCGCAGGGTATTTTGCACGCCCTGAAACGATTGGGGCTCACGCGTAAAAAAAGACCCCGCAGTACAGAGAAAGAGATGAAAAGAAACGCCAAACATATCTGAAGCAGCTGGAAGGAACACCTGAAAATATGAGAGTTTACCTGGATGAGAGTGGTATTTGTCATAAGTTACAGCGTACGCACGGATATGCTCCTGCCGGTAAACGTGTCCATGGCTTGGTTAACAGTTGAACCAAAGCAGCCTGATGGTCTGTACCTAGCTTAGGTGAAGCTCCCGGTGCTTTGCGATCCTGCAAACCATCTGGCCCATGTTCATTGAACCGCAGCACCCAATCTCGAAGCGTTTGCAATTTGACCCAGTAGCAATCTCTGGCCAAAGAACAATATTTTACGTTAATAGCCCTGCTTAGTATGAGGCTTCACTCCATCTCTACGTATAGGTATCCGTCAGGCACATCATCTACAAAACGTTCACAATTTGAGCGAAGTAAGGGAGGACGTTTGCTAGAAAGAAATTTACGAATCTTACCAGAATAGATGGAGCGCTCACCATCAGAACGGTATTGCCATTGCGTTGGTATCTCATCCCACGAGGATTCATGACTTTTTTCAGCGAGCATTAATGCTAGCGTTCGATAAGGTGTTTCAATATTTAAGAGCCGGCTGGGAGATGATGCAAGATATTCTAGATCATAGGTAAATACATTCCAATGATGTAAATCCCTGAATATACAGATATATACTTTACAGTCATTAAATTTATTCACAACAAAATAATCTAAAAACCATATTGCATTAAATATAACGTAGGGTGTCTGATGGTTTGAGGCCATATTCGTTGCAACCACGCGTCCTCCTGGCTTCAACATTTTGGAAAGATTGCGTAATGTCATCGCAGGATCAAACACGTTATCGGATGTTCCGCCATCAACAATAAAATCAAACTTTTCCTCGAGCTCATTAGGAATAAGAATGTTTAGATCATGTATGTGGTTTGCCCCTTCATATTCACTTACATCCAAAGATGACAAGTGCTCTACGTTTAAAAGGTGAAAAAAAGCTTTATCACTAATTCTCTTTCCATTAGCTCCTCTAATTATTCTCTCTTCAAGTTCAAGCTCTTCTTCTGTTACACTAAGCCCACAAGAGCGAGCGAGATCTTTTGCATCCTGCGGCAGAAGCTCTACGCAAAGCCTCCCTATTGTAATTACATCTCCATCTAAAGGAAGGTGATGTTGTTCTCTGAAAATAAGTTCTGAAAGTTGTCTGTGTATTGCCATAAACTTTTTAATATTCTTTCATCTATGTTTTTTCTATTAAAATATATTTAAACAAAATAATCTGTATTATTATAGTATGCACTGTGTTTCCTTGAGAATCCAAAAAACTTAAATTCAAAATTATTAAGGCAACTCTAATGTAAGGCAGCTTGTTCACGCTTTTTTATGTTGGCTCTTATATTTGCAATTCGAGACATAATTGCTGATTGATTAATTTTGCTCAGTAAAAGCGGTTGTGCTTTCTTTAAATCAGCAAGCGCCTTATGAAAGGCTCCCAATTCTTCATAGGCGATCGCCCGAAGGGTATAGATTTCCCCATATCTTGGGCTCAATTCTACCCCCTTTGAGAGCACTTCAACCGCAGATTGATACTTTTCTGTATGAATAAGCGCTAAACCATAATTCCACAAATTTCCGGCCCTTTTGGGATCTAAACGTGAAATATTTTTCCAAGCGCGTAAATTTTTTATCCAGTTCACCTGTCCACGGTGTTTACTGTGCTTTACGAGCTTGCGCCATAATGCAATGTGCATCTGGAGCAATTTTTAGAGATTTTTCAATTACACTTTCGGTGAGTTTTAAATCTTTTGTTTGTTCCGCATAAAAAATTTTAGCTAGCATTAAATCTAAAACAGGATGACTTGAACCAACAGGCACCCCATCTTTATTTTTTGATAAAATCGGAAAGTCATTTAAAAGATCAAAATTATCTATTTCTTTTGTCAAAAATTCAAGAGCTTTACGTGACCCATTTTTTTTCGCTAAGCTTTCTGCCTGTATAAGCGTATCTGCAACGGAGCTACATCCTAATGTCAATGTCTTTTTGTAAGACTTATGCGCATATGATTTGATTGCATCTGTAGCTTTTGGATTGTTCTGCCTCCAAATATATATTTGTCTTCTTTGATTAAGCAAAATATCATCTATAATTTGTGGCGATAGCTTGATCCCAAAGTTTTCAGATGAAATATGCCCTCGCAAAAAGTCTTGTTGGATCTTATTTCCAATATATTCTCCATAGTGAGCATCATCCAAAAACAATGTCTTTTTTAGTTTACCACCATCTAGCGTTGTCGATTTATAATCAACGGTTGGGTTAATATATGCATAATCAAAAATAAGTGGATCTTTGCGACCATATTTCCCAGACTGATCAAAAAGCATAGTGACAATCTGACGCTTCCACATCTCAAATTGTGGGAGTAAACCTGCTTCAAAAAGTGCCACATATAAACTACTATGTACTGGTGAGAAGAACACAACAACATTCACATTACGATCATACGCCTCTTGAATAAGCCTTTTGAAATAGCTCATTCGACTTTGGCCATCATAAGCCTGCATGCAATAGCGATAGTGTGGCTTTACCCGCCAGCTGTGATTAATGTAACCACGTGAAACTCTGTGGGGCGTTTGATTTTTATTTGGTATGACACCTTTTTCCTTTCCATTCACAAGTGCCATTTGCCCCCCAACTTTGAGGTACTCTATTATCCTTGGCGGGCCCATTAAAGTTCTAATACTTTCTTTAAATGCAATATTACCAAAAAGAATTGGGAATTCTCTCATAAAAACATGAAAACAGTTTTTTGAATTATCCAAGATCATACGGTCTGGAGAAAACTGTGTGTTGTCAACCTTTACAAAATCTTTAAAAGCATTGAACATCAAAAAATCTAATCCTAAAATAATCGTTGTTAGATTTTTTGAAGCATGCATTGCGTGCAAAGCGGTGTAATACATTTCTTTTATAGCCATAGAGGGTGTGCCCATATTATAGGCGGGACCGTAGACTGCTGAAGAATTTAGAATCGCAGGATTAATACCAATAGCTGCGCGTGAACTCCCTAAAACTATGGTTCGCGGTTGTTTTATGCAAGGAGCTAATGCACGCTGCCGACGTTGAGAACCAAAGGCTGCGCCTTTATTTTTTTTGATAAATTCAATGTCAACCGGATGGAAAAGAGAAAATGGATCAGCGATAAGTGGTAAAGAAAGCGTTGCAAAAGACAGGAAAATGAAAGTAGTCAGATAAAAAATAAGAAACTTTTTCGAGTTCATAACAGTAAGTCTTGATTAGAATTGAAAATAAATAAATGGGATATCCTGGCTTAACGAGAACATAAAAATCCATAGTATTGAAATCGTTGCAGTTCCAGCAGAGATGCCCAAAAAAGGCCATATCAAGTGAGCGTATTTATTTACAATATTCAGAGAAAGAAAATTCCTTGCAGTTCCGGCCAAATTTATGGACGTTGGGTCAACAATATTTTTGTGGAGGCATAGGGCCAGCTGCACAGAATTGGGTGGTGTAAGAACCAAAATAGAGGCCCCTAATACACCATACGCAATCCACACAATATCTTGGTTTAGGAAAGAAGATGGCGTAAGATTTGGAACAAACATGCTAAAAATCATTTTTATTGCATCGTCAATTTCAATGGCACGGAAGAAAACCCAGGCGACAACAACGCAAAGTAATGTAAGCACCCATGAAGAAAAATTAGAAAGATAATATTGAGTTAACTTCACCTCTTCAGTACTTGGGTAAATTGCGCGCCAAATATGATTTATGCCGAGAAATAGACCGTGCAGCCCCCCCCAAATAACAAAATTCCATGACGCTCCATGCCATAGACCACCAAGCAACATGGTAATCATAAGATTGATTGCGCGGCGCACTTGTCCTTTTCTATTGCCACCTAATGGAATATAAAGATAATTCTTTAGGAAATCAGACAACGTGATGTGCCACCGCCGCCAAAATTCAATCATTGATGTTGCTTTGTAAGGTGAATTAAAATTCAGGCTCAAATGCATTCCAAACAAAGCGGCAATGCCAATGGCAATATCCGAATAGGCTGAAAAATCAAAATAGATTTGAAAGCTAAAGCATAAAGCACCAAGCCAAGCATCGAGTGTCGACAAAGTGACATTTGGCTGCGCAGCCAGCCCAAAAATCTTATCCGCATACGGTGCGAATTGATCTGCGATAAATGCTTTTTTAAATAATCCGATGGATATAAGCAGCAATCCAGCGGACCAATTTGCAGAAGTTATTTGATGTTTTGATAAAGATTGAATTTGCGACAATAACACATCAGGACGCACAATGGGCCCGGCAATCAACTGCGGAAAAAATGTAATATAAACAGCGAAATCAAGTAGCGTTGCGTTATGCGGTTTGTTGCGATGATCTACAACAAACATAATGCATTGAAATGTGAAAAATGAAATGCCTATGGGCAAAATCACCTTGGTGATAACAAAATCGACACCGCTTACAGCGCTAGCAATACTCGCAAAAAAATTGATGTATTTAAAATATCCGTAGAAAAATAAAGATGCGAAAAGCAGAACGAGTTTCAGCACATCATCATTAAAATATTTTTTTGAAATAAAAACCGAGTCGTCGACGACGTCGTCGAAGACCGGCGGAGGCAGCGCTTCCAGCGCCTTGCGCCGGGGCCGGCCCACGACGCGCTTCGCGGCGAGCTCCGGGTCCTCCGGCTCCAGGCACCGCGCCCACAGCGTCGAGTCGTTGTTCTCCTTGTCGCTCGCGCCGCGGCTTCCCTTGGCGTCGAGCGGCGGAAACAGCATGCCCTTCTGCAGCGAACTGCGCCGCTCCTCGCTCGACAACCGCTTCTTCCACACCGACGACGGCGCGCCGTCCGACAGCTGCGCTCGCTTCGCGTTCCACCGCACCTGGTCCCGGTCCTCGCTGCTCGCCGTCGACCGCTGCGACTTGGGCCCCCGCGGCGCCCGTGCCGTGTCCCCCGCCGCCGGCGTCGCCTCCCCCGGGTGCGCCCGCTTCGTCCCGGCCCCCGGCGTCGCCATCGTCGCTTTTGAACGTCGTTTTCCGCAGCAACGACCAACGCCTCTTTCAAGACTTTGATTGGGGGGCCTTCGGCCCGGGATGGGGGAAACCCAGTGGGGTGGAGCGGCGCGGGTGT
>JBCCCO010000135.1:0-5740 GCA_039033475.1 Pseudomonadota bacterium | reverse complement strand
TTAAGTTATATTTTAAAATCTTTATTTTCTTTTGTATAGCAATTTAAATAAAAAATTACTTGGTAGATAATTTGGTTATGGGCCGAACGGGGGGCCCGCCACTTAGCGGCGTAAGCCATAGTGGCGTTTGAGCGCCAAAATTAATCGTTTCATTAATTTTGGGAATAGCTATAGAATTTTTGTTTACCACTCTTTTACTTCTTAAAAATTTTTAAAATACAAAAATAATGTTCTCAATAGTAATATAAGTGTAATTTTATTGCTCTATTCCATTATTGTATTCGTTGTTTTTCTAAGCATTTCTTATTGAAAAAAATATATAGCTGATCCAATTTAGAATGGTTTGTTTTTATCAAGATACTCTTCAGTTTATCGTTCCAGCTTTCGAGTGGATGATGGCAGTTGGTTTTGTATAAAAACAAAATTGAACCATTTATAACAGATCAGCTACAGTTATGCTCATTAATATTTTAACTCTGGATTTTTGGTCAATTTAGAGGGATGGGGATATGGTAAAATCAAACAGTTCTGGAATTCTGGCAGGAGCCGTAAAAAGACATAGCAGCTCCCGGCGTAATTTTTTGAAGAATACGGCTATGGCAACAGGGGCTGTTGCGACATCCAGTCTTGCATCTCCCTTTATAAGTAATGCGGAGGCTGCAAAAACAAAAACATGGCGTGTGCAAACGTCATGGCCGAAAGGTGTAGGCCTTAAAATCTTTAAAAAATGGTGTGCCTCTATTATTGAGCGTACTAGCGGAGAGCTCGCATTTAAACCTTTTGGAGCTAGGGATATTGTTGGTGATTTTCAGCTTTTTGATGCCGTAAAAAATGGTGTAGTTGAAGCGATGAATCCCTTCACCCTATATTGGGCGCGCCGTATACCAGCCTCTGTCTTTTTGAGTTCATATCCTTTGGGGTTACGCAACCCTCATGAGTGGGATGTCTTTTATTACGGGCTTGGCGGTTTGAAATTGGCTCGAAAGATTTTTGCAAAATTCGGTATGTACTATGTTGGGCCTATCCACCATGGTCCAAATATTATCCATTCAAAAGTTCCTATCCACTCTATTGATGACTTTAAGGGCAGAAAAATGCGCTTACCAGGGGGAATGGTCGCCGAGGTTTTTAAAGCGGCAGGAGCAAAAACCACATTGTTGCCCGGTTCCGATATTTTTCGGGCTCTTGATAAAGGGATAATAGATGTGGCTGATTATGTCGGCCCCGCTGTAAATTACGCCCTTGGCTTTCAAAAAGCCGCTAAATATATTTCTCTAGGACCTCCAGGTATAATGTCGATTTATCAACCGGTTGATTTAATGGACTTTACAGTTGGTATGAAGCATTGGAGAGCCTTGTCCCCAAAAATGAAACAATTTGTTGAGGCCGAGATTCATGTCTATTCTGATATCCATCATACAGGTATTCAGAAAGCAGACCAGGAAGCCTGGGTAAAATTTAAACAATCGGGTGTAAAAGTGACCCGATTGTCGGAAAAAGATATAGAGGCTTTCACTAAACTTGCTATTCCGCGTTGGTATGCATGGGCAAATAAAGACCCGTATGCAGCTAAAGTGTTTAAAATTCAGTTGGATTATATGATGTCGGAAAGTTTGGGGTATGTTACCCCGGATCAAATCAAGGACCAAAAATTGGAATATGAATAGGTATGATCTTGTTTTGTTTTCATAAGCGGGGATCTCTTTAAACTGTTATGAGATTTCAGCTTTTGCCAGAATGACGGAGCTGAAATGATTTTGGTGAAATAAACCATTCGATATCGTGTCAGCTAGAGCGATTCAACCTGAATTAAATTCAATTCAGGTTGTAAAATTGCTCGTTTTAAAAAGAGTACAGCTTGTCAGTTGAGGCGTAGCCGAAGTTGACATGCTGTAGGCTCAGGACCTAATAAATACCAAGTCACATTGACTTTGACCTATATTCCAGTTCGGAAAATGCAGCCATTTTTTATTTGCGCTCAAACGCCACCTAGGCTTTACGCGCTAAAGCGCGGCGCGTAGTCGCGCTTGCCAAATAACATTATAAGTATCTAATAATGTTATTTGGTATAAATAGAAGATTTTAACATTTACGCTAAATCAAAGCGATCTAAATTCATCACCTTGATCCAAGCTGCAATAAAATCTTGAATAAACTTTTCTTCAGAGTCCATACAGCCATAAACTTCAGCAAGGGCACGTAGTTCTGAGTTGGAGCCAAAGATAAGATCCGCGCGGGTCCCTGTCCACTTTAACTCTCCACTCACTCGGTCATGTCCCTCAAATACGTCTTTATTATCAGAAGTTGCTTCCCAAGTTACAGACATATCAAGCAAATTGACGAAAAAGTCATTGCTGAGTGTTTCAGTTCGTTTGGTAAAGACTCCATGTTGAGATGACCCCACATTCGTTCCTAAGACGCGTAAGCCACCAACAAGAGCGGTCATTTCTGGAGCATTAAGAGTTAACAGTTGTGCTTTATCGACGAGCGATTTTTCTGCTGGAACAATATTTCCGTTTTTGGTGTAATTTCTAAAAGCATCTGCTGTTGGTTCAAGGACAGAAAAAGAAGATATATCTGTTTGCTTTTGCGATGCATCTGTGCGTCCTGGTGTAAACGGAACGGTTACATCATAGCCTGCTGTTTTAGCTGCTTTTTCAATTGCAGCACAGCCCGCCAGAATAATAAGGTCTGCGAGTGAGACTATTTTGTTATCTGACTGTTTAGCATTGAACTCTTTCTGAATCTCCTCAAACTTTGTCAGCACAGAATCTAATTGTTCTGGTTGGTTAACCTCCCAGTTTTTTTGTGGCTCAAGACGTATGCGTGCACCATTTGCACCGCCACGTTTGTCTGAGTTACGAAAGGTTGATGCTGATGCCCATGCCGTGGAAACCAAATCTGAAATTGAAAGTCCAGAATTCAAAATCTTTGTTTTGAGAGCGGTAATGTCATTATCGTTAATCAGTTTATAATTGACTTCTGGAACAGGGTCTTGCCAAATCAGTTCTTCTGATGGAACTTCCGCACCTAGATAACGAGCACGCGGGCCCATATCGCGGTGTGTAAGTTTAAACCATGCCCTGGCAAACGCGTCCGCAAATTCATCTGGGTTTTGATAAAAACGCCGTGAAATTGGCTCGTAAATAGGGTCCATCCGCATCGCCATATCTGCTGTCGTCATCATAGGTGCATGTCGTTTTGACGGGTCATGTGCATCTGGCACAGCATCAGATCCAGCGCTGTCTTTTGGTGCCCACTGTTGCGCGCCTGCGGGACTCTTTACAAGTTCCCATTCATAACCGAACAAAGTGTCAAAATAACTGTTGTCCCATTGTATCGGGGTTGGCGTCCAAGCCCCTTCGATGCCGCTGGTAATGGTATCGCCACCGTTACCACTGCCAAAGCCGCTCTTCCAGCCAAGGCCTTGTTCTTCTATGCTAGCCCCTTCTGGTTCTGGGCCAACAAGAGCGGCATCTCCAGCGCCATGACATTTACCAAATGTGTGACCGCCAGCAACCAGTGCAACTGTCTCAACATCATTCATTGCCATGCGTCCGAAGGTCTCGCGAATATCTCGGCCTGAAGCAGCTGGATCAGGATTGCCGTTTGGGCCTTCTGGATTGACGTAGATAAGCCCCATCTGAACAGCACCAAGAGGATTTTCCAGATCACGTTCACCACTGTAGCGTTTATCACCAAGCCATTCGGTTTCAGCACCCCAATAAATATCTTCTTCAGGCTCCCAAACATCAGCACGTCCGCCCGCAAAACCAAATGTTTTAAAACCCATGGACTCTAAAGCACAGTTTCCAGCCAATATCATGAGGTCTGCCCATGAGATTTTTTTGCCGTACTTTTGCTTAATGGGCCAAAGCAAAATACGCGCTTTATCAAGATTGGTATTATCAGGCCAGCTGTTTAAGGGGGCAAAGCGCTGAGTACCTGAACCACCGCCGCCGCGTCCATCACTGATGCGGTAGGTTCCGGCACTATGCCATGCCATGCGGATCATAAGAGGTCCGTAGTGACCATAGTCAGCCGGCCACCAGTCTTGGGATGTGGTTAAAAGTTCAACAATGTCGCTTTTCAGGGTTTGTAAATTCAGGGTTTTGAACTCTTTACCATAGTTGAAAGTCGCGTCCATTGGGTTTGAACATTCCGAGTGTTGCCGCAAAATACTTAAATTAAGCTGATTGGGCCACCAATCCCTATTTGAAGTGCCATCGCCTGCCGTAAATTTGCTGACCCCACCCGTAAATGGGCATTTGATTTCAACATCCATCTGTTAAACCTCCTCAACATATATTGAATGGTATTCAAAGAAATACATGCAGACAATAGTTTGTCAGCTTGATAAGATCCAATTATATTATCTTTTGTTTATGATCAGAAAAACTGATGAGATGACGATCACAATACGCCAACTTCGATATTTTGAAGCACTTGCCCGTTGCTTGCACTTTGGGCAAGCTGCTCGTGATTGTTCTGTAACTCAGCCAGCGTTATCTATGCAAATTAAGGAATTAGAGGAAACTCTGGATGTGGTTCTGATAGAGCGGCAAGCGTCACAAATAGCCTTAACATCAAGTGGAGAGGATGTTCTAAAACACGTTCAATCTATTTTAGATGAATTAAACAATTTGCAAAATTATTCTAAGCACAAACAAAGTGCACTCACGGGTAATTTGCGTATTGGTGTTATTCCAACGGTTGCACCTTATCTTTTGCCTCAGGCCCTACCTGAATTGAAGGAACACTTTCCAGACTTAAAATTAAAGATACGTGAAAGTCTGACGGAAGTTTTGCTCCGCGAGCTTAAACAAAATATACTTGATGTTGCAATTCTCGCGCTCCCTATAGTTAAAGATCAAACATTGGTTTCTCATGCTCTATTTAAAGATCATTTTCTGCTTGCGACTCCTGCAAGAAGAAAAACAACGACAGGACAAAAAATTGAAGCCATTGAATTGATTAATTCTCATCAACTATTACTGCTGGATGATGGGCATTGTTTACGCGATCAAACCCTCAATTTTTGTCATTCCGCCAAGGTTGACAATCTATCTGCCTTTGGAGCCACCAGCCTGACAACTCTGATACAAATGGTTATTAATGGCCAAGGCATGACACTATTGCCGGAGTTGGCAAGGTCAAGTGAAACTCTGCCTGCTCAACACATTGAGTTAAGCCGTTTTGCTAAACCGGAGCCTTTTCGTATGATAGGTATGGCATGGCGCAGATCTTCGCCCTTTCAGGAGCATTTTAAGGTATTGGGCAAAACATTCAGTCAAGTTGGTAAACAGATTTTGAAGTAGTGTCTTAAGTGGGATATGACCCTGTTACAGCAGACATGAAAGTATTTTTTGCTTCTGAAAATTCGCCATTCTTAAGTTGAACAATACTCTTCATAATCAGTTCACTCATGCTTGTATGCTGTTTTTTAGCCTTTTCAAACAAATCAAAATATTTAGCGCTGTTTTCATATTCTTGTAAGCGCAGGTAAGCATTCGCTAAAAGATAATTTGTTTGTGGATCCCTCTCGTCTAGCTTAAAGGCAAGATGAAGCAAGGGGAGCGATGATTGAGGTCGACCGCAACTAATTTGCAAAGCAGCAAGGTTGTTTAGCAACTCAATATCTCGTGATGTGATAGTTTTCATATGATAAACTTTAATAAAATATGGGTAGTAATACGTATTTTTCTAAGTAATACGTACTTTTTCTACGAAGTTTTTTTAG
>JBCCCO010000134.1:0-5936 GCA_039033475.1 Pseudomonadota bacterium | reverse complement strand
GCCGTTAAATCAAGCGCAAAACACTTGACCAAATGACGGAATTTCGCCCCTGAAATGTGCGCAACTTTTACATACTTATTTTTCATAGACAACTCATAGACTTATATCTAAAATAGATAACCTAAAGTTGTCTAGACCCTATCAATAATATAAGTATGCTTTTGCAAACTCAATTTGTCGATTTAATCCTTCTTATTTTAAAAGCTAAATGAGTTTTTACCCATGCATGCCTAAAAATGTTTTTATTGTCAATCGGTCTGATTTCTTTTTCTCAGTTTTATTTTTCATCGTCTTTAGCTTTATTTCTCTGCCTCATATGAAAAAACTGGGGGCGCTGCCCCCAACGCCGCTGCAATAAAAATCTGCAGGACCGTCGCTCGCTGCACTGCGCTCGAACCACTTCCAGACAGATTATTTTTTCCGCTTTGCCCCCCGTTCTCGCCAAAAGGCAAGGATGCATACGCACCCATTTTTAATTATAAAAGGAGGACAAAAAATGGATATGATCATACTAAAAGCTTTAAACCAGTTCTTTATCTTTTGAAATAGCTATAGAATGATATCTGATGCAGCCTTTTTAAAAAAAACTTCTATTTATTGATAAATCTTAGGCTTCATCCAATTTGAAACATAATCTCCAAATTTGCGGCTGATAACATAGAAAATTGGCGTGAAAATTAAGCCAAAAACGGTCACGCCAATCATGCCGGAAAAAACCGCGACCCCTAAAGCTTGGCGCATTTCTGCACCAGCTCCTGTTGAGACCACCAATGGGATCACCCCAAGAATAAATGCAAATGATGTCATCAATATTGGACGAAGCCGGGTCTTTGCAGCTTGAACCGCAGCCTCAATAAGGCCAGCACCTTCTTGCTCTGCTTGTTTGGCAAACTCGACGATCAAAATTGCGTTTTTTGTAGCAAGCCCCACCAAAACGATAAGCCCGATTTGGGTGAGAATATTATTGTCCATACCCCACAATCGTATTCCCGTAATAGCTGCAAGCAGACACATGGGCACAATCAAAATAACAGCTAAGGGTAAAACAAGGCTTTCATACTGTGCTGCTAAAACAAGAAAGACAAAGACGACCGCAAGAATAAAGGCCATCATAGCCGTATTGCCAGCAAGTTTTTCCTGGAGCGCAAGTTCTGTCCATTCAAAGCCAAAGCCTTGCGGTAAATTTTGAGCGGCGAGCTGTTCGATAGCAGCAATAGCTTGGCCTGTTGAAAAGCCAGGCAACGTTGCGCCTTGAATTTCCGCAGCCGGATAAAGATTGTATCTTGGAACACGATAGGGGCCAGATGTATCTTGGAAAGTTGCAACGGATCCTAATGGCACCATATCACCTGATGCAGAACGTGTGCGAAGGTTTTCAACATCACGTGTATTCAAGCGGAATGGATTATCAGCTTGTGCGGTCACACGATATGTGCGTCCAAGAATGTTAAAGTCATTTACAAATGATGACCCCATATATATCGACAAAGTGTCAAACACATTTGTAATTGGAACACCAAGCATTTCAGCTTTTGTGCGGTCAATATCTGCGTAAATTTGCGGCGTGTTGGTGTTAAACAATGTAAAGACTTGCACAAGACCGGGAACCCCATTTGCAGGTCCGGCAATACTCCATGTGGCTTGCTCTAAAGGACGAGGCCCTCGCCCTGCTCGGTCTTGAACATAGAGCTTAAAGCCACCACCCGTCCCAATACCTGGAACAGAAGGCGGTTGAATGACAAAGATCGACGCTTCCTGAAATTGGAACATGGTGCGGCGGAGGTCATTTAAAATGTCTTGGGGTGTCAACCCTAATTTGATCCGCTCTGGGAAATCATCAAGTGGGACAAATATCACGCCAGTATTAGGCGCATTGGTAAAGGTTGCTCCATCAAACCCGGCAAAGGCAACAGCATGTTTGACACCTGGGCGTTGCATCAATTTTTCGGCAGCAGCGCGTACGACTTTGTCTGTCCGCTCTAAGCTGGAACCAGGGGGAAGTTGTAACGCTGTAATAAAATATCCACGATCCAATTGAGGAATAAAACCGGTCGGAGTGCGTGAGAACTGATCATAGGTGAGATAAATCAAACCGCCATAAATAGCCAAAAAAATCATGGCGAACCGGATAGCACGTCTCGTAAAGCCTTCATATGAACCAGCGAGTTTCTCGAACAGCCAATTAAAGCCTGCAAAGAATTTATCTATTGGCCAGGCTATAATACCACTAAAACGCGCACCTGTTGTTTGCTTGATTTCGCTATGTGGTTTGAGCAAAATTGCCGCCAGCGCTGGTGAGAGCGTGAGAGAGACTATTGATGAAATAACAGTTGATGCTGTGATTGTAAGAGCAAACTGCTGATAAAACGCGCCTGAAATTCCTGTAATAAACCCGGTTGGCACAAAAACCGCAACAAGTACAAGCGTTGTTGCAATAAGTGCGCCTGAGACTTCTGTCATTGTTTTTCGTGCTGCCTCACGTGGCGAGTAACCTTTCCGGAGATAACGCTCAACATTTTCAACAACAACAATGGCATCATCGACCACAATACCAATTGCAAGTACAAGCCCGAAGAGAGATAAGTTGTTTAGAGAAAACCCAAACATTATCATCACTAAGAAGGTGCCAATTAAGGAGACAGGAATTGCCGCAATTGGAATAATCGCAGCTCGCCAGGTTTGCAAAAAAATAATAACGACGATGACCACCAGCACAAGTGCTTCAAAAAGTGTCACAATCACCTCATCGACGGAGCGTTGAATAAATTCAGTTGGATTATAAACAACGCTGTAGGCAAGACCTGAGGGAAAATTTGCCTCAAGCTCTTTCATTTTGGTTAAGACTTCATCCGCAGTTGCCAGGGCATTGGAGCCAGGTTTTTGGAATAGGACAATCGCTGTGGCAACTTTATTATCCAGATAGGCATTGAGGGTGTAATCTTGTGAGCCAAGTTCTACTCTAGCAATATCTCGAATACGGGTTACCCGCCCTTGGCTGTCCCGTGAGACAATGATATTCTCAAACTGCTTTGGGCTCGACAAACGTCCTAAAGTTTGGACTGTGAGTTCAAAAGCCCCTTCAGATTTTGCCGGTGGTTGGTTGATCGAACCGGCTGCAACCTGTAGATTTGCCCGTCTTAAAGCTGCAACCACCTCTTCTGCCGTTAAGTTCCTCGCTGACACTTTCGCGGGGTCAAGCCAGATCCGCATCGAGTAATCACGCGCACCAAAAACCCTGGCATCACCAACCCCATCAATACGCGCAATAACATCTCTAATATTAAGCGTTGCGTAGTTGGAAATATAACTTTGATTAAAGGTACCATCAGGCGATGTAAGGTGAATGACCATCATCAAATCTGGGGAGTTTTTTCGAACCGTAACACCAAGACGGCGAACATCTTCTGGAAGGCGCGGTTCTGCAATCGAGACCCGGTTTTGGACCAATACCTGAGCCTGATCGATATCAGTTCCCTGTTTGAAAACAACATTTATCGATGTGGCACCGTTTCCAGTCGATTGAGAGACAATATAAAGCATCCCCTCAACGCCATTGATTTCTTGCTCCAATGGCGCGGCGACAGTTTGGGCAATAACTTCAGCAGAAGCACCAGGATATGTTGCATTGACAACAACGGTTGGCGGAGCAATTTCAGGGTATTCTGATACAGGTAAGCCAATATATGCTATCGCTCCTATGATTGTAAGAATAATCGAAATCACAGATGCAAAGATTGGCCGGTCAATAAAAAAGTGAGAAAATTTCATCTTTGGGAAACTCCAAAGTTTTAAGTCCTGATGATATCAAGTCATCATTGCTATTTTTGTTCTATTTTAATTTCGCCATCTTGAGGTGTCACAGGCTGACCTGTCCGTGCACGCTGTTGCCCGGTTATTATAATACGATCATTGGGTTTTAGCCCTTTACGGATAACACGCAACCCGTCAATCAGCGGTCCCAACGTAACAACTTTTGCTTCAACAACGTTTTTATCATTAATACTAAGGACAATTTTACTGGCCTGGTCAGATTTAATCGCAGCATCTGGGATGAGAAGAGCTTGTGATTGTCCGCCAAACAACCGCAGTCTCCCGAAAAGGCCTGGTGTTAAAAATAAATTCTTATTCTCAAATACTGCATGTGCGCGTATTGTACCAGAATTTGGATCCAACTCATTGTCAACAAAAGACATTTGGCCTTTATGCTTAAAGTCTTCTTCATCTGCAAGTTTCACAGCAACGGGATTTGCTTTGTTGCGTGAAGATGGGCGTTGGCCTGAATTTGCAAGTCGTGAATACTTTAAAAAGTCTGCCTCGCTACCAAAGAAAACAAAGTTGATTGGATTTAGGGATACAATCTTTGTAAGCACAGTTGCATCTGCCTGTCCCCCGGAAATGAGATTGCCAACATCAGTACGGGCATCTGAAATGCGGCCTGAAATTGGGGCTCTAATTTCAGTCCATTCAAGATTGAGTTGTGCTTCATTGAAACGGGCTTTTGCACTTGCGACACGTGCTTCTGCCTGTAACTTTTGCGCAAGGCGAGATTCAAATTCGCTTTGAGGTATTGTTCTGCGTTCAATCAAAGGCCTTGCACGTTTGACTTCATTTTTTTGCAATTCCAGTCCGGCAAGAGCTTCATCTAATGCCGCCTGAGCTTGAGAAAGAGCAATTTTAAAAGGTCTTTGATCTATCGTAAATAATAGATCTCCTCGCCTTACAAATTCACCATCTTTAAAATGGATGGAAGATACAACCCCAGAAACACGCGCACGAATATCGACATTCTCAACAGCTTCAAAGCGTCCGGTAAATTCATCCCATTCCGTGATTTCTTGTTGCAATGGAGATGCCACTTTGACCTGAGGTGGTGGAGGTTTTTGCCCCGATTTGTTGGCTTGAGGTTCCGATTGATCACAGCTTGCAATCAGAAGCGCGAGCGCTGCAATATAGAGATGTTTGATCATGTAAAATTCCGGAAATATTAGGATTAGTATGAACTTTTACAGTCCATTAAATCTAATAGAATTTAGTCGTACTTTTTATGTATGTAAGACAATACAATTCGTGATTTATGCTTAATCTTCAGATTATCAAACTGACTTCAGGATAAAGCTTTATATTTTTTCGATTTCCAAGATGGACCAATTCTAAGAATAGGTTTGATTTTACCACAAATCAGGCATCATGAAAGCTCCATGCTTTCTCCCAGAAAACAGACTATTTACGGAGTTGACGATTTTTGCAAGGCTTTTTTTACTCACTTTATGCCCCTGTATGAAGCTCCTGGATAATTTTTATTTTTCATAAAATATGACTTCTGTTTTTCAGAAACTTTTTTCTCAAGCTATTTGTATTTTGTTTACAGCTTTCAGAAGATTTACCGGAACAGGCATACATGGGAAGCAAGGTGATAATCAGCATCAGAATTGTCCGCGTTAAGGCTGCGATCGGTCTGCGCAATCTCGTGTATAATATGCAAAGGTATATATGTCTGAGAGAAGAAAAACACCTATGAACATGAAAAAACCAAAAGGTCATAAACAAAATACATCTGAAAACTAAATGCGCGCCTAAAGCCGAGATGCGATAAAATACTCAAAAATTTCAAGCTTGTATATTCTTAAAGGCGGTCATAATGCTTACTTTTTCCCTAAAATTTTTAATAAAATAGTAATTCATTAATATTTAAACAAAAAGAAGTATTTTACGTTATCAAAGAAAATCTATTGTAATCTTGAAAGAGGTAAAGATGAAAAAATATCGGGGCTGTACCAGATAACTAGCCCATTTCATGCTTAACCCATTGTTTTAACGTTTTTAATTGCGTTTGAGGCGATGGGTTGTTAAATCGCCACTCACATTCCTTCAAAAATAACGGAAAATTGCCTTTTGGGATACCATTGAATTTACGCAAATGACGCTTGGCCTGGTTC
>JBCCCO010000133.1:0-5947 GCA_039033475.1 Pseudomonadota bacterium | reverse complement strand
GCAAAGTCACCGATATAGATCTTCTCAGTCACTTTCGTGCCGTTGGTGATATGCTCGTAAGATTTACCCGCCAGATAAAGCGTCGTCGTGGTGCCGCTTGCAAGTGTCTGATCCACACGCTTATACCGCGCCCGGTCCGGGCCGTAGGACAGCGCAATCGTATTGCCACCCTTTTGAATTTGCGTTGGTTTGTCAAACGCAGAATACGTCACCACCCTGCCATCGCCTGAGACCATGTTGCCGTTGGCATCATAACAGTAAGTCGCGTTCTTGATGCCCGACACAGTGGTCAGCGCATGAGGACCCGCAAAGCTGGAAGAACATGCGCCATGCGTTTCTCCATAAGTGTATGTCCCTACATCTGACTTGCTGTGAATATTCCCGGTGATGCCATAACTCATGGCGACAGTTTTCGTGGCACCCGCTGCTGTGGTATCGACTTGCGCTACACGATTGAGAGTATCATAGGTGATAGCGCAAATCAACAAAGGACGCACGAATGTGATTGGAGCCTATTCATGTGAGAAAGGGCTTTTTGCGGCTCAAACTTATGAGACAACAATCAACAAACAAACATTTGTGGATTGGATCAAGGAGCATTTATTGCAGCATCTGAAAACTGGCATGATGGTCATTATGGATAACGCGCCTTGGCATAAAGGAGACGATATTCGGGAATTGATTGAAAGTACAGGAGCCAAGCTACTCAAACTGCCGCCTTATTCAACTGACCTAAACCCGATTAAAAAAGCCTGGGCAAATCTTAAAAGCGCTATTAAAAAAGCAAAGAAAACAATCCCTGACATCAGAGAAAATATTAATCTGCAAATTAAAAATATGGAGAAAATAAAAATGTGATTGGCTATAGTTCTGCCACCTGTCTTTGAGGAAATGATTATGACCCTCGATCCAAATAAAGTCCGCCACAATCCACTTGAGAAACGCAAAGAATTGCAAGTTATCAATACCACGTTTGCAGAAAAAGAGATTACCCTTGACCAACAAGTTTTAGGCAATATATCAAGAATGGATGCCTTGCAACAAAGAGCCCTGGCCCGTGCAGCTGAAAGCAGACGTCAATTTGAAATTAAAAGCATTGAAGCGGCTCTTCGGCGCATTGATGAGGAAGAGTACGGTTATTGTGGACGGTGCGGGGCTGAGATTTCAGAGCGCCGCCTTCAAGTTAATCCACGTGCTGCCTATTGTATTGAATGTGCCGATTAAGAAACATTTATTTATACAGTTCCTTTCAGACACGTGATAACTTTTGACAATAGTGCATTGTGAATTGACTGCACATACAGATTATGCACCTCCAATATGCCTTTTAAGTCATCAATAAGATAGTTGCGATAATAAGGCTCATGAAAGCGTTGTGGGAAGGCCTCTAACAGACCGTCATAATCAGGATTATCTCCATACTGTAGGGAGTCCATAAAAACCAGAAGTCCACCTGGTTTAAGTACGCGGTGCATTTCCTGAACAACAGTGCGGCGCACTTGCGGCGGCAGTTCATGAAACAAATAAATACAGGTGACAATATCTTGACTGTCATCTGGAACCGCAAGCCGCTCTGCATTACCAACTTCTAAGTCTATATTACGCCATCTCGATAAGTAACGGCTCGCTTCTTTAATATACGCAGCAGACAAATCAATACCCAAAATTGGCATACAAGGAAACGCTTGGCGTACTTGCGCTAAAAACCGCCCTGTACCGCAAGCAACGTCAAGCATATGAAGATTGCGCTGCGCCTTCCCCTGAACATACTCTGTAATAGGTTTGAGAACCTGTCGGCGCATAGTACCGGATGTGCCTAAGAAAAGCGTTTCAACTTGGAGATCATAAAGCCGCGCAGACTGCTCGGTGAGGTATCCGCCAGTTTGATAGTGAAAATTTTGTACGTAATAGTCTGGAAGGTTTGATAAGGACTGCTCCCCAATTGACATATCTTCTGCGATATCCTTACCATCTTTTGCAACACGGCGATGATGTGCATCTGGCAAATCATCCAGCATTTCTTTAATGCGCCGCAACTGTAAAAAAACAGAATCGTATTCATTGTCAATCGAGGGCAAAAGACCTTGCCTTACAAGAGCTGCATCGTCTTTTAAAAAACGGAAAACATCTTGCAATAACTGACGAGCGGTGGGTGCATTTTTAGTAATACGAACTTTTACGGGAGATGCTTCAAACCTGGAAACTTGATGCTCTGTGATACGCCGAAGGCCATAATACCAGCCTGTTCGAGCAAGTTGTTTGGCAAAATGCACATAACTTTCAACAGCGCTCACAACATCATTTCCTTATCATCTCTGCTAAGTTATGCATAATCATAGCACACTTGCTTACAAAGTAATAGGAATGGCCTATGAATACATACAAAAACATTGTTGTCCTCACAGGGGCAGGAATATCCGCAGAATCAGGAGTTGACACCTTTCGTGATGCAGATGGTCTCTGGAGCCGGTATGATGTGAATGACGTAGCAACACCAGAAGGATTTCAGCGCAACCCAACCCTTGTCCATGAATTTTACAACCTTCGTCGTCAAGCTCACAAAACAATTAAACCCAATGCCGCACATTTTGCTTTGGCTAAACTCGAACAGAATTTTCAGGGCGCGTTTGTTCTTATCACGCAGAATGTTGATGCTCTTCATAAGCAAGCTGGAAGCAAAAATTTAATTCATATGCATGGGGAATTACACAAAGGGTTTTGCATATTCTGCCATGCAAAAGTAGAATGCTTTGAAAATATGTCTACTGAAACATCATGCACATCATGCAAACGGACAGCTGGAATGCGCCCCGATGTCGTTTGGTTTGGCGAGATGCCATATCATATGGATAAAATTTTTGATAAATTGTCTGAATGTGACCTTTTCATTTCCATTGGCACAAGCGGCACGGTCTACCCAGCGGCAGCTTTTGTTGCTGATGCAAAACATGCTGGTGCACATACGCTTGAGCTCAATTTAGAACCATCACACGGAATTAGTCTGTTTGCAGAGGCTATCCACGGTAAGGCAACAGAGGTGGTTCCAGCATATATTGAGAAACTGTTATCCGCGCAACAGTGATGCTCTATAAAGGTTGACGTCTCGCTCCTAAGAGAAACTCTTCGTTTCCACCTCCCCCTGTAATAGGCGATGGAATCACATCCTCAACTTCCCAGTTTGACTGTTCATCCATCCATGCACGTACAGTTTTCACTGCTTGATCTTTAAGATTTGCATCTCTCACTATACCACCCTTACCAAGCCCCTCTTTACCAACCTGAAATTGTGGTTTTATCAAAGCAATCAAGAACGCACTATCTGTAGTTAACGCAAACGGTCGCGGCAAGACCTGTTGCAAAGAGATAAAACTCACATCAACTGTGATAATATGGACGAGATCTGGAATAAGCTCTTGATTAAGTGTACGGGCATCTTGATTTTCATAATATATGACTTTTGGGTCTTGTGTGAGGCGTTCTGATAATTGCCCCTGCCCCACATCAATCGCATAAACTTTTTGTGCACCTTGCTCTAATAGCATTTGAGTGAACCCACCAGTGGATGCGCCGACATCAAGAGCTATAGCATTTTGAACTGAATAGTCAAAATATCGCAACGCAGCTTTGAGTTTTAAAGCGCCGCGGGAGACATAATTTAGCTCATCTTGCGTGATACAAATATCCACATGTTCTGGAACCACACTCCCCGGTTTTGTCACGATGCGCCCATCAACACGCACTTGCCCCCGCTTGATTAAATCACGCGCTTGAGAGCGCGTACGCACCCCCTCATGTTTAACCAATACTTTATCTAGACGCTCTGATGGCATACTTTGGGCTTTCAAATGTATCAGTCTCACATAACCCGTGCCAACTTCAGTCCAAGAAACAAAGCCCCAATAGACATAACAACCGAGGTCCCCGCATAAGCGCACGCAGCAAAAAAAGCCTGGCGTTGCCATAACACCGCAAAATCTAAAGCAAATGCAGAAAACGTTGTAAATCCACCTAAAATACCTGTGATCAGAAATATTCGCATTTCTTGCGATAAAGACATGCGTAACGTGGCCATTTCAATCAACAGCCCCATTAGAAATGCACCCGTTATATTGACAAGTAAGGTACTCCAGGGAAAGCCAGAGCCAAGCAGGCGAAGCATCCAAACACCAATCAAATAGCGTGACGCGGCTCCAATCGCTCCGCCCGCGGCTGCATAAAACAATCCTATCATTGTGAAAATCCTAAATTCGTTGAGACTTAGGCTAAGGACCCATAAATATCATGCATACCACAGCATGAATAATGACAGAAGGTTTTGATGTTTGAATGTCTCTAAACAATATTTGCCATAGCATCCTCGGACTTATGCTCACTGTAAGCTTGCAGCATATGTTCAACAACAGCATAACGTTTTAAGCTATATCCATCTTGAAACCCGCGATGCTTATCACGGTCTTGTAAAAGACTGTGCGCCTGTTTTGGCAAGCTTGCTTTTAAAGCTGCCTCAATCGTAATGCGCTCAAAAACATCGCGCTGCGCGTGACTTCCCCCGATATGTTGCATATGCCCTCTAGCTTGCGACAAACAGGAATAAGCATTCTTATAATCTTCATTATGAAATGCCTCTAAGCCTTTAGCGGCGATAAGGCCAGGATCAGAAATCACACAAGCTGTATCAGATTGAGAATTATCACAAATTTGCATATTATGTATGAGTTGAGCTGCGGCATCCTTTTTTTGGCCACCACATAACGCAAGCATATAGTGTAAATCAGCAAAGGCCAGAGTTGTGTCATCGGTACGTTTTTCGGATATCTCCGCTAATTCTTCCCAGCGTTTACCAACATTCACGCCCTCAAGCTCGAGGCGCATTAATAGTGAAGTTGCATTGGATATGTCGCGATAATCATCCGTCTTTTCATTGCGAATTTCGGTATCGTAAAGATTGAGGACGCTATCAACATCGCCTAAATCGAGATGCATAAGTGCCAAATGCCACCACACATGGTAGCGAAAATTATTGCAATGCCTCCAGGCATGTTCTTGCCCGTTGAGCCATTGTACCCCCGTTTTGGAATTAGCAGTCATATCATAGACATGGGCAACAGCATGTAGGCCCCATGCATCATCAGGAGAAAACTCTAATCCTTTGCGACCGTAGCTCTCGGCCTGCTGATATTCTCCCGTCTCTTCCAAGCAAAAAGCATAACATCCCATGAAATATCCATAAGCGGGATGATTGGTATCATATGAATTTATCAATTTCTCAGTAGATCTGCGCATGCCATGAATATCACCAAGAATAAACTGAATAGCTTGACTGAGCTTCATAGCAAGTGGATCATGGGGGGTTCGAACCAAGATCTTTTCTATTGTGCACACAGATTGCGATGGCTTGCCCTTCAACCACTGCTCCAGTGCTTGCAAAAAATCGGACTCGCGCTGATTAAAGCTTTTTTGCTTTGCTATGTTTTGTGCTGTTGTGAATGCATCATGAGCGTTTGCGATTAATTCTCTGCGGCAAAGCAGTAAGTTAGCAAAGCCACGAAAGGTATGCCCTAGGACAAAGTCTGGCGCTATTTTCAATGTTTCACTGAGATGATGGGCTGTCGACGCAGAATGGGCCAAAAAGCCTATTATTGCATTGTTCCAATGCTCAAGAGCCTCTTTTTGTGATAACGCTGTGTCGCAACCAAATGAATCCTGATGTATCAAGTGAACCTACTCCATTTGTGGCAGATTACAAACTCTGCAATTGCCCTTTAAGCCATTTAAAAATCTATTTGCACTATTTTACTTTAGACCTAAAAATCGCAACATATTTAGAATTCACCAGAGCCCCAGACCCACTAGCACTACCCAGTACACTACGATTAACTCGCCCCTCTCCTTGAGGCTGTCGCCCCTCACTACTCTGTACGCTACTGCGTTAACTTGACCCTCGCTT
>JBCCCO010000132.1:0-6004 GCA_039033475.1 Pseudomonadota bacterium | reverse complement strand
TGAAGATATCCCGGGCATTGGCAAGCGCATGGAAATGCGCCTATGGCACTGCCGTATTCATACGATGGAACAGCTTTTAAAGCTCTCCCCCAAACATATGCGCAAGATTTGGAATAATGTTACAGGCGAACGTCTCTGGTAGGAGAAAATCAAAGTGCGCAATATCACAATTGTACAAAAAATCAAAACAGAAGAGAAAATATTGAATTTTCAGAAAGTTAAACCAAGCTTACAAGTCAAATTGAATGCTACGCTTTCTTGGTGCGCACCATAAATAAATTTCTCACTTTCCATTCTAAAAAAGGAAAAAAAGGTATGATCTTACTTCATTTGAATGATGCTCTATATGTCCAGCCATATGATAAACAATTAATTTTCCATACCCCAGGGAACATGCAGAGTATTTCCGATAACCAAGAACAAGTTTTGGAGATACTACAGGTCATTAAAAGTGTGGGAGATGCTGGACAGCAAGTGGTATATGAGGAGGTTTTGAAATCAATTGATATATCAAAGTCAGACTTCGATAATATGCTTGAATTCCTTATTGAAGAAAATATAATTAAATATGATATTGAAAATTTAAATCCATTGAGCTCTAAATCTTTAGAAAAATTTGATCGACAAATTCGAAGCTTTGCTACATTGGCTGGTAACTGTAAATCCGATGCATACAAGTTTCAGCATAAAATAGAAAATGCTCATATCGCTGTTTTAGGACTTGGCGGTGTTGGATCATATGTCGCTTACGGACTGGCTAGTATGGGTATCGGAAAATTGAGCCTTATTGAATTCGATAATATTGAGCTTAGCAATACGTCTAGGCAAATGCTTTATCAAGAATGCGATGTTGGTCAAAGCAAAATTGATATTGCAACTGGCAAGCTCCAATTGACTAATCCTGAAACAAAAATTTTAGCGCACCCAAAAAGAGTTCAATCTGTTGATGATCTTTCGCCGCTCTTATTTGGTGTTGATATACTTATTCTTGCCGCCGATACACCGAGAGGTAAAATCGTTTACCTAGCTGCGGAGGCATGTCAAATTGTGAAATGTGCTTTTGTTTATGGAATGCCTTTAGCGCATAATATCATATGTGGACCTCTTATTATTCCAGGAACAACACGTTCATACGATGAAATATTTCCTCCAATAAAAGATACAGAGGATAAAAGAATTGATTATATTAATTCAGGTTTTGCGGCTACCGTTATTGACCCCTACAATGCTATAGCAGCAAAAACAGTTGTCTTGGAATGTATCAAATATATTTCTGGCTTTAGTCCATGTCGAATTGTAGATCACGTCCTTAATATTAATACCGATCATTGGACACTTGATATACAGAAAGTTTAAATCTCACCATCACCAAGTTTTGTGCATAGGTCAACTTTGGGCACATCTAGAATTTATATAATTCCTCCACTTACAATTTTTAGTGGACATGCAGAAATAATCCATACTTTCAGTATGCTCGCCTCTTTTATTATGTGATAATTGGCCTTGCAAACCATGCTAAAATTGGAATAAGTTAGATGCATATTTTACTTACTTTCCAGTCAATGTGAACCTGCTTAAAGATAGACTGGTCTAGAGAGGTGACTCCTAATGAAATTGCGTGAATGGCTAGAAAAATGGAACATGACCTCTCTCAAAATCCAACTGCCGTATTTAGAGATGGAATGGAACCCGCAAGATGCAGACAAAGCGGCGGCATGGGAGCTTTATGTTGAGCTTTTAACGCGAATTACCACACAGCCTCTGCCAGATGACCATGGCGATGAAGAAACTGCATTGAAGAGTATTTATGCGATATTTGGCATCACCCGTGAAGTTATCAGAAAATACGGACCGGGGTGTATTGAATTCACCAAAATTGCTGTGATTGTGCTCAATCAAATTATCAGACCCTTTACAGCCAAATGGCACAAATTATCGATGAGTGGTGCATTTGATGAAGATGCTAAGCGCCAAGCGTTTCGGCAAGACTTAAAGGCCTTACAGGTTGAGCTGAGCAAATATCAGAAAATGCTTGCCGATATTTCCGGCGTCGAAGACTTAACCGACCTGCAAGACATTTAAGAATTTAAGTATGTAAGCCTATATCTATCTCCCCATTTTAGGTGCTCGAATAAACGCTGATTTGCAGGCACAAAACCTGAACAGCTCTCTTTCTCCACACCTTAACCACATGGAGTGCTTTGTTCTTTTTATCTCAAGAGATTTTTTGTACTCTCCCTCTGGTTGTGTAGATGTCGGTTATCATAATTAGGGGGGGACTGGTGAAATGGATGTGGTGCCTTATACACCAGAACAGCGCGATGCTGAAGTTAAAAAGCGCATTGCTGAAGCTCGGGAAAACAAATCACCTTCACTTAACTTAAGTGGATTGGGATTGACAGAAATTCCAGAAGCTATTTATGAGCTATCCTGGCTAACGCATCTGGATCTCGGCCCCCATGACAGCATAAGCCAAAAGCCATATTGGGGATATACTGAAAAAGACAAAAAACTATGCAACGCGGTACGCAATGTACCTAAAGCGTTGACCAGTGCGTTCCCAAATTTAATACAACTTAATCTGAGCAGTACACAGGTCAGTGACATCAGTGCTCTGCAGGGTCTTACCGTAAGCGCTCAATTATCCAGTGACCTATTTTAAATTCCATGGCAACAGTGCTTCCACTTCCTGATGATCATCACAATTTGGCAGTTTCGTAAACACCTGTTTGAGATAGGCATGAGGCTCCAGGCCATTGGCTTTGGCGGTTTCAATCAGGCTATAGAGATTTGCCGAAGCTTTTGCTCCTTTTGTTGAAACCGAGAACAGCCAAGCTTTTCGTCCCAGAACAAACGGCCTGATTGCGTTCTCACATACCCGGCAACCAGTATAAAAGAACACATGGAGCAGCGCTCTATCTCTCAATCCTTGAAGAGAATGTATATCAGGAGCGTCCAGTAAGGATCTTACTTGTTGAGGTGTTAGCGCTTGCGCTTCAACTTGGTTTTTCTGCACCCTTGGTCGCTTCACACCTAAAGTTGGGTTTGTGGCGGCTTGCTGTATATCACAGAGATGCTTGAACAAAGATGAAATGGCAGACAACCGGTTGCAAATTGTCCGTGGACTTTCTCCATCAGCAATCAATGCATCACGCCAAGCAATGACGTGAACGCGCTCCATCGTAACGAAGTCGTCCATAGATCGAATGCTGTGGAACCCAATAAATTGTGAAACAGCGGTTCGATATGTGCGTCGAGTTTGTTGCGAAGTAAAATTTGCTAACCAGACATCTGCTTCAGTGACGAACGATAAATCGTATACGTTATCGTTTTGGACAGCTTGATTTTGTATACTTTGTAGTGATCGAATCATGCCTACATTCTATAACGATAAAATAGATTATGAAAATAGAAATATGCATACTATTTCAGGTTTTTGTATTCGATTTTCTCAATATTTGCATACGTTTGCAGGGTCAAAAAAGGTAGACCTGTCGTAAGCGCTCAATTATCGGCTTCTACACAGTTTACAGATAAGCTGTCATACTCATCTGGATTTCTATCTTATCATCGTAGGAAGGCAGTATGGAAAAGGTCTCTCTTACAGAAAAACAACGTCATTGGCTTGGCCATTTAGAAGCCTGCCGGTCAGCGGGATTTTCGATGAAAGCGTATGCTGAGAAGCATGGTTTGAAATTGCAGCAGCTGTATTATTGGAAAAAGTATCTTCGACAACTTGGCGTTCTTGAAGTGGAGCAGAAAGCAACGTTTGTTAAAGCTGTCTGTCAGAATGAACCGCTTTCAGAAAAGCCGGTTTCCATCAAACTTTCGAATGGCATCTGTATTGAAGTCCCTTGTGATTTTGATGTGGCTGTGATGGTAGACCTTTTATGTTTTGCAAGGCGGTTATAAATGTTCCGGCCTTCGAATGCGATTGATACGGTGTGGCTGTGTCGTGAGGCGGTTGACTTTCGCAAAGGCATCAATGGTCTTTCTGTTTTGGTGGAGGGGCAACTATGTAAAGATCCGTTTAGCGAGCGCCTGTTTGTGTTTGCCAATCGCAAGCGTGACAGCATAAAGATTCTTTACTGGGAGCGATCTGGTTTTTGCCTGTGGCAGAAACGTCTGGAGCGGGAGACGTTCAAATGGCCGACACACCTTGACGGTGATGTTATGGTACTTGATGGGCAACAACTCAATTGGTTGTTGGACGGTTTTAACTTGGCTGCAATGCGGCCACACCGGTCATTAATGTATAAAACTGTGCTGTAAAGTTCGGGCAAATCAGATAGTCTCATCTTTATGGTTGAGACAGCAGAACACCTCCCTGATGATATTGAAACTTTGAAAGAGCTGGTCCGCTCCAAAGATCAATATATTGCCCTTTTGGAAGAAGAGCGGCGTTTGCGGTATCATCAACGCTTTGCGCCAAAATCGGAAAAGGTCTCAAAGGACCAACTCAACCTGTTTGACGAAGCAGAGATTGAAGCGGAACCGGAAAGTGAAGAGAGTAACACTGTTGAGAAAACACCTGTTCTTGAACACACCCGCAAAAAGCCTGGCCGCAAGCCTTTGCCGGAACATCTGCCGCGCACCCGTATTGAATATGATCTGACAGAAGAAGAAAAGCTTTGTCCCTGTGGTTGTGCAAAAACAAAAATTGGCGAAGAAACGTCTGAGCAGCTTCATATTATTCCAGCGAAGGTAGAAGTGTTACAGCATGTGCGGTTCAAATATGCCTGCCGGTCCTGCGAAGGTGTTGAAGATGAGGGACCTGCCGTTATCACAGCCTCTATGCCGAAACAGCCCATTCCGAAAAGCAATGCTTCGCCGGGGTTACTGTCAACAATTATGACGAGCAAGTTCTGTGATGGGCTCCCATTGTATCGTCAGGAAAATATGTTCTCCCGTATTGGTGTTGAATTAGGCCGGGGGACCATGGCCAATTGGATGATCAAGGCGGGTCAATTGATAGATCCTTTGATCAAGTCTCTCAATGATACGCAGCTCAGTTATGATATTTTACAGATGGATGAAACGACGGTTCAGGTTCTGAAAGAAAACGGCAAAACAGCAACCTCAAAATCCTATATGTGGGTGAGGCGGGGAGGTCCACCGGATCGACCTGTTATCCTGTTTGATTATGATCCCTCCCGCAGCGGTCAGGTTCCGGTGCGTCTGCTAGAACATTACCGTGGCATTTTGCAAACCGATGATTATGGCGGATACAATGCGGTTGCCAAGCGTGATGATATTATCCCTGTTGCCTGTCTGGCTCATGCAAGGCGCAAATTTGATGAAGCTCTGAAAGCGCAGGGTATATTATCAGGCCCGCACAGAGCCTGATAGTCAATGCATGCTTGTCATCATCGGAGCGACACCAGAGGGCAAGAAAGAATTGGTTGGTTTTATGGATGGATATCGGGAGAGCACACAAAGTTGGCGGGAGCTGTTTGTTGACCTGAAGGCCAGAGGTTTGTCTGTTCCGCCCAAATTAGCTGTTGGCGATGGAGCGATGGGTTTTTGGTCAGCGTTGTCAGAGGTCTTCCCGCAAACCTCTCATCAACGGTGCTGGGCGCACAAAACTATGAATGTTCTCAATAAGATGCCTAAATCCCTGCATGCTAAAGCCAAGACAGATTTGCAAAATATCTGGATGGCAGAAACGAGACAAGATGCTGAGAAAGCTTTTGATGTGTTTCTTGACAAATATCAACTGAAATACGATAAGGCTGCCACTTGTCTGACAAAGGACCGCCAAGAATTGCTTAGCTTTTATGACTTCCCTGCTGAACATTGGCATCACTTACGCACCGCTAACCCCATTGAAAGTGTGTTCTCGACTGTGCGACACCGTACCAAAAAATCGAAAGGATGCCTCTCTCGTAAGACCACCAAAGTGATGGTGTTTAAGCTGATTAAAGCAGCTGAGAAGAATTGGCTCAAATTACGAGGAAGAAATCAGTTGCCAAAACTGATAACTGGAATACAATTTATCGATGGA
>JBCCCO010000131.1:0-6068 GCA_039033475.1 Pseudomonadota bacterium | reverse complement strand
TATTAATAGAATATTAGTATTCAAAAACAAAAGCTTAAGATTAAGCACTTTCTTCCAACTCAGAATTATCCCGACTGTCTTCCAATTCATGACAAAGAGCAGCAGCAATAGCTAAAAACTCACCGGTTTGTTGTTGCATTTGCAAAATGGTATTTTTCAACGGATCTGCAAGTGCCACAGCCTGGACTTCATGAGAAAATGTGTCACCTGACACCGGTTGACCTTCTGTCGAAATCTCATCAATTTTATTTTGAAACGCTGAATAGCTATTTTCAATTTTAGCTGCATAAGAATGCATCTGCTCAATAACATGGCCTAACGAATGAGATGATTGTCCATTATGTAATGTCGTCATCGCATTTTTTGCCGTATGCTGTTCCAACTGAGAATGATCGCTTTTAGGAAGCTCTTGCAGGATTTGAGGCAGTTTTGATGACACCCCTTCCATCAAACGCGTTTCCAAAGCTTTAAACTGCGCCCCGACAGCCTGAGTGATATTCTCACTAAGAAGCCTAACAGCATCATCAATTTTCTGATCAAACCCTTGCTGCCAATCTTGGGCGTCTGCTTTTTGTGGCACAGCCCCAACCGCTGACGCAGCATCGGTAATATTCTGCCGCACGTGTTGAAGTTGCTTTGCTTCATCGGCCAAGTGACTTAATACACCGTTCAGTCCAACAACAAAGCGTTCATACCGTGTTTTGGCCTGCTCTATATCGCTCAAGCTGGTAATCGCCTTTTGTGAAATGTCATCAATAGGTTGCGGCTGATTTTCAACAGGTGAATGGGCAATTGGCTTAATCTCATCAATGACGCCGCGGTAATCTTCTGTTAATGTCTTAATCTCTCTTAGCAGGAGCTGGAAACCAACAAGTAATCGTTCATAACGCTCACGTTTTGGATCAAACAATGGCAGGTCTTCTATATTCTCTGACTGCTGTTCAACCACAGCAGGAGCAGAAGCCAACATCGCATTTGCGTGTTCTTTTTCAATGGACGGCCCGTCCTGATGCAAAACTTTTTTTAAATCAACAAAGTGAGTATCCAAACTATTAAAATGCTCATCAAAATAAGATTGCTGCGGCATTGCACCTGCCATAGCTTCTTGCGGCTGATCAGAAGATAACGCAACATCAGATGAAGCATTTTGCTCTAGCTTTTCTACCAAATCCTGGAACACTTTAACATCTTGAGACAGAGACCGCATCATCCCCTCAAAACCAACCATCATGCGTTGCAAACGCCCTTTGCCATAATCAAACTCTGGTAGAGAATTAATACTATTATGGCTTTCGCCCTGCTGTGGCTCTTGATTGAGAATTTGCTTTAACTCTTGAAAGTGCGTTTCAAAACCTTTGAAGCGGGTCTCAAAAAAACTGAGGTCAAAAGCAGGCTTAGTATTCTCAGTCATCCCAACAGGCGAAGAGAGATCAGAAGTCGTTTGTTGCTCCAATTTCACAGTAAGATCTTGAAACACTTTAATATCTTGAGACAAAGAACTCATCATGCCTTCAAAACCAACCATCATGCGTTGTAAACGCCCTTTGCCATAATCAAATTCTGGTAGAGTTTGAATATCTTCAGTTTTATCTTCCGCTGACGTCTCATCTTCAGTTTTTTCAGTTACAAGATGGGTCTCAATCTTACCCATTCCGTCTTTTAAAGACTGAATATGCTCTGCAATCTCACGAAACTTGTGCTCTGATTTATTGTGGCGCTGCAAGTCTGTACGAATTTCATTTAAAGTAAAATAGATATCTTCTTTAAGATTTTCAGTCGGGCAACTTGGCGCCAAAGCGGTTTCAACTTTTTGATCTACATCATTAAGCTGTTGTGAGAACCCACCAAAACGCTGATTGAGATCCTGAACAGAAAGATTTAAATTGCGAATAGCCTGGCCAAAACTTTCTGTCGCATGTGCCTGCGCATTCAACAATTGAGATTGCGTTGTGAGAAGACGCTCGAAATGATCTGATTTATTATCGGAATGCGGGCTTGGTAATGTACGAGCCTCATCTCCTGTATGTGCCATATTGCGCCTCTTATTATATCTCACAGATACTCATCAAAAATGGATACGCTTATGCTGTAAAATATTGTTATTTTACAAAACAAAACGTTAACGGCATTTTATAATTTGCAAATAACTTTGCGAGAAACCATTAAGTCACACAATACTATAGCTAATCCAATATAGAATGGTTTATTATTATCAATATACTCTAAGTTCATCATTCCAGAGAAAGCGGGAATCTCAGAAAAGTTGAAATGAGATGCCTGCTTTATCGCGGAGATGACGATGGTTCGTTTTATATACGAAAAAGACAAAAAACTCATTTCATCAAAGGCCCCAAAGGCCCAAGATCCAACCTCAGATCTTCCATTTTCAAACCAAACTGCTTTGCCAATTTCTCTACTTCACACTTGGCCCGCAACAATGTCATCCCGAGATCTTCTTCCTGTTGCACTGAAAGCGATCCTTTTTCAATCCGTCTTATTGCTTGCAATTCCATTAATCTTCGTAAAAATTCTATCAATGTTAGCACAAGACGGGCTAAATCATGCTCTACAGTATCTGGATTAATATTCAACGTATGCACATGAGACTGGGCACCAGCACCACGGCTATAAAGGCCGCTGAGAGCATCTGAAATATCATCAGAATCAAACTTCAATTGAAAAGGAGAAGATGCCTCACAAGTCATAAAGCATTCGTAACAGAAATTGAATTTTGCGCCCTACTCGTTTGAAGTGAATGTTCTCGGTATTGTTCTGCGGTCTCACTAGAGGCAAGCAGAGCTTTCACCCCCACATAGACCAAATCAACATTTGCAACACAAAGATTGAGATCTCCATAAACGACCACACCGCGATCCAGAACGCGGTCAAGCAGCCCCAATACATCTCCATCTTCATCTGTTTGCAAATCTACATAATCAACATTTGGATTGTACGTCATTGGTATGTTCCTAACTTCAAATCAATCTGTTCAGTTCTACAGCGATGCAACAGACACAAATAAGAACGCACACTTTTACGCAGCTTTTTGCAATTCGCTTTCTCTTTGAATATCGAGCAAGACTTTATGTTTTAATGTACCACGGTTCTGCAAAAAATCTGCATCCGCTTTTACTATTCTAGTTAACAGTTTATAGGCGGCCTGAACACGAGAGATGTGATCATCCTGCTTTTTATTAACGACTTTATTCGGTAAAGTTGCAGACACATCAGGGTGATGTGTTTTCATATATTCAAGATAAGCGACACGCACCTGCTCTGCATTGCAGGGGAGTTTAAGATTGAGCAGTTTACAGGCCGATGCAATATCAGACTGGCTCGCCCGGCCAATCGTCACACTGGCAAAAGAGATTGGCGGCAACGGCCCAACATATTTAATATTTAATTGACCCGGCATATTTTGATCAATACTTTCAACAGCACTATAAAGCTTTGGCTCACATTGCGGGTCAATCAAGACAACAGCATTTAAAATCATATCAGCGGCATCACATGGCATTTTAATGAGGTCAATCCCTTGTGCTTCTAACAACCCAACAAAACACTCTGCCTGCTTGATTTTATAAGCCTCCATTTTGGACTGCAACATCTGCCCAAACTTAACCTTGTCCTCTTTTGAATGCTGCGCAGTCACAACCTCTGAAAAAGTGCTATCATCGTGCTGACGTGCTTTTAAAACAGCTTTAGGGTCCCAGAAAATAGTAATCTGATATTGCACAAGATTGCCAAAATCTTGCAGGGCTTGCGTAAGCTTTGTATCATTGGACTTTAAAAGCGTTGAGGCTTCCCCCAAGTCATTTAAAATAGCATTTCCAGAACCGGGTATCAGCGTTTTAAAATCCAAACAGTGCTCCAACAGCTTTTGCCAGGCCACCAAATCCTGCAACTGCTTTTTTTTATGAAAAGGCAGGAGGTTTTTTGTTTTTTTATAAGGCCGAAGCAGTGCTGTTAGCTCCCCTTCACAAACCCTTTGTAAGCTGTATTTTTCCCAAACATCGCCTAAAACACCATGAATTGTCTCAGTATTTTGAGGTGTTACGCAAACAAGCTGCCATTGCTCCATAAGCCCTCTCCATTCGAGGTTATGTATTTTTACGGTTTTCTAAGATCGCGAAAGCATGCTGAAAACTTGTCATATCAATAGGATGCAATCTTTTATTTTGCTCCCCATCATGCGAGACGCGATCATCCGCAGAGATCATCTCTAACATACACTTTAACGCGATTCGCGATGATATTTGACATAATAATTTCAAGTCTGCACCAACAAATCCATCAGTCATATTTGCAAGACCATCAAAGTCAATATCCCTTGATAGCGGCATATCTCTGGTATGGATTTTTAAAATCTCAACCCGCATTGTTTTATCAGGAACGGGCATCTCTATAATATAATCAAACCGGCCAGGTCGGAGCAAAGCCGGATCGATACAATCCACCCGGTTTGTCGCTCCAAGCATAAAGACACCTTTTAACTCGGTCATCCCATCAATCTCGGTCAAAAGTTGCGCCACAATTTGATCTAAAGTGCTGTTTTGAGTCCCCCCACGTTTCGGCGCAAGGGCATCAAGTTCATCAAAAAACACAATAGAAGGTGCTGCGGCACGGGCCTTGGTAAATACCTCGCGGATAGCTTTTTCAGATTCTCCCAAAAACTGGTTAAGCAACTGCGAGCCTCGCACAGAAATGAAATTAATTTCAGCTTCATGAGCAAGTGCTTTGGCAAGCAACGTTTTTCCGGTCCCCGGCTGCCCGGCAAGCAAAACCCCTTTTGTCGGCTCAAGCGCAAAATTCTCAAAAAGTTGCTGGTGCTTCAAAGGCCAAATCACAGATTCAATAAGCGTCTGCTTGATATCCTCAAGGCCACCAATATCAGACCACCGCGTATCTGGAATATCTGTTGAAATTTCACGTAAAGCACTGGGGCGCACATCTCGCATCGCGGTATCAAAATCAGCTTTATCAATTTTAATCGACTGCACATCCATATTAGAAATATCAGAGCTGTCCATTTTCCAAAACGAACGTAATACCGCCATTCCCGCCTCACGGCACAAAGCTGCAATATCAGCGCCAACAAAACCATGCGTTACGCGTGCCAACTCTTCCAAATCCACATTTTCGGCAAGAGGCATCCCGCGCGTATGAACTTTCAATATTTCCAAACGCCCATTACGATCTGGCACGCCAAACGTAATTTCTCGATCAAAGCGTCCTGGCCGCCGCAACGCAGGATCAATCGTATCTGGCAGGTTGGTTGATGCCAAAACAATTACATGGCCGCGCGAATTCATCCCATCCATTAACGTCAACAACTGCGCCACAATCCGCCGTTCCAATTGACGATCAGAATTTAAACTCTCGCGTTTTGGTGCAATTGCATCGAGTTCATCAATAAAGATGATACTGGGCGCTTTGCTTTCTGCTTGCTGAAACACAGCGCGCAACTGCTTTTCAGAATCACCATAATGTTTACTAACAATTTCAGGACCGTTGATTTGATAAAACGTGGCATCGCATTCTTGCGCAACGGCTTTGGCAAGTAATGTTTTTCCAGTCCCAGGAGGGCCAGAGAGCAAAACCCCTTTGGGTGCATCAATCCCCAGATGCTGAAAAATATCTGGCCGGCGAAAGGGCAATTCAATCATCTCTCGCACACGCCCAAGCTCCAGGCTTAACCCACCAAGATCTTCATAGCTCACCAATTGTGATGCCGTTGAAGTTCTTGTTTCATATCGTATGGAAAGACGGGTTGTCTCTTTGGCAAAAACAGGACCATCAGAAGGGGTTGTACTCACCACCTTACCCACCAAGTCCCCACCACTGATCATACGCAAACGAATATGATCGCCTGAGGAAAGCGGAATGTCTTGCAATTGTGTAATCAAACGCTTTTGCGCAGCAGGTGTATCGTAATGCCCCCGGCCGGGAAAAGAAAATGTAAGGCTCTCGGCATCTTGCGCCTGAGCGGCCTTGATCTCAACAGTCTCACCAACAGCAATACCTGCGTTTTGACGGATAACTCCATCAATTTGCAGTGTTTTATCACC
>JBCCCO010000130.1:0-6173 GCA_039033475.1 Pseudomonadota bacterium | reverse complement strand
TGCGCTCATAACAAGAAGATGATTAATCATCTGCCAGATACCAAAATCTCTCCAGGCATAAAAATAGCCCTGCACCGTCGACATCGGTGGAAAATCTTTCGGCAGCATACGCCATGGACAGCCGCTTGAGGCAATGTACATACGCCCTACATACAACGGCACCCATTCCCCTTGGGCGCTCTGCCATCTGTTTCCGCCTACAGGATACGCCTCTTCTTTTTCTTCTAATTCTTCACGGGTTCGAAACAGATGGGAATCGTTGGTCATATCAAACATACGAACATATTTCACAGGCCAGGCTTTTTTCTCTTGTCCGCTTGACCGATCGACAAGAACAGGAACGCGGCTGTAAATCCGTTTTGTCAATTCCGCATCGCGGCGTGTGCGAAAAATAGGGGCTGTCCCCGTGTTGGGGTTGACTTTGGAGAAGTCTTCAGCATTGAGGGTGAAGTGCCGGTCATCATCTGACAGCTCTGATAAATCTTGCAGAAAGAAGGCGCACTCTGTTTTCTCAAATTTACGACTTTTGCCAGCTGTAACAAAAGCACAAAATTTAAAGCGGCTATCAACATCCGGAAAAAAAGGCTCAAGATTATATTTTGTGCGCCTATTCTCAAAATCATAAAGTGCTTTAACGTGCCCCGTGGTGGCTAAACTTTTAAAAAATGGCGCTGCTGTTTTGTCCGATGCAATACCAGAGGGCACAAGCAGACCGACAACACCATCTGGCTTGATCAGATCTTGTGCCCGCTCAACAAAAAGCGAGTATAAATTAACATCACCGCTTGATAGCAAGGGATAATCGCCATTTTTTTGGCATTGAATCTGGCCATTCGCAGTGTGTTTTCTGCACGTTTGGCTGCTTTTTCATATTCACGTGCGAAGGGTGCATTGTTGTTTTGCAAGTCTTTGATCATTTTTTTTCGATCACTGGCGCGAGGCGCGGAAGCAATCTCTTTTTTGCGCTCGGCAAACCATTCCACTTGCTGAAGTTTAATTCGGTCCCAAGGCGGGTTGCCAATCACCGCGTCAAAGCCGCCCTCCGGATGCCAACTTTCCCAATTCTTCCAAATGCCCGGAAAGGTGGTGTGCCAGTTCAAAAAACGCTCTTCTGTTATGAGTTGTTTGGCTTCGTTTTTAATTTCATAAAAACGATCCGCCTCTTTGCGCCCTTCTACCACAGGGACTTCATTCATAAGAACCTGGATAGGAACATTAAATTGACCATCAAGCCAAGATTGAATGGCCGTGATGTCCAACTTGTCCTTAAGATTTAGCCAGTCAAGAGCGTGAATGAAAGACAAAAATTTATCGAAAGGCTCTGTCATGTTGACAACGCCTTCAAACATGCCAGCTGAACGGTGCGCTTCTGCTATTTCTGCATCGGTTAAGTTTTCAATGGCATGCATGGATTGCGCAGCGCCATAGGCATTTTTCAGATTTTTGTTAGGAAATAGCTCGCCGCCTCTTTCGGCCACGCGATCCATGGCTTTGCGTGTCCACGAGCCAAATAATGAGTCTCCGCATCTTAAGTGATGATCAAGAAATGAAAGAGGGGCTCCAACTGTGAACGTGTGAAGCCACAAAGCAACTTTTGGCAGTTCCACTGCCATCGGGTTTTTATCAACGCCATAAACACACCTTTTCAAGACCATGCGGCGAATAATATTGCGATCATCAAGATGGTTCTCGTCGACAACCCAATTGTTGTCTTCAGCGTTTCCTAAAATCGTTTGTCGTATTTTTTCTATGCGCGCCGTCAGGGGAGACACATAGTTTGCCCAGGTTACAATATTCTCGGCTTCGGCAACTGCGTTAATAACATGGTCTGTGAGAGCATCAACCAGAGAAACCAGAAAGTGGCCAGACCCCATAGCCGGATCGCATATTTTCAGATTGAGAAATGCTTCTGCCGGATCAAGCCTCCAAAGTGAGCCAAGTTTATTGGTCTCTGATCCTTTTTCTTTTGCAAGTTTATCAGCTTTGCTTCTAAAAGCCTCAATGCGCTCATGAATTAAGGGCTCAAGTGTTTCTTCCAGAATAAGGCCGACCAAGTCTTCAGGAGTATAATAGCTTCCAGTGTTTTTGCGGGCGAATATGTTTGGCCGAACTTCAAGATTATTCTGTTCGTCATACTTTAATTCATATTCTAAAAGTCTCTCATGTATAGAGCCAAGTTGCTGAACGGATAAGTCGCGGTAATTAATGTATTTTCTTTGTCCTGTTGTGCTTTCGTAAGATAAGGCGTCAATGACTTTTGCAATAACATCATCACCAAGGCGAATATCTTTTAAAAGAGGCGTGCGTTCCGTATCAAAAAGACCTCCGTTGTAAGGAGGCAAACCAATAGACTGCGCACCTTTGTCGATCATTATTGTCAGGTCATCTATCGCAGACCAATATCGCGATGCCTCTTTGGCAAACACATCTGATTGTTCAATACGGCGGCCAATATCTTCCCGCACTTTTTCTCGTAAACCATAATCATCATATCTGGTATCGTTTATTGGCAGTAAATTTCGGTCCTCCGCATATAAAATAAAAAGCAATCGATACAGCAATATTAGAGTTGCTTCACGTACATCTTGAAGGGGAGCATCGGGTGCCGCTTGAGCAATCGCGCATGTCAGCGTTGGAAAAATCTCAACAAAAACTTTTTTACTTAAATTTTCAGTGACACGTTGTTCGTAAAAGTGCCCTTCCTCTAAAGCTTTTTGGTGAAACGTTCTTTGATCGGCTGTTGTTTTTTGAAAAGCCTCGCATCGAAATATTAAAAAGAAAACATGCAACCAATACAACTTATCTTCTTCGTTAAGAGCAAATAAATCCTCCTCAGCTTTTTGAATATCAAGAAGTGCAAGGAGGTCGAGTTCAAAAAAATCTTCTGCAACGGGTTTTGCACCTTGATAATAAAGACGCCAAACCCTTCCATTGGTCAAAAATCCCCAGCGGAGTTGACCTTGAGTGAGATCATCTACTCTGCGAAGGTATCTCAGCATCTGAGTGGAAGGCGCTATTTCCTCACCCTTTTTGCCGGAACTTCTATCCAGGGGATGTTCCCAACGTTTTGCTTCAATAATCACAGAACCAAAAGAATAACGCTTCCATTCCTCAGAGTTGGTATTTGCTTTTTTCTTGTGTTCTGGAGAGATAAATAAAAGACCGTCAGGAACATTTTCTCTTCCTTTAACAGCCAGGTTTTGTTGTGTGAGAAAACCAGACCAGCCGAGCAATTCTAATATAGGCCAAATTAGATCTTTTTCTGTTTGGGCTTCATTTGGCTTTTGCGAATGGGGAAAGTTTTCTATGACCTCAGATAGCTTCTGCTTAAATGATGTTATCTTTGCAGCTTGGGTATCTTTCCATTCCTCAGACAGCTTTATCGCTTCTGTTAAAAAGTCACGCGTGAAAAGATTGCCCTGTAATGTAATGTTCTCATGCATGCTGTCTAGGATATTTGCTTAAAAAATTCGTGACATACTCAGAACTGAGTCTGCCCATTATCTCAACATATCTCTCTTTGAATATTCTGCTATCTAAATGAAAGGGTTATCCACGCAAACTGAAAGACAATTCAAGTTTCATTATCTTTTTTAGAGGATCGTGAAAATGCCGTAGGGTGATTACTATGTGCTTACTGGAGGTAAAATCAAAAATTTACAAATATGCTAACCCCTTGATTTTATTGGTGAGCCCAGAAGGATTCGAACCTTCGACCTACTGATTAAAAGTCAGTTGCTCTACCAACTGAGCTATGGGCCCTCTTAGACAAGAAACCATGGTTTACTGAGGTTTTTGCAGCCTGTCAACAGCTGTTTTGAGCATATTCAAATGGAAAGAACAGGAAATGAACGGAACCCTTTCGGAAACAAAAAGTCCCCACAACACCCATCCTCAATAAAACTTGCTTCGTTCTCAGTATTATTGAAAATAAAGACACGTACATCGAACTACGCGGAAAAATCGCGCCGTTGCCCTCTTTTTCAAATCTAGGATATATCTTACTAAGGGAATGAGATTATGAAAAATCACATAGGAAGCTTTATTGTACCCTCGAATGGGCAGGGCCATCGCATATTAAACAGGAGGCTTTTAAGAAATATGTTACTCCAGCCTGCTTTTTTAATTTTTCTTCTGATAGAAGTCTTTTCTGGATGCGCCCTCAGAATATTCAAGGCAAGCTTCCTAATCATGGCAATATTTTCTGGCGTATGGTCTTTGCGAGACCTGCTTTTGTCTTCTCGCATTGTGACATCAAGTACCCAATGCAAACTGTTCTCAATTGTCCAGTGACTGCGAACGGTCGATAAAAACTCATCTGGCATCATCTGTTTTGAAAGGACATAATATCGTGTTGAGCTATACTCAAAAGTTGGTGACGGGTGATTTTTAGGCGGCGCTTTGATACCAGGCCCAAGGAGGTTCTTCTCCTGTTGCGATTTTTTCTTCAGCCCAGACTTTAATTTCTGCAAGTTTTTCTTTCATAGATATTTCATCCTCAATTCAAAAACAGCTTCAACACATCATGGACCAGTAATGCGCCTGTACGGGCTTAGGATACTTGACGTTTGCCGCATTGGCCCAAGGATAATTCTTGGATGTTGCTTTCATCTCAACTGCTTCAAAACCGCGATTAGCGCGCTCTTTCCACTCACTACGAGACTCATCATCAATCTCATATTCGCGTAGGCACATCATACCTATTTTAGAGAGATCATCTGTATCTAACTCTTCCGCTAGGTTATTCCGTTTATTATAACCTGGCTACCACTTGATATTGACGGCACTTTTTCTTTCTTAGTATTTTCGCACTAAGAATTACTCAAAGTCTATAATAAAAAAGACCTCAGAGTTTCCCCAGGATAGTAAATATGCTGTGGAACTTCTACTTTTAGTAATTCAGTACATTTTTGATTAAAAGGTTCTTTATCCAAACAAACAGCAGATCCAGATATTGTCCGCGTTGTTGGTCCGGTTGGCTTATCTAAATTTGGCTTTTTAAACTTATTTTCTGCTGGATAATACTCTGTAACAATTCGATATTTGTACTTCCTTGTTTTATCAAGGCAAGTCATGATTGTATCATTTGATAAATGCTGCCAAACTTCTTTAATTAGGCATAAATCTGCATCTGGCAAATCTTCTACAGCCATATCAGAACACATGAAAGTTACATTATCGTAGGTATTTTTGCTCTGATTATTTTCAATGACTTCAGGAACGATATCAACGCCGGTATATTGTAAGCCGGGCAAACTTTCCACGATTTGACGACCGATAGTGAAATCACCACATCCGATATCAACAACTGATGTGACACCATTCATCTCTATAAAATCTCTTATTGTTTGAGCGTAAGTGCGGTTATAGCTATCAAAATGAGAGCCTGGCCCAGAGTAAAACTCCTCACTGTCACTTTCACCCCAAATACCCTCTTTGTATATCTTTCGAAATGCTTCCCTATTGCTTAAATCGTCATATTCAGCAAACTTTTTATCCTGCTTCGCTTTTCTTAATGCATAAACAGCGGATTTTGGTAAAATACTTTTAGCCAATTCTTTTGCGATACCCACTTTGCACGATCCTTTTCTACAATAGTTACATTTGAGCTTTAATTTGTAGCAACTCAACTGAAACGCGCATAGCGAAATGTAGTATTTATCAAGTATATTTTTAAATATATTCAATAATATTAAAAACCCGCCACTTAGGATGGGTGTGAGTTTAGAGATATATATTATAAACTTAGTTCAATGATGCGCTTTCAAACATCTTGGCAATTTTAGCAATGCCTTTGGCTGTGACCTTGACGGTTGTTTTGACCCGCTCAGAGTCATATCGATCACGATATACATACTCAGAATGCTCAAGATATCCTGAATTGATCTTATCCTGATGCCCAATCCAGTTTGTTGTGTCTGGCCGTTTGTAGATCCAGGAATTGATCGACAAAAATGAAAACAACTGCTTTGGTGTCATTTTCAGAGTTTTTGCAACATCAGTAATACACATAGAGTCTTCTGCCTTGTGCGTCAGAATATTCGGTGAGCGCAAAATTGCGTTGGCTAAATTCTGGTGAACACTCTAGTGTCTGTATACTTCTGAGAACATCACTGTGACGTTTTTCAAAAGTATCAGCTACAGTAATGCTTGTGGTCATCGGCTGATTGCCG
>JBCCCO010000129.1:0-6208 GCA_039033475.1 Pseudomonadota bacterium | reverse complement strand
GACTTTAAGTGCAGATGCCGACGGTGCGATTACACTGCAAGATGGTTCAGTTATCGACTTTTCAGATATAGAGCAGATTGTATTTCAAGATACAAATCCAACAGATATTACGTTCACATCTGGTTCTCCTACGATTTCCTCTGGGGCAATAAATGGAGGAACAGTTATTGCGACAGCAACTGGAGTTGATGCTGATGGGGATGCGCAGACGTATAGTCTGACTGATGACGCCAATGGCTTGTTTGCAATTGATAGTGCGACAGGTGCGATTTCCATTATTGGTGATACACCAAGCTTTAGCTCAAAAACAGGAAGTTCGAATCCATTCAATGGTGTAGATGAGGGCTTCAATTCTACTATTGAATTCGCCGACATTGATAATGATGGGGACATGGATGCCTTTATTGGGGAAAGCGGAGGGGTCATTAATTACTATGAAAACACAGGAACAAATTCTAACCCTACATTTGCAGAAAAGACAGGAAGCACTAATCCCTTCAATGGAGTTGATGTGGGGGATGGTTCAGAAATTGAATTGGTTGACATTGATAATGATGGTGATCTAGACGCCTTTATTGGTGAAAACGAAGGGGTCATTAATTACTATGAAAACACAGGAACAAATTCTAGCCCCACATTTGCAGAGAAGACAGGAAGTGCTAATCCCTTCAATGGAGTTGATGTTGGGAATGGTTCACAAATTGAATTAGTTGACATTGATAATGATGGAGATCTGGATGCTTTTGTTGGCGAGTTTAATGGCATCATCAATTATTTTGAGAATACAGGGACGAATTCCAGCCCAACATTTGCAGAGAAAACGGGAAGTGCTAATCCCTTCAACGGAGTTGATGTCGGAGATCGTTCTTCACTGAATTTTGCAGATCTTGATAAAGACGGTGATCTTGATGCTTTTGTTGGCGAGTTTGATGGCATCATCAATTATTTTGAGAATACAGGGACGAATTCCACCCCCACATTTGTTGAGAGAACCGGTAGTGCTAATCCCTTCAATGGGATTGATATCGGAGATAGATCTGCTCCAGTATTCGTTGATATAGACAATGATGGCGACCTCGATACTTTTATTGGTGAGAATGATGGTACTCTCAATTATTATCAAAATGATCAAGCTCTAGATGCCTCTACTGTGCAATCTTACACAATTACTGTACAAACCAAAGACGATGGAGGAGCAGCATACTCAGAGAATTTGACTGTTCAGACAGGCACTACAGGAAATGATACCATTACAGGTGATGCCAACTCTGGCATAATTTATGGCTTTGAAGGCAATGATACGCTTCGTGGTAATGGTGGAGCAGATACGCTTGTTGGTGGTACTGGAGATGACACATTCATTTTCTGGGAAGGCCATGGCACAGATAGCATAGATGGTGGTTCTGGTGGTACAGATTTAATCCAATTGTTTGATTCTTCTGGAGGTATTAGCCTTGGGACATATGGTGTTAATTGGACGGTGAGTTTAAGCAGTGGGTCGATTACCAATACGGGCTCTGATAAACTCACACTGAGTGCAGATGCCGATGGTGCGATTACGCTGCAAGATGGCTCTGTCATTAATTTTACAGATATTGAAGAAATCCAATTTGCAGAATATGCGCCAACAGATATTGCGTTTGTATCTGGCACTCCGGCCATTTCCTCTGGCGCAATAAATGGGGGAACAGTCATTGTAACAGCCACAGGCTTTGATGCAGATGGGGACACACAGACATACAGCCTAACAGATGATGCGAGTGGTATGTTCACAATTGATAATTCGACTGGTGCAATTTCGATCCTAGGAAACACGCCAAGCTTTTCTGTTAAAACAGGAAGCTCTAATCCGTTCAATGGCGTGGATTTTGGGGTTAATCCCACCGTTGTGTTCGCCGATATTGATAATGATGGAGATATGGATGCCTTTGTGGGTAGAGGCAATGGCACTATCAATTATTATGAAAATACAGGGACGAACTCTAGTCCAACATTCGTGGATAAAACAGGAAGCTCTAATCCTTTCAATGGGGTTGACGTTGTCGATGTTGCAACCCCTAAACTTGTTGATATAGATAATGATGGCGATTTAGACACCTTTATTGGTAGAAATGATGGGGCTATTAGTTACTATGAAAACACAGGGACGATTAGCAGCCCAACATTTTCTGAGAAAACAGGAAGTTCTAATCCCTTCAACGGCGTTGATGTAGGATTTCGTTCACAAGTAGACTTTGCCGATCTTGACAATGATGGTGATTTGGATGCCTTTGTTGGCGAGTTTGATGGTATCATAAATTATTATGAAAACACAGGGACGATTAGCAGCCCAACATTTGCAGAAAAAACAGGAAGTGCTAATCCCTTTAATGGAATTGATATTGGCAGTCTTTCGTCTCTGAACTTTGCCGATCTTGATAAAGACGGCGATCTAGATGCCTTTATTGGTGAAGAAGATGGCATCATAAACTATTATGAAAATACGGGGACAAATTCCAGTCCCACATTTGCAGAGAGAACAGGTAGTGCAAATCCATTTAATGGAATTGATATCGGAGCTAATTCGACACCAACACTTGTCGATATAGACAATGATGGCGATTTAGACACCTTTATTACTGAACAGGATGGTTTTATAAACTTCTATGAAAATGATTCAAGCGTTGATGCTTCTACCGCGCAGTCCTTTACAATCACCGTACAAACTAAAGATGCTGGTGGAGCGACATATTCAGAGAATTTGACTATTGAGCTTGGAACCAGCGGTAATGATAGCATCACGAGTGATGCAAACAATGGCATCCTTTATGGTTTTGATGGGAATGACACCTTAAATGGTGGAAGTGGCGATGATATTTTTGTTGGCGGGGCTGGCAATGATGCACTGACTGGTGGAGATGGTGTCGATACGGCTGATTATTCCGCTTCCTCTGCAGGTGTGACAGCGAATTTATCAACAGGCTCTGGATCTGGTGGTGATGCCGCGGGTGATACGTACACAACAATTGAGAATATCATTGGATCTGCCAATATCGATACTCTGACCGGTGATGCTAATGACAACACCATTCAAGGTAATGCTGGTAATGATATTATCGTTGGCAATAACGGTAATGATGTGTTTATCTTTTGGGAAGGACACGGCACAGATACTATTGACGGTGGGGCAGGTGCTTCCTGGACGGATAGTGTTTATCTTTATGATTTATCCGGGGGTAATAATATAGGAACTTATGGGGTCGATTGGACAGTAAATCTTACTAGTGGTTCTGTAACCGTTGGCGGTGACAAATTAACTCTTGGTCAGGATGCGGATGGAACGATTACTTTGCAAGATGGGGCAACTGTGAACTTCACAGATATTGAAGAGATCCTGTTTTAGAGCAATTATTTGCCCTAAAATCTATATCCTGGTCCAAAAAGACACGCGCAAAATAATAACGCAGGTCACAAATGAAATCATCCTCAATTACATTGAAAACCATACCGAAGATAAACCTAACGGCTTATACCAACATTCATTAAATGAGCCTCATATTGTTGCTTCCCAAATCTCTGTGAATATGATTCAAGATGACAAACAGAACGGGGAGGTTTGTCATTGGAAACTTGAATCCGGTTGAAAATATCGGGCAATTTATGAGGCAAAACTGGCTCTCAAAACTGGTCTTCGAAGATTATGATGACATTCTTGATCACTGTTGTGAGGCCTGGAACAAACTTATTAAACTTCCTGAGAAAATAAAATCTATCGGAAGTAGAAATTGGGCGCATGAGTGTTAATCAATGTGAAATGGTATAAGGTGCATAACGCGACATAGAAATGTAGAGCGAATTACGTGGCAATTTTTGGGAGTCAGATTACAGCAATATTATGTTTGGTTTATAATTGCACCGCCCATACGGTCTGTTGATGCAAATACTGCAATTTTCATAAGCTTTTAGCTTTACTCATGAAGTTCATATAAGCCCACCAGTCTTTTATATTCCTTTTTCCTCTTGCTGACTTCGAAATGCAAAAGCAGGAACAACCGACCAGATTATGAGCGCAGCGTAATATCCAATGGGCGGGATAAGCATAAAATGGTTTGTTAAAACCAGTCCAGCCATCAAAATAATATGCGCAACAAACGCCCAAACTAGTGCCCATAGAATAAGCTTGTGGTTAGCAAGGCGCTGTTTTAAAATGGCGCGATAAAACCAAAGCGCGAAGGGAATGAAAATCACGATGGATGTTACAAGCCCTGGATTATAAGCAAAATCGCGTAAGGCCGAGACGCTGTGACTGATCGAGTTGATGAGAATAATCCCCGCCATACACAGTGCCGGAAATATATTCTTAGGCGCGTTTGCTATGGCGATACACGCAACTAGCCACACCAGAGAGGTATTGATCACAAAAATATCGGCCTTGGTAATCAAGGTGGTATCTGGATTAGTAATGCCCAAAAGTCTCTGTAACGTGCCATTGAGATAGGTTTGAAAGGCATAGATATTCCCGAAGATATCAATCCAGTGCTCTTCGCATTGATGGATGATGTAAAAGACCATCATAAAAACAGAAAGAACCATGACATCACTCTGAATGGGTTTAGCATTATCACGCACTGTAAATGTCAGAAATAGCAAAAATGGCGCCATGAATGTGCCAAGCTTCATCCAGTGATCATGTAAGAAGTGATGCTGACCCAGGGGAAGCCAGAGAATTGCAAAGGCGAGGATTAAAAAACCAAGGGGTGTTTTTGAATGAATCATATTGCCTGTCTTATTCCTGTAACGCAGTTATTGCGGCCTTAATTTGTTTTTGAATATCTGGATTTGTGACGCTGCCGAACTCAACATCAAAATTATCCTCAAAAGTCGGAACAGATATTTTTGCCTTCACATCCATACCGAAATACGGAGCGCCCATTTCTGCTGCCGCTAAAACCCCAGCACCACCTCGTGCTCCAGGGCTTGCTGCCATAAGGATGACTCGTTTGTCTTGATAGACCTTTTGATCAATTCGCGACATCCAATCAAACAAGTTTTTGTAAACAGCCGTAAATGAGCCGTTATGCTCTGCAAAGGAAATGATCACCGCATCTGCGATGCCAATCTTGTTATAAAAATCCTGTGCAGCTTGAGGGATGCCTTCATTGTGTTCACGGTCTTGACGGTATAAAGGCAGTTCATAATCCAAAAGATCTATGACTTCTGTATCTGCGCTATCTTCAAAGACCGAAGCCACATAATGCAGCAGTTTTTTATTCATTGAGTCTTTATGATTTGTTGCGGCAATGGCCAGAATTTTCATTATTTTATCCTTTCTTTTTTATTTTTTGGGCGTTGTTTTAAGGTGCCATTAACATAGAATTCTTCCTAAGAACATGCCTCTAAAAATTAAAGTCCCAAAAAAATCGATGAGCAATCATAAAGTTTCACAAATAAAAATGAATGCAACCCCCTTTTTGAAAAAATATCTTGAATGCAAAACTGATGAAATTCTCAGAAATGATAAGGAAAGCTCAGTAATTTATAAAATCTGTAGAATACAACATTTACAAAGGGGGGTATTGCCGATTTTGTAACTTTGTTGGGCTGCACCCATAGGTGAGGAGAGAGTATAAGGTTCACCTATTATTATCTCTGTCAATAAAGCGTCATGACGATAGTATGACATTCTGTTATGATGATGCATAAGTAAATAGGTAAAATTGGAAAGAATGATGTCTGTTAAAGCTGAAAAAGTAGAAGTGCGTGTTTCTCCAGCAGCCAAAAAACTGCTGAAGGAGGCTGCTAAAGTGCGCCATAAGTCGATGTCTGAGTTTGTTTTAGACAGTGCATTAGCTCAAGCGGAAGAAACACTCTTGAATCGTCGCATCTTGCAGCTTTCAGCTGATGAGCGGGAAACTTTCATGGCTGCTCTTGATACCCCTCCAAGCCGTCACCCTCGTATGGAAAAACTCCTCAAAACATCTAGTGTATTTGACTAGGTAGTGGACTCATAAAATTCGCACCATAATCTTATAGAAGCCAATTTTATGAGCGCCATGAAATTTTTTACACTTTTCTCATAGCGTGTTGCAATTCTTCGAAATGATTTTTTCAACCTGCCAAAAAAGCGTTCGACAAGATTAAGTTTTTTATAAAGCTCTTTATCGTAAGGCTGGGGCATTTTTCTATTTCGTCTGGGGGGAATAGCATCAGTTGCGCCTTGTTCCCAAAT
>JBCCCO010000128.1:0-6277 GCA_039033475.1 Pseudomonadota bacterium | reverse complement strand
TGCTGAGATACAGTGTTGAATCAAACGGGGTCGGGTTTAAAGCATCTGCCGCAATTCTTTCATCCAACTGGTAGGAGGTGCCTTCATTAACCCGTCCACCAAATAAGGTATCAAACATCAGCACTAAAGGGCGCACGTTTAAGGTGCCATCATCTGAAAGAGCGGTGTAGTAATTCTCACCCGTTGCAACGAGATACTTTGTGCCATCGTCAGTGGTCTCAATAGTAACATAATCTCCGATCTCACTGATATCATGCAAGGTAGTCTGACCTGTGCCCTCATCATAGGTTGAGATATAGTCTGTGTCGTTAAAGTTGACCAAGCGGGTATAAACACTTCCGCTGTTGAGATATTCATCCTCACTTAAAGCCCCATCCCTAAATGAAATTACGCCAGGCGTTCCAAGCTTAACGGTTCTATCGCCAAGAAAAGCATCTCGGCTGGCGCTGAGGTCACCCTCATCGCTTGGGTCCCATTGAAATATCGGGTCCTCTGTCAAACCAAGTGACTGACTGCTACGCTCAATCTGGACACCGCCATTGTCTGTCACGATGAGGTTGATCTGATCCCAAAGTCTTGTTCCATCAGAATAGGCCTGAAGAGCTCCTGTCTCACTGTCAAATGTGACATAACCATTGCCATCAGCAAAATCTATCCGTTCAGGAAAAGGAACTACGGAATAGGTTTGGGTTGTGAGGTCCGTTATAACAAGCTCAAAAAATGCGCCCAATTTAACAACACCAAGGGAAAAGTCTGTATTGCCATCCCCATCGGCATCATGCGTGATCACCACATCTTGAGAGAGGGCTTCGCCCACTATGCCCAGATTATACGGAGATCCAACTTCATTGTCCGCGTTATTTAGCCGATCCCCGAAAAACACAGTATGTGTATCTAGCGCGTTTGTGTCAGAGAGCGTACGCGCGTTTTCGACAGTGATCCATTGGCCATTAAAAAATACTGTGCCTTGGTCGTTCTCAGTGGGGTCCAACGCAGCAAGACCCGCTTGATCTCCGATTACGGTGCGATAAAACGCATCCCCTTCATCGCCAGCGGTATCTGTCCGGCCGAGCATCACCTCAATCGCATGCCCCAACTCTTCGGTCAGAATTGCAGAAACTCGTGCTTTTGCCCCATCACTGGCACCAGCCAAATCAGCTGCCCCATCCAGCAAATCAAGGCTAAGGAAAATGGTATTCTCATCAGCCGAATACCCCCCTTGCGCACCGTTCATATCTGCATCGGACAGCCACACAATTTGCGGTAGATCAAGCGTGGACGAGCTCGGCGTCCTCCCTGCCAGCACATCACTCAAAAACACTCGGATCTTATTGGCCAGATTATCATCAATCCGGTCGCCATAAACAGACGTGAGCGCACCCACCCAATCTGCTTGCGTATCCAAAATCTCATGAAAATGATCTGCCATCTCTGGCGTAAAATAATCCGCCGCCAAATCAGCTGGTGTGCTACTAATATTTGTCATTGCCATTCCTTGGTTGAGGGTGCCATCATTTCTCTATATGGTACTAAAGTCTTTGAGGATAAGATATCCGGGTTGACTACGGATGTTTCTACGTACTACGTAGAGACTGTGACGGTTCAACGGCTGTTACAAACTGCTTCAAATCCTCAGCATCTGCCAGGTTCTTGATGGCTTTGGTTCTGGTTTCTAAGGTTTTGGCTTGTAGATGTTCCAGGTTGGCCTCCGCCCCTTGGGCTTTGATGCGGTTGATCACAATATCTGGCTGACCGCGCTTTTTAAGCTCAGCAATTTGCTCAGAGGACAACTGCTTGTTATCGTAATAATCGCGGTCCCGTTGAGCCAGCTTCCTTGCATCATATGAGGCTTCTTCCGCATCTTCAAACCAGTTCACCAGCATGGCATGCTGTTGATGCTCAGAAGTATCATGATCTTTGCCAGGTTGCTTTAATGGAATAACTGTCATCTTATCTTATAATCCAGATCGCCAATCAGATGTGTTGGAATTTGTCTTAAACGCCTTGTCCCAGCGATCTTGTTTTTGTGCTTTTGGTTTTTCTGACTTAGCTGAAATCATTTTATCAAGCATCCGGCCTACAAGCCCGCAGGTATCAATCATATCATCGGTTTTGCCAACGGGAAACGCCAATAGCTCACCCAGAAAGTCAGAGAGCCAAGGCGCTTGTTTGGGAAGATACACCTTCCCCATAGAACACCTCGCCTGAAACGACCGGGCACGAGTGGGTTTGTCAGAAACCGAGGTATATTGTTCCCTCTGAAAATAAACCTTCTGCTCTTTTTGACGCTTTTTTATGAACGGCCCAAGCGATTTGATGATTTGCCCTTGTTCTTCAGCCCACTTCAAAGGCTGATATCTCTTGGCAAGTTCAAGCAAAGCCTCAATCCAGACATCAGACTCTGTTTGTTCTCTCCACACATCAAGAATGTACAAATTATCATCCGCATCTATACCAACGACAATGTGAACGGTGTAATCGCCGCCTTTGGCTGTCACCGCATAATCAGAAGCCCCGTAAATCCTTAAGTGTTTGGGAGCTGTCGTATACCAACGAAACCAATCGCGTTTAAAATAATCACCCTCGTCAGGAGCTGGTTTCTGTTGATACAGTGCAGCCCAAACTTGAGCTGTGGTATTGGCTCGAATGCGCTCTAAGGCTTCCCTAGAATAAGCTTCTGGCCAAAGCGGTGTGCATTTATTATCAATCCCAAGCTCAACAACCTCCCAAGCATCACCGCCTGCTGCTTGTTGATCCAACAAGCGACCGATCAAATCTTCTTCATGCATTCTGTGATTGATGATCACAATAGCACCGCCTGGCATCAATCTGTTATACAATGTACCTTGATACCAATCCCAGACCTTTTTTCGGACCAATTCAGATCTGGCATCTTCCATACTGGAAAATGGATCGTCAATCAAAATGTCATGACCACCCCGGCCAAGGATAGAGCCACCGACACCAACAGAGTAATATATTCCACCCTGGTTGGTATGCCATTTTCCCTTGGCACTTGAGTCTTCCGCTAAAGAAGTCTCTGGAAATATGTTTTTATACTCTTGCGAAGATATCAGGTTCCGAACATCGCGGCCAAAATCACTGGCAAGTTCTGCTGTTGCACTCACTGAGATAAACTGCTTTGCCGGATCTTGACCCAATGACCAAGCTGGAAAACGCTTTGAGGCCAGCTCACTTTTACCATGTCTCGGCGGGATCATTAACATAAGGCGATCGATCTCACGCCTTTGAACACGCATCAGGTGCTCTGCTATAATTCTATGATGGCCCGCTGTCTGATACCTATCATACGTATACTCAGTGAAGTTTATCAGATCGTTTCGCGCCATCCTTCTGTTGAGAAGTTCTTGCGCTGCTTCCTGAGGCGATATGTGCGAGTACGTCGTCGCTGATTTCATCTGCATTGAGTTTTATGTTGACGTTGCTATCAACTTCTTTCTTATCACGCCATTTGTCTTTCTGGCGGTTCTTTAGCCAAAAGATTGAAGCGGTGGTATCTGGAGGAACATACTTTTCAATAACTGTATCGCCGGGATCAGGCACTTTGAAGTAGCCTCCAATGGCACGTCTATACAAAGCTCGTACAACATCATAGTCAGCATCTTCTCGCCCTTTTTTTATGGCATCCCCAAAATCAGGGTGATCGTGCTTCCACCTATTAAAGGTTGACTCTGAAATTTCAAAAACTTCACATAGCTCTTCGTCAGTATGGCCGAGTAATGTAAGTTTTTTAACAAGCTCAACATAATCATCTTTGAACTTTGAAGGTCTACCCCGTTTATTGCTCATATTAGAATACCATAAATGTCAGTCCGCATAAGCAATTGCGGTTAATCAGCTCTGAAAAGTAAAGAAAAAAAGTCATCGTTAGCACTTGCTATATTATGGGTATATGCGCAGAAAAACATATTAAAAAACTGTAGCAAGTTTTCGTTCGGTTGCGCGTCAAAGCCATAAATAGGATATATTAAGTACACAAAAAAGATCTCAGCAGCTTGATCTAAAAAACGAGAAAATCAAAACTTCAGAACAGTTTAGCCGTCTCTTTTGGCCATGGATCGTCAAAGATATGCCCGGCTTTCCATTGGGCGATTTCTTGCGGTGAACAAAAGCAATTTTTTAGGGCGTTAGCAAAAATCTCTAGTCCGTCGCGGTCCCCAATCACCGTCAGGTGACAATGACGGTCGCCAAATTCAGGTGAACTTCCTTGTATCTGGCGACTTAGTTCCTCAAGCTCTTCTGGCAATAGGTTCAGGCTTTCATCTTCAAGCGCTGCCACCTTCCAATAATTTACAATACCCAGTCCCACACTCCCTGCAGTCTGATTCCATAACAATTGCAATTGGTCACGCGTGGGCAGCCAAAAAAAGCCTTTGCTTCGATATATACCTTCACCCAGATAGTGAGTATAGACATCTCATAGACGCTGAGGATGGAAGGGGCGAGGATCAGAAATAACAATGCTATCAATTCGATAATCTGCAGCACTCGCTAGAGAGTTAGAGCCGTGTTTCTGGTCCCATTCTGTCAATTCTGCCCCAAGAATTGCGACGTGTTCATGATTGTAAGGTGGCATGGCCAGTACATCTGCCAGTTTTAAATTCCCCCATTTCATACCTAAGATTTCTGCACCTGGGTTTATCGGGTGAATGGCTTCTGCTACGGTACGCAACTGCTCCATAGGTATACGATCCATCTTACTGAGCAATATACGGTTGGCGAACATGATTTGCTCGCCTAATAAGTTTTCGATGCCGCGTTTATTTGCGGCAAGGTTACGTGATGCAGCAGGCACAATGGCACGACCAAAATCGTGGTCCTGCGCAAGAGTGACTGTATCTACCACCGAGAGAAATCCATGTAGCCGCACTTCTTCATTGGTTCGGATCGCCTCCAAAAGAGGCCAAGGGTGAGCGCTGCCTGAGGTCTCAATAACAATATGGGTTGCGCCGTTAGAGCGAAATTGTTCAACAGCAGCAGCAAACTGAGCGAGGCCTTCCGCTCCGCTTATACTGCCCGCAGGAATAGAAACCAAAAGCGCGTCTTTTAAAGACAACACCTCGCTTGTATCAAGAATGTGGCCATCAATGTCAAGTTCACTCATTTCGTTTACGATTACGCCCAGACGCACATCCGAACACTCGCGTGATTGTACTAGCAAGCTTTGCAGCAGTGTTGTTTTTCCAGCACCTAGAAAACCATTCAGTATAGTGATCGGAAGCGGTGATAAAACAACGTTCATGTGATGAACCCTTTTTTAGCTTCAAAAAACCAATCTGAAGTTTTCGCTCAATGTCCTTCAATAACAGCAGAAACAAGCAGTGATTGCATCTCTTCACCAGAGATGTCTAAGCAGGCTTTGAAAGCTACGCACCAGATTTAGTATTATTCAACATTACCTTATATAGCTGTAGTCATGCCTTGCAAAGTTTGCGTTACAAGACCTATCTGCAAACACAAAAATGCATCATGCTAATATATAGCACATGTTATAATATAACGTGCCCTGTAGCGCTAGCCTTTTTACGTCTCAAAGATACGTCATCGGTTATACCAAACGATGCTTAGCGGAAAATTCTAGCGCACTTTTTAGCCTCACTCCTAACTAGATCGCCTAAACTGCGCTCCATTTTAGGTAAAAAACTATTTATACGGGGACACTTAACAATGGAGTATGTCAAAAATCTTAAGCCGTATATACCAACACATTTTGGAATTATTTTTCTGTTAATTGAATTAATAAGGTAACTTCCTCTAAAATACTTATTCACAATAAGCATTGCTGTAAGCTTCACCTACTCTTGTCTTATTGCGAACCCGAACTGTTGTGGATTAATGCTGAAGAGCTTGGTATTACTTCGACAAATGTTGATCTTTTTTTTAATGAATCACAAAAGCGTAACATTATTAAATTTCTTGGAAGAGAAGAGAATATTGGTGCAGGCCTTGGACTCGATTCATATTGGGCATATCGTGTTATAAAAGCTGTAGGAAACTATGAGGAAATGTATACACGACATTTAGAACCTCTTGGTATCCGGCGTGCCGGGACAGTTAATGCATTATGGACACAGGGGGGAGTTCTCTATGCACCACCTATGTTACCGAATAAAGGTTTTATTGTCTCTTTTTGTGGTCTAAAACCACCGCTTTCAAGCGGTAAGAAAATATCAAACTAGCATGCGGAGCATGCACACTAAACACTAATGACTTTAGTCATAAAGCAACCTACCGACTTCAGTCGGTAGTGGTTGAG
>JBCCCO010000127.1:0-6381 GCA_039033475.1 Pseudomonadota bacterium | reverse complement strand
GGCGGAATTTCCGGCTATGATGCGGGCAAGAAGATCAAGGGACGCAAGCGACATATCATAACAGATACGCTTGGTTTGATGTTATTTGTGCTGGTTCATAGTGCAGATATGCAAGACCGTGATGGTGCACCAGAGCTGATACGCCAGATCTGTTATCGCTTTTCCTTGGCTACGGCATATCTTTGCTGATGGAGGATATGCCGGAGAGAAACTCAAAGCCGCACTCAAAGGACAGGGAGACTGGACGATCAAAATCATCAAGCGTTCTGACAAAGCTGAAGGCTTTGAGGTTCTGCCACGCAGATGGGTTGTCGAGCGTACCTTCACCTGGCTTGGTCGCTGCCGTCGACTAGCTAAGGATTGGGAAAAATCTATCGAAAGCTCGCAAGCATGGGTGCTTATCGCCAACATCAGGCTATTGACACGAAGACTTGCAAGGTATTGTTATGAAATGTAAACTTTTGTGTCAGACTCTTAGAGCCTATAGGCAGCTCACAAATTAGAAGAAACTGTAAAACAATGCATACAAACGTACACTTTTCATAGAGTTGCCATTAAAGTGATAACAGTCTAGAGACTAAATTTAGGTGACACAATACAATCAAGAGTGAAAAGTGGATCAAGCTATAAAACAAAAAATAAATTGTCTTATTCTCTCTGACCAAAGGCCTGGGCATTACCATTTATCTGAAGGCGTTGTTGCAGCTCTTGAGCGCGTATATGATGTTGGGACCCAGACCCTTAATGTTACCAAGAGAACAATCGTTCAAAACCGCTTTTTGCGTTTTTTACACACGATCAAAATCATCCCCCCTTCCCTGCTACTACAGCTTGGCTATGGCGTATCAAAAAAACACGTTGAACCTTATGATGTTGTGATTTCTGCCGGGAGCAGTACATTAATCGCGAATATTGCCTTTGCGAAATTAAGAAATGCGCACAATATTTTTTGCGGCTCACTGCGTAATCTTGATGCCGAAGATTTTTCCGTTGTGATTACCTCCTACCAACGTGATGCAGAACGCCCACATCATGTTGCCATGCTCAAGCCAAGTGTTTTGGACCCAGACCGACTTGGGCGACCCAAATATGTGGAGCCTTTGAGCGCAGAAAACCCGCCGCAACATATTGCTCTATTGATCGGAGGAGATTCTGCAACATTTCAATACAAACGAGAGGAATGGTATGCCTTGTTTAATCTTATGGAAGAGATTACCGAGGCCTGGGGCACAAAATGGTTGGTCAGCACATCACGGCGAACAGATGACAAAATTGCAGACATACTCAAACAAATTGCCAGTATGAATAACATCATAGAGGAGTATATCGACTATAGGGTTGCAGGCCCTGGTACTTTAACAAGTCTTTTTGCAAAAGCAGATGCGGTGATGTGCACAGAAGAATCAAGTACTATGATTTCTGAAGCGATTAATGCTCGTTTGCCTGTTATTGGCATTGCACCAGAAGATCATTATTTCCATGAAGCCGAGAATGAATACCGCGATTATTTGCTGGAGAACAATTGGACCAGAAGTGCTTATATTACAGATTTAAGCGTCTTGCGTCTTGACCAGTTGCTAAGCGAAATCGAGCCTATTACTCACAATCCTCTCGATAAACTTGCGAGAGTTTTACATGAAAGATTGTCATAATTAAAATTTTTAGAAAAGCTAACTCTTACATTTGAATTCATTAGCTTTTGTATCAAATTTCAGAGATTTTCATTGGTTGCTAACGTCCAACATAGAAACGGAAGGCTAGAAATGTTGCGAAATGGAAACATTTCCAGTCAACAATACAGTTGATTTCAATGTTTTTGACTGACAACTTTTTTGTATAAATCCTGAATTTTAGGGGACAATGCCTCTGCCATCAAACCACCGAGCACTCTATTACCTTTTGCATTCATGTGAAAATCATGGTGAAAGAATAGGTCATCGTTCTTACTATTCATTTGACGAATTGGGTTAAGTAAAGGATGGCAGGATAGTTTATGATCATCACAAAAAGCCAATAATGTATCTTCTACTAGACGGTCTAACAGCATTTCATCTGAGACACTAACACCTAACTTTTTCATAAAATTAAACGCCCCTTTTGATACGGATGGCGCGCTTGGAAAAGACATAACTTCTACAGGAATTCCCCATGATGTTCCCAATTCATTTATTGTGTACAGCCTTTGATGTGAAAAATCCCATAGCCTTAAAACAACATCTTTTGAAGTCTGGTCCAGACCTACAACAGTTTTCCAATAGAGTGGCATTTGAATAGCGGAATTTATTCGATACGGCATAATGCGACAGACTTTCGCTTTTGTTATCCATCCGTCCTTCAAAAGCATGTCATAACGTTGCAATTCCGAACTTTCAGCTCTATACTTGGAATAAATTTGCTCTCTCGTTACGGTATCAAAATTCCATACTCCCAAATAGCAATTGCCACGATATCTATGAAAGACTCTATTCCAGAATTTTGGTTCAAGAAAAGGTTCAATAAGTTGTTCGTATAGTGCAGAAAATTTAATTTCTCGAGGTGCGCTTGCGTTATTAAGCTGTCGATCAAGAATATTTTTTGCTTGCCTATAAGCTTTATCAGGATCTTTATTCCAAGTTTTTGGGTTTCCTGGAAACGAATCATTCCCAAGCAAAAAACCAATTACAACCATATCTGGCTCAAGGCTTTTGACATATGATTTCATGAAGCGTAGGTAAGTTGTTGCACTCGCTCCTGGACGACCAAAATTGATAACCTCTATATGCTTCGAAACCTTTTGTTTGAGTTCCTTTTCGAGAACCTGGACATAAGTTTCTTCAAAGTTGACCCCCCAGCCAAATGTGAAGGAATCCCCAATGACTACAATTCTGAATGTATTTTTATCCTTTTTATCAATTCTTTCGTTCTCCCTTAAACCTTGAGAGTTTGTGCGGATATGTGTATCAAATTCATCAGTTTTCAATCTCATATCCAGGTGTATTGGGCCAGTATTCCAGGCTTTTTGAGTTGGCATAAACCTTAAAACTGCCTCAAACAAAAACATTGTTAATAAAATGCTAAAGACTAGCAAAAGTGTGTTTTTTAACATTTGACTTTCTTTAAGGGAGAATGAATGTTGAATTTTTTACTTTTACTGCAAAATAATTTCTTGATACGATAATTCAATTATTTACTTGTTATGAATAACAGTTTTTATTTTTTTATATGTTCTTATATTTGCCTTTTGCGATAACTTCACCGGCTAACTGACGGGAGACCTTTCGCCCTGTTGCAAGAGCGGCTTTATCAATCGCATCAATTATATTTTGGACCGCATCCATAGACCGCTCAATACGCATCGAAATATATTGCACCACTTGAGGCGAAATATGCAGTTGCCGATCCTGGAACAGCTTCACTAAAATGCCATTCAGCAATAACGTATCAGGTGGATCTATTTCAACAAATGGTGTGGCCCGCAATCGCGAACGTAAATCTGGCAATGCCACAGGCCACATCCCGGGGCGTTCCTGCGCTGTCATGAGAACATGAAAATCATGCTCTTTTGACAAGTTTAAAATATGAAATAAAGCCGTTTCAAACGTTGCTTTATCATCTGAAACTTGATCAATATCTTCTATGATGAGAGCCTGCTTTTCTCGGATCTGTTCAACTTTATCCTTTTCAAGAAGTAATTGCTCAGCACACAAGACCTGCGCCCCAGATTTCATACGCCAAACATTGGCCAAATGCGTTTTGCCAACCCCTGATGGGCCAATCATTAGTAAGTAATGGGCTGGCCAGTCCGGCCATACGTCTATTAATCTTACAGCCGCTTTATTGCATTCACTGACCATGAAATCCTGCTCACCCATGGCAGAGCGATGCGGCAAATCCAGGATCAACTGCTCAGGTTTTTCTTGCTTAATATCCATTCTACAGATGCCCCCCAGAACATCTATACTTCCCTAGATGTCGATCTAGAGCGATTCAACCTGAATTGAATTCAATTTAGGTTGTAAAATTGCTCGTTTTAAAAAGACTACAGCTTGTCAGATGAGGCGTAGCCGAAGTTGACATGCTGTAGACCCCACAAATTTATGCTTAACATAGCAATAACACAGCGTTTATTGAACATTTATAATTTTCGTGTTATTCTGCAGCACACTGTAGCACAAATAGATGTACAAAAATAGGAGGTGTTATGTCCGTTAACTTTCGTCCCAACTCACATTTTGAAGAATTTATCAACAGTCTCATTACATCGGGCCGATACTCAAACAAAACAGAAATCATGCATGCCGCTTTAAGGTCATTGGAAGATGCAGAGCATCTGCGTGAAGCTCGTTTACACAAGCTCAAAACGCAATTGGCTTTGGGTGATGAAGATATTGATGAAGGCCGCATTTTAACATATGAAACTCCAGAGGATTTAGCAAATGCCATTAAAACGCAAGGACGTGACAAATTAAACAAAATGCGCAAATCAGGATAACTCACCTTGCAAAATGCGACCTTGATGATATTTGGGCTGAGGTTGCTTATCAAAATCCAGTTGCCGCAGACCGAATTATTGAAAATATCACTTCAAAGTTCGCACTTTTTGTAGATTATCCTGGTATTGGTGCCAAACGTGATGATCTTGCCAAAGGCATTCGTATGTTCCCTGTTAAAGATTATCTTGTGTTTTATCACCAGAAAAACAAAGATATTATTGTCTCTCGCGTCCTCTATGGCGGCTTACTACTGAAATATATGTCTTTTCCGAATGAGTAGTCAAACATTCAAGAATATAAAAAAATATAATTTTTGCCACACAGACTTAATTATAAGGTTTCCCATACATATCACTTTCCTATAGATTGGTGATTCAAAAAATCATACGAAGATGGCCTAAAGAGGGAGGCATATTTTGACAAAATTCTTAGCGGTGACCAATAGACGCGGCGGTGTTGGTAAAACAACAACAACACTTATGCTAGCTTATGGTATGGCTGTTTATGGACAAAAGTCTGTGCTTGTGGTGGACTTAGACGCACAAGCAAGCACTTCATCAACACTAATGGGTCATGAAAAATGGGATGAGGCCCGTCAGAACGGGCGTACTGTAGGGGATATCCTTATTGAGGTTTATGGTGAGGGGCCTGTGAACTTATCACCTTACATCTCTTCAGAGGTCGGGGATGTGCATATTAATCCTGGTCAAGTTGCACCGCAGATCGATGCTTTGCCATGTGCTTTTACCTTGGATGACCGTGAGCTTGAGTTAATTTATCACTTTGCCTCACAATACTCGACTCTGGAGAAAATGTATTCGACTGTGCGCAAGCGAATTGCCGAGATTTTTCGCTCGCTAAACGGCATGTACGACATCATTATCTTTGATTGTCCACCGGGCCTATCAAATGTGGCATGGGGTGCTCTGCAGGCGGTGGATTATGCTATCATTCCTTACATTCCCGATAGAACAGCTGAAGATAATATTGGCTGGTTGGCAAGCAGATTACTCGAGCATAATAGATCCTTACAATACAGGGTTTTAGCGAATCGATTCCAATCAAAATCTGGTTTGATGCATGGTGTCTCTGGCTCTGTAAACCATAGTTATGCGTCCTTGGGGTTGGTTATACCGATGCAGATGGCGTTATCCAAGGCACTTGAATATGAGGTAAATACTCAGACCATAAATCAAAAATTTGGTGTTGGTGTGGGTGCTGTTCGCGGTTTGTATACAGCAGCGCATGAATGGATCTATCACCCAAGAATGGAGCGTGTTGCATGAGCACGCCTTCTGCCGATGATATGCTAGAAAAAGTGTTTGATGTTATTTTGCAAGAAGCAAAAGTAAATCCTGAGTTTTCTGATAAAATTGAGAATACTTTTTCAAAACAAAAGGTGCAAAAAACTACACGTAAACCAAGTGCAAAAACATCGTCGCAAAAGTTTGATTTTGCGAAATATCATGCAGTGAATATTTTACGAAATTCAGACGAACAAACACTCCGCAGTCGACTAAATTCCATCACAAAAGATAAGCTCAAAAAAATTGCACTCTATTCCGGCTTGGTGCTGACAGGAAATGCGGCCAAAAAAACGGCTAGCAAAGCTGAAATGATCCAGGGGATTGTTGAGGCTGCGCAGCAGTATGTTGCTCAAAGGGTTAGTGCTAAGGCAAAATAGTATTTAAGCAATTGATTATTAAAAGAATTCTTAAGTACTAGGTAGTGGACTCATAAAATTCGCACCATAATCTTATAGAAGCCAATTTTATGAGTGCCATGAAATTTTTTACACTTTTCTCATAGCGTGTTGCAATTCTTCGAAATGATTTTTTCAGCCTGCCAAAGAAGCGTTCAACAAGATTACGTTTTTTATAAAGCTCTTTATCGTAAGGCTGGGGCATTT
>JBCCCO010000126.1:0-6517 GCA_039033475.1 Pseudomonadota bacterium | reverse complement strand
GTTGGAAAGCCACATTTGATCTTCACTGCCGTTGGCGCGGCCATCAGATCTGGCATTGTACAGATATAGGTCTGTTCGGCCATCACCATTAAAATCCCCGGATGCTGCGACTTTCCAATTATTGGGAATATTTTCAGAGAGTTCAACAGCACTTTGATGAAAGATACGATCTCCCCCATCCCCGCTCCAGGCAAACTCCGTTGGCTTGAAGCAGGTGCCATCATTGGCGCATTGGGTCAGGTGGGTTATGCGGGATCGGCCTGTCGCACCGGCACCATAAGTCAGTTGATAATCTTGAAACAGCTCTGACCCGGTATACACTTTAATGTTGGTCAGACGTTGGTTGCGTACCACTTCATCGCCAGCATAATTGCCTTTGATCGGGTCCGGGCGAGTGGCATAAACAAAATCGATGTGGTTATAGGGGGCGAGGCCTTGCGCCGCGTTGCCGGTGTAATCAATGCGGCTGATCCAGAATTCTCCGGCGGCTTGGTCATTGTGATAGCTAAACTCCACATAGTTGCCACGTACATCAGAGATTTTGGACAAATGCCACGCCCGGATGTCTTGATCGCTTTGGCGTTTCTCACGAGCATTATCGGTCAAGCCATATTCAAAAATCTCACCGCTCTTGCGCCAGACTTTAAAATGCGTTGGTCCGCCATTTGCTGCTGTGCCATAAGACACCACCTTGGAGAAGGAAGCAAACACGGTGCGATACTCGGTGCCGTCCGCACCATAGGCCCCACCGGTGGAGACTAAGCGCTGACCGTTGAGACAGAGTTTATCATTGTCATCATAATCGACACCATCGACGCCAACACCACCATTTGCGAGGTTGTCGAGATAGTTGTCTGTCGCACAGCGCGTAATTTGTGATAGACCGGTTACAGACCATCCCATGCCAAGCAAGCCATTGCCCGCCCGACTGTCATAGCTCAGCGCAATTTTGGGCTGCACCCCGGTGGTGCCAACGGGAACAACAATCGGCACGGAATACGTCGCCGTCCCACTCGGGCTGACGCCAACACTGCCGGAAATTGTCCCAACCACGTCTGTGGCATGGGCATTCAACGCTGCGGCCAACAGGGCAATTATCACTGTGAGTGTTGTGGCAAACTTACGCTGCGTCGCCCTGATAGGGATATGATTGAGAAAATCCGCGCACATCAGCGCGCGCAGCCCAGTCCCAGACCCAGCCCATGACACCATCGTTCCGTCCCCTAGAAAATATTCCGCTATTTTTTGTAAGTAGCGTTAACGATATTATGCTAAATATGTCAGGAGACGTTTTGGCAAGTTTTAATATCTCTTATGCGTTAATCTTAAAGTGGAATATTAGCATTGTGTGTCTGATGCATCACGTTGTTATGGCAAAAAATTCGATTATCGAAACAGCAACCTAAAGGTATAAATAGGTTGAATAAAAAATCAGGAACTGACCTCCTGTGCTTTTTTCAGAAAGTTTTGAGGCCAGCTCCTTTCTCTTAATCAAGAAATGCCATTATCTTTTTGTTGTGGTCATGGGAAGCTGCAAAATCTCTTAAATGATAATACGCATCAACAAGCTTTTTACTTTGATTGCGTTCTATTAGCGCGTTGAGAGCAAATAGGCAAACACTACAGCATGTCAACTTCGGCTACGCCTCATTTGACAAGCTGTAGTCTGTTTAAACGAGCAATTTTACAACCTGAATTGAATTCAATTCAGGTTGAATCGCTCTAATGCTGAGTGCATCAGCACTCATTTCATCTTCAAAATCGTTCATAGTGTTCAGAACTGTGTAGGTCTCTGTCGAAACCAAAGACATATAAAGTCCGCCATTGCTAAGTTTATAAAATTCCCAGTACCCTCCACTATAGTCCTCACAAAAGTGCGTCATAAAACTATAGACCAGGTTTTCAAATTTCATAAAATCCTTGCCAATATACTTTGGCAAAAACTCCAGACGCTCATGTTCTGCGACCAATGTTCTTTTGATCATATCCATTTTTCTGTTCTCCTTTTAAATTTAATAATGGGTGCGTATGCACCCTTGCCTTTTGGCGGAACCTTGGCCAGATGTGGTGAAAGTTTTAAAAACAGAAGAAAAAGGCAGTGATGTCAATTTAGCCAGCCATTTGTTATTTGATGCCTGCCAAAATAATTTTGACGTGGCTGCGGTTTTATCAAATGATAGCGACTTGGTCGAACCAATCCGTTTTGTGACTCAAGATATAGGAAAAACAGTTGGTTTGTTGTCACCTGTTAAAAACCCTAACCCGGAACTTGAAGCTGTATCATCTTTTGTGAGACGCATTCGCCCCGCACATTTGGAAGCTTCACTATGTCCGGATGCTTCAAGATAAGCATCTAAGGCCGCTTTGCAAACCGGATGAATAGCGACGCGATTTCGTTTGTCACCTTTCGCAATGAAGTTCAGAACTTCATATCCCTGGTCGGTGAAATAATCCGTCACTTTGAGATGACACGGTTCGGATATGTGATCTATTATCAGGCTACTACTGTCAAATCCTATAAATAAATCCTTTCTGTTGTGTTAAAAAGTGTATCTACGATACGACTGAAGCGGTGATTGACATGCTTTAAAGCAAGTAGATATGGTTGAAAAACGTCTTGTAAATCAATATTTACTAAAGGATGGTATACTTAATTATCTGCTAGCCGCCAGAAATTTATGAAATCAGGCGTTTAAGCTTAATTTAACTATAATGCGTTAGGTTGGATATGGGTTTGTACACGGATTATTTGAATGAGATTGCTGCTAGAAAAGACCTAGGCTTGCATCCCAAGCCAATTGAGGATAGCGCACTCATAAACGAGATCATCTCGCAAATAAAAGATCTCAAAAGCGAACACAGAGAAAATTCTCTTAAGTTTTTTATTTACAATACGTTGCCCGGCACTACGAGTGCTGCTGGTGAAAAAGCTCAATTTCTAAAAGATATTATACTTGGTCATTCTGTTGTTGAGGAAATTCCTCTTTCCTTTGCTTTTGAGCTGTTATCTCACATGAAGGGTGGGCCATCAGTCGAGGTCCTTCTCGATTTAGCCTTGAGTGATGATTTGTCAATTGCACAAAACTCTGCGAACATCCTTAAAACACAAGTCTTTCTGTATGAGGCAGATACAGAGAGACTTAAAGTGGCTTACACAAAAGGCAATAAAATCGCTAGAGAGATACTCGAAAGTTATGCAAAAGCTGAGTTTTTTACAAAGCTTCCAGACGTAGAAGAAGAGATAAAAGTCGTTACCTACATTGCTGCTGAGGGGGATATTTCCACTGATTTACTGTCTCCTGGAAACCAAGCGCACTCTCGATCAGATAGGGAATTGCACGGAAAGTGCATGATCTCCATAGAGGCACAAGCTGAAATCAAAGAACTACAAAAACAACACCCTGACAAAAGAGTGATGTTGATCGCAGAAAGAGGGACAATGGGAGTTGGATCTTCTAGAATGTCTGGCGTTAACAACGTTGCCTTGTGGACTGGTAAACCAGCAAGTCCTTATGTCCCATTTGTGAATATTGCACCAATTGTTGCTGGCACAAATGGCATTTCACCCATATTTTTAACAACTGTTGGTGTAACTGGTGGCATTGGGATTGATCTGAAAAATTGGGTTAAAAAACTAGACTCTGAGGGCAACCCAATCTTAGACGATAATGACGACCCCGTTATTGAGCAAGTCTACTCTGTTGATACTGGCACAGTTCTTACGATTAATACCAAGGAAAAGAAACTCTATAACGAAGATAAGGAACTGGTCGATATTTCCTCTGCATTGACGCCTCAAAAGATTGAGTTTATTAGAGCTGGAGGGTCCTATGCTGTGGTTTTTGGAAAGAAGCTACAGAATTTTGCAGCCTCAACACTTGGTATAGAGTTACAACCTGTGTTTGCTTCCTCTAAAGAAATTTCTCACGAAGGACAAGGCCTTACAGCAGTAGAAAAAATCTTTAATAAAAATGCAGTTGGCCTAACTGAAGGCACCGTTTTACATGCGGGATCTGATGTTAGAGTTAAGGTAAATATTGTAGGCTCACAGGACACGACCGGCCTCATGACGTCTCAAGAACTAGAGGCCATGGCAGCTACAGTCATTTCCCCCACTGTTGATGGAGCCTACCAATCAGGCTGTCATACAGCTTCAGTTTGGGATATCAAAGCACAAGAAAACATTCCCAAACTTATGAAGTTCATGCATAAATTTGGCTTGATCACAGCTCGGGACCCCAAAGGGGTGTACCACGCAATGACCGATGTCATTCATAAGGTTTTAAATGACATCACGGTTGATGACTGGTCAATCATAATAGGTGGAGACTCTCATACGAGAATGTCTAAGGGCGTTGCTTTCGGAGCGGATTCTGGAACGGTTGCACTTGCGCTCGCGACGGGCGAAGCAACAATGCCTATTCCTGAATCAGTTAAAGTAACCTTCAAAGGCAGCCTAAAGGACCACATGGATTTTCGTGACGTGGTCCATGCAACACAAGCCCAAATGTTAAAGCAATTTGGTGATAACGTTTTTCAGGGAAGAATTATAGAGGTTCACATTGGAACTCTGCTCGCGGACCAAGCTTTTACCTTTACGGACTGGACAGCTGAGATGAAGGCAAAAGCATCCATCTGTATTTCTCAAGATGAAGTCTTAATTCAATCTCTTGAGATCGCCAAGAGTCGAATTCAGATTATGATTGATAAAGGCATGGATAATGAAAACCAAACTCTTCAAGGGTTAATCGACATCGCTGACAAGAGGATTGGAGAGATAGAATCCGGCGAGAAACCAGCTCTAACTCCAGACGAGAATGCCAAATATTTTGCGGAAGTTGTGGTAGACTTAGATCAAATCAATGAGCCTATGATTGCAGATCCTGATGTAAACAATGATGATGTCTCTAAACGATATACACATGATACAATCAGACCTATTTCATATTACAATGGGGAGAAAAAAGTAGATCTTGGTTTTGTTGGCTCCTGCATGGTTCACAAAGGGGATATGAAAATAGTTTCACAAATGCTGAAAAATTTAGAACAGCAAAATGGAAAGGTTGCGTTCAATGCTCCATTGGTTGTTGCAGCACCAACTTACAATATAATTGATGAATTAAAAGAAGAAGGCGATTGGGCTATTTTACAAAAGTATTCAGGCTTTGAATTTGATGATAATGCCCCTAAAAATTCTGCCCGTGTAGAGTATGAGAATATCCTCTATCTAGAAAGACCTGGTTGTAATCTATGTATGGGTAATCAGGAAAAAGCTGCAAAAGGAGATACCGTGCTCGCCACTTCCACTCGTCTTTTTAAAGGCAGAGTTGTGGAAGATTCTGATGAGAGAAAGGGCGAATCTTTACTTGCCTCAACACCAGTTGTGGTGCTTTCAGCAATTCTTGGTAGAACACCTAATATTGAAGAGTATACATCCGCCGTGCAGGGGATTAATCTTACCAAGTTTGCACCACCGCTAGTGAAATCACCTGATATAAAGTCGGTTCATTATTAGGGGCATATCAATAGAGATTATTAAAGCCGATATTTAAGCTTTGGTTAGAGCTTTGCAAGGTGTACTCTAACTAAATAATCAAGGCTTTGTGTTAGGTATGAATGCAAAGGCTGCCGCTTTAAGACCTTCTTCAAGAGAACCGGTGGCGATGCCTGAGATTGCCCCGCTAATTGCTACACATCCCATGCCTCCTGTCGGGGCTGCTGTTATAGCACATCCCACAATCTGCACCACCGCCCGGATAATGGGGTTGCTGAGGAGTTTCTTAAACGCGCGTCCGATTGCAGAGAAGATTTTGCCAAACGCTTGTCCGATGGCGCGGAAGAGGCTCTTAAAGAAAAAGCCTGTGGGATCGGTATAGCTGAGGGGGTTGTTGAGCACGTAGGAATACCGGTTTCCACGCCGCCAAAGTTTTCAAGCCCGACTGATTGTCCATCATAAAATTTCAACATATTGCAAAGGTTGAAAGGAATATGAACGGTATGGAAGGGTTTGCAAAACCCGTTCAGCGGCGGTTAAAACTATTCTTGATCCATTAACTTCCGATATTTAGCAAAAATTTTTTCAGCTTCTTTATCACCATTGATAAGTCTTTCGCAAAACATACGGTCTTCTGCCCATTCATCGAATACTAAAAAAGTTTCTACTATACCTGTTTCTAATTGCGTTGAATTTATTTTCCAACAGGCAGATAATTTTTCATCTATCACTTCAAAACATTCTGACGCATATGGAATAGGATAATCGTCGTAATCTTCAGAGCACAAATAATACCAGGGGCTATTATCACGAAATAAAATACCATAAACAGTATATGTTTCTCCAATCTCAATGTTTATCTTACCGTCAAGGTTGCGGTTGTATTTTTTTAGTCTTGCTAATAGATGTTTATCTGCAAAACCACTAAGGTTATTTATTCTACTTATTACTTTCAAAATTATACTCCCTTTAAATAATGGCTGTAAAAATACAAAAACTAGGCAGCGTACTCATAAAATAGTT
>JBCCCO010000125.1:0-6637 GCA_039033475.1 Pseudomonadota bacterium | reverse complement strand
TTGGCAGTCGGGAAGACTTTATCTTTGATGGGGCCTGGTACTACCTCATTGCAACCCAGGAAGAAGACCTTGTTCTGGTGTCCTACAATGGCTTTACAGGCGAGTATAAAGAAAAGAGTGTGATTGAGCTTCGTGAAGACTATGCCGGCAACCTTGTCCTGGATGAAAGTGATCCTAACATTGAGATTGGTGTTGTTGACGAAACAGTTCAGCTTAAGTTTGCAAACGGTGATCTTATTATTGAGGAGCTGACACCAGAAGTTATTGACTGGGAAGCACGTCTTGCGACTGATACGATTGATCATTACGTCTCTGAATTTGCCAGTGTTGCTATAGATAATCCCAATCAGGCACTTAAGGGATTGGAGTTTATGCTGGGTGAAGGTCAAGAAAATTCTCCATTTTCCAGCAACAATGGGGCCCAGCGGATCGATGCCTTATTTGGAGAGAACGCTGTCACCGCAGAGATGATTGCGGGCGTGCTGCAATCTCATATCGGGCGCTCTGAGCGCGATGATACGATCCAACTTAATGATGATATTCTGCACTCCTTAACAGTGCTTTATGCCAGCGATCCTGATAAAGTTAAAGATGTGGTTCTTATAATGTCAGATCAGTCACCCAAGCTGCTCGGGCGGAAATTGATGGCTGTGCAAGATGGTGATACCGCAAATGGCACATCAGGGGCGAAAGACGTGTTTGCTTTGTTTAATGATGCACAACAAAGCGAAATCATCGCGGCCATTTTGCGAGACGCTGCCACGTATGATGAGACAGAAGGGCGGAGGTTGTTTGATTTTAGCGGCGTACAGGTTCCAGGTCTTGCAGACCTTTTTCCTGGCCTTCTTGAAATGCTAGGGGCAGAGCTATTTGATGCGGTGGCTGGTCTATATGCGCTCATACCACCTCAGGCGAAGGTTTTGTCTGCGGGTATCGCATTGGTAGGTGCCTATTTTTATAATTGGGATCAAGCCTTAAGCGCAAATTTAGAACCCAATTCACAAAGCGCAGTGCAAGACGCTTTGGAACATTCATACGAGCTTTCTAAAACGCACCCAGCCGCAGGCGCTGCTTCATTAGACTACATGACCGCAGATAAAGGATCTGAGGCCATTATCCAACAGGTTAGCGGTGCAGCAGATGATGCGGCAAGACAAGTGGCTCTTGAAGAGACGGCGAAGTTCTTGCTTGGTATGAAGGACCAAGTTAAAGCCCCTGAAATCCTGAACAAGATTGGCCAAAATGCCGCTGCTGGTGACCCAAAATCACAAGGGCTGTTACCAGATCTTTTCAAAACCATTGATAATACCAACTTCAATGACCCAACCTACACCGGCCCAACAAAAGCAACCATGACAGTTACTATGACGGGCTGGTTCGAAACACAGCCTGCAATCGTGGGGGCTGCGTTGGGGGATGCTTTAGGCGGCGCCAGCGGTGCCGGTGACACTCCTCCTACAGGCGGGGGGCAAAACCCAGCTCCATCTCTTTTCACACTCGCATATCAGGCACTAGTTTTAATTCCTAGCGAGCTGTTTCATTATTTAGTCGTTACTGGGACCGCTGAAGAGACTGCTATGTTCATTCATCAGAATGGCTTATCAATTGAAGAAATCAAAGCCTTTCTGATGTTGTTAGAGGATCCTAAAGCTATAGAGAAAGCGCAAAACGCTGGGATTAACGATCTTGTTGCCTATTGGGCTGACGTTCTTGATGCTTTAGGCACACAAACAGGAAACTATAAACATATAGCTTTAGCACTCGAAGAGCTTAAAAGGACTAAATCTATTTTATTGGAAAATATACTAAAAGCCTTGGTGGCCAAGGGACATTACAATACTTTTGCTGCTGTTATAATTCAAAGACCTCTAATGACTCTAATGAAGATTTACACTGATATTTTACCAAATCTGTCTCCGGGGCAACAAGATGATCTAATTATCGCATTTACGAAATTTAATTCAATATTCGCAACTAAGCTTCTTGCAATGATTGTGACAAATAATTCGGCAGCTCAGCCTTCTATATATGAAATACCCCAAACCGGAATGCAATCTCTGAGCACCCATTTACATATAATTGCGGAGAAATCTTTAAGAGCACTTGGTGGGATAATCGGAGTATTATATTTTTGGGCCCCGATAGAATCAACAAAGGAAGCAATAAATGGTATATTGCAGAACCTTACTAAAACCATTGAAAACGCTTTTGCTTTAATACTCATAGGGATGTCATATGATAGATATCATTACAGCAATCCTGCACTGATTTATGGCATATTGCTACAAGATTTTGATGTATATTCAGATAGTCTCATAGCGACATTAAATACCTCTGATAATTTATTTGCAGATGCAAGCGCTGTGGCTTTCATGTTATCAGGATTATCCGCAGATAACAGGAAAGCGTTTTTAAAGAAATTGAGTTTAGCAAATCCTGAGGCATTTGCTATTGTTTTGAAAAGCTTATCAGGTAAACTCATAAGGGAATATTTAGAGACCCTGGACCCAGATGTCAGAGAAGCTTTTTTTAAGGATATGATCTTAAATGACCCTAAAACAGCTGCAGCTTTAATTGAGATTTATTACTATTACAGCGAAGTTGGGCGAGCAGAAATATTTGCTGTATACGACACTCTAGATTTTAAAACACTGGCAACGTTATTTTTGAGTATGTCAATGAGTATGTCAAATAGAGAATTAAATACATACGCTCAACATTTAAAACAAGCTCCCGAACAAGTCCGCTTTCTCATCCATTTTTCATTAAAAGTTATTGCTCGTGCTTTGAATCAACCTGCTAATACTGACTATGTTCCAGACATTTTAACAAGCTTTGGTGCATATCTTGGTCGTATTATATATAATGCATTATCTCAAAATAAAAAGAACAGTTTGCCCGATAGCTGGATCAACAGTTTTATTACTCTAAGTGCAAATTACACAGGTGATGTTTTTACTCCAGACAATGATTCTATAACTATCACCGGTGATACAGATCCCATTTTAACGTCTCAGAATCAAACTTACACGCTTATACCTCATGGTCATCAAGAAAATGGGGCAGTTGGTAGTTATTTGTTGGCAGTGCAAGATACAAGCACAAATGAAGATACAAGCACAAATGAAGATCCAACCGTTATTTCTGAGGTTGAGATTCCTACCGAGGCGACGCTTTATTTTAGTGCAAGTGGTGATTTGGTATATAAGGAAGATGGCAATAATCAAGAAGTGGTCGTTCTCCCAGGCCAACCAGGCTCTGTTTTGACCATTACCAATACCGGGCTCGTTGCGATGTATCACCCAGATAATGGAGCAAGCTGGCTATCAAAAGAAGGGCCTTACACGCCGCCAGATGGGTAGGATGTAGTGTATTGGATGTGTGTTTGGTGGTTGTTGTCAAACAGACTGCACCATAGCCACTAATCGCGACATAAAATAGAAAACCCTCACTCCACTCTACGACATTTCTATGTAAATTTCCGCGTAGCCGCCGCCGGGCCGAACGGGCGTATTCCATCACGACTATACTATAACCACAGATACAACAGTCTCGGCATCAAATGCAGGCGAAGGGTACTTTTGCAATACCACATCGAATGACATTACGGTGACATTGCCAAATTCAGCAGCTGTCGGGACTGGAAAAGATTATACGTTTTACAAAACGTCTGGCGCGAATGTATTGATACTACAAACGGTCTTGTCACAATCCATAAATGGGTTATTTATTTCTGGACAGACGTATAAAATATTTGCAAACGGCGGTATCGTCAAAATTCGCTCTGATGGGGCTAACTGGTATGCTGTTATTGATAACAGGCTGAGTTATCCAGGAGATCTGATAACAACAAATCGTGTAATCGCACCTTCAGGAACTGTGTTTTCTTATAATCAAACTCTTAGTCGAACGGTTTATGATCAGGCCTTTGATGCCATTACTTTGCTTGTTACAGCCAATACAACAAGTGGAGGGCCTGACTTAACAAGTGTGAGCGGTCTAGAAGCAACTGGCTCTTATGATGATTCTGACTCAATCATTTCAGCAAGCACAGAAGCAATGAGTTCTGAAGCTTTGTACGAACAGCTCTTTTATACTGAGACTGCTGAACAAGCTTTATGGTATTTAGTGGGCGCTGGACAGCAACGCATTTATGAGCTCTTAGAACTACTCAATGGAAAAAGACCCGAAACTCTTAGTCATTTCGCACAATTTTTCATAGCTTTTGGCAGAACATATAGCGGATATGAAAGTCTAGCCTCAGCGCTTAAGCAACTTGAGAAGAGATTACCTGATTTCTTTGAGAGTTTTTTGCATGTTATTTTATCTATAGATATAGAATTTTTCGCTAAAATTATAATTACTGGTCGGGACGGTATTCACACCTATCTTTCTTTATACCCCAGCTTATCTTTCGCTAAATTAATCTATAGCGAATATTTAGTCCGTTTAAGTGCTGAAGAGCAAAATGATTTTATCATAGAGGTGACGCGGTATAATTCAAGATTAGCCACATTATTTCTGGCCATAATAGTCGATAAAAATGAGGGCGCCAAATACACCCAAATAGACTCCATTTCCAACCGAGATGAGCTTGATGCACGTCTAAAAAGTATAGCAAGTACTGATTTAAGAGCGTTATACGGAATGATGGGAATCTTGTATGAGAATGAGGCCGTTACTACAATACTGGATGCAATAAACCAGGTGGTCAGTGGGATAATAAATTCTGTATCGATAGCTTTGGTTATTATTGGCATGGCCCGCAATGGTGGGTTTTTTAGCAATCCTGAAGCTGCCAGTCAATTGTGGCAACAAGATTTCGAAGCTTATTCAGAGTCAATAATAAGTGAATTAGAGAATACTGATAACTGGCCTCAAGATTTATTATCAATAGCTCGAACTGTTGTACAATTCACTAATAAAGACGAAATAAAACGCTTTTTGGACAGATTGCGCGAAAGAAACCCAGTTGCCTTTGTTGGTGTTTTAGGACACATGTCGGTGATGGTTAAAAGCTGGCGTCAATATGTCGAAACATTAGGTGGATCTAGCCTATATTTAGGGATGCCGGCTATTTCTCTATCTACTGGTTCTGATGAGAGCCTTAACTCTGCGACCCTTTTAACGTCTTCCAATGGGGCCTACACACTAAGCATTGAAGTTTCAGATAACGCATCAAATGCACCAGAAGGCACAATTTCATACGACTTGGTTATACACGGCCCTAATAACAGCAAAACTAAATTAAAATCTTTCCTACTTCCGGAAAATCATCAAGGACAAATTTACATCAATCCACACGGGTATTTGGTGTACAACCTCGTTCGTTTATGACGATAAGGTTCGTTTTAAGCTGACGGAGACCAACCCGCTTGGCCATGCGCAGACCCACACCTATCATTCGCTCTCGGGATTGGTTGCAAGCACCACTGGGCCGAATGGTTTGACCACATCGTTCGAATATGATGCCTTTGGCCGCAAACGTAAAGAAATCCGTGCCGATGGGTCTGAGACCTTCACCTTTCTGGAGGCGTGCGGCGGTGATATTATCTGCCCAGCTGGTGCTGCTTTCCACACGCGGGTGACCGATAGCAGTGGCGCGGAAGGGATCACGTATTTTAACAAACTCAATCAGGAAATCCACAAACAAAGTTTGCTGGCCGGGAAGTGGTCGATTGTTGATACGGAATATGATACGCAAGGGCGTGTGGTGCGCAAGTCTGAACCCTATTTTGATGGCGATACCGTGTACTGGACGCAGATTGAGTATGATCTGATTGGCCGCCCCATTCTGACCACTCGTCCGGATGGTGCAACGCAGAGTGTGGCTTATGATGGCTTGACGCAAGTGGCAACCAATGAGCTGGGACAGACCAAGACGGTTCACAAAGACATTATGGGCCGGATGAAAAGCGTTATCGACAATGCCGGTCATGCAATTGCCTATCATTATGATGCGCTTGGGCAAGTCACAGAGATGTTAGCAGCTGGCAAGTCGCAAAGCTTTCATTATAACATTCGTGGCAATAAGGTTCGGGATACCGATCCGGACAAGGGCACCTGGACCTATCGTTATAATGCACTTGGCTTGCTAGTAGCTCAGACGGACGCCAAGGGTCAACTCACACGCATGACATATGATGTGCTGGGGCGGATGCTGACCCGGATAGACGATGCGAACACTCCAAATGGCATATCTGACCGGACATCTAGCTGGGTATATGACACCGCGCCAATGGGGATTGGCAAGGTGCATACGGTCACCAAAGGCGAATACACCATCACCAACAGCTATGATGAACTGGGGCGGCCATCGTCTTCCACCGAGGAGGTTGATAGCAAAAGCTTCACCACATCAACGACTTACGACGCACTCTCGCGGCCAGAGACCATGACCTATCCGAGTGATGGCATGGCTTCAGGCATCGTCACCCGCAATGTGTATGATGGCCAAGGGGCACTGCTGCGGGTTGAGAGCGATGCGGATGGTAGTGCCTACTGGGAGCGCCAGGAGGTTGACGCGCGGGGCAACATCACCAAAGCCCGGATGGGCAATGGGGTTGAGACCACCAAGATGTATACGCCGGAAATTGGGCGACTGTCTGGTATTGTCTCGGCCCATGGTGGGGCGACC
>JBCCCO010000124.1:0-6675 GCA_039033475.1 Pseudomonadota bacterium | reverse complement strand
CACCTCATCTGCTGTATATTTTGATGAAATAGAAATCGCTTTCCCCATGACAAACCTCCCCATTCTGTTTGTAATCTTGAATCATATTCGCTGAGATTTGGGAAGACATAAGATGAGTCTCATTTAATGAATGTTGGTATTACAACATTTTTGTAACATATTTTCCGCATAGCCGCCGCCGGGCCGAACGGGCGTATTTCATCATAATTATAATCATTACAATTTAGGGTATGTCGTTTGCTTTGCTCCATTAGGAGCAGAGGAAAGAGGCATGCTCAAACTCCGCCGCCGGGAAACGGGCGTTATTGCGGCGTCGCCAGCCAATGCTGGAGCATGAGATTTTCAAATATATCTTTTGCTTTTTTCGCATCGATCAACTTATCGACTTATCAAATGCTATGCATTTGAACGTCGGTTGATCTTATAGAAAGGTCATACTATGAACGAAGAAACACACACGAGCTTAATTTCCCTTTCTGTTTCACGTGTCTTTATTTTCAATAATACTGAGAGCAGGAAGCATATCAAATCCAACCAAAAAACAACCAAATTTTAACAACACCTTTCAACAGGTTCTTGCAATGTTCAGCATTGTAAATAAGCTTGAATTGGTCTAAAGGTGTAGGAAATACAAGCTTTTCCATGCAAAAGCCGCTGTAGCTCAGTGGTAGAGCGCACCCTTGGTAAGGGTGAGGCCGAGAGTTCAATTCTCTCCAGCGGCACCAGAAATTTTCCTTTAAAAATCAATACTTACTTCGTTTTAGGGCACCATTTCAAATGCTCATTAATGCGCTTAGCTGCGCATGAACGCATTAAGAACATTGCATCTTTGTGCGGCAAATATGCGGCAAAAAAATCACCTCTTGTTCTCAGTATTATTGAAAATAAAGACACGTAATCGAACCACGACGTTTTTTGTCGTAGTTGCCCTTCTTTTCCAAATCTAGGATATATCGTACTAAGGGAATGAAAAGCCATCGGTATTCGTAGTACCGATGGCTTAAATTAATCTAGGACGGATGGTAGCCGCACCAGATAAATAACGTTTATAGTTTTGCGTATTCACAAGGTTTTTGTCAATTGCTGGGTGCCATTCCTCCACATTTTTGGAGGACCAACTTATGTTTGGATCACAATCACCTCGACCTAACGCTCTGTTCGCAGCTGCTTTATCATCAGAACCAAATATACTTGATGTTTGGAATAAAGGTCATATTATTCCAGGTAGAGACCCAAGCACATACAGAAAAGATGATTTTGGTGATGTTATAAAGTATGCAGATTATGGTAATCAGAACTCACAGTATGGGTGGCATTCTGATCACATTATCGCCAAGGCTCTCGGTGGTGTTGACGGTCTCAGTAACAGGCGTCCCCTCCATTGGAGGAACAATACTTCCCTGGGAGGAAAGCTCGGAGGCCTGCTCTCCCCAAGGTAATGTGCTTGCAACGATTAGATGATTGATTTTCGTTGCATCATCTTCCTCAGGAACAGGCACGACATATAATCCCATACCTAGAAGGGTTTCATATAAGCGTTTGTTCCTGATCCATTTGTTCATATGCTTCAGGGGCAATTCATTTTCCATAAATATCCTCAATTCAAAAACAGCTTCAACACATCATGCACCAGGAGTGAGCCTGTAAATAGAGCAATGGCTATAGAGATCCATTCTAGGAGAACCAGTTGTTTATAAAAGCGGTAATCCCCGCCATTGCTACGCCAGAGAGAAGCCAGCCTGCGACTTTGAGAAGGTGCTTTATCGCGTCTGTGATAAGCATGATTTCCTGGTTGCATGTATTCAGGTGCTTGATCGCTTCCTGATGTTTCTGGGTGCGCTCCATTAAAGTTTGTAGCATATACCCGTGGTGTAGTGTTTTGTGGTTGAGGTTTTCCCAATCCATATTGGTATTGCCGTAGTGCGGCGGTAATCCGGTCATCTGCGATCCCATACATTATAAGTGTTCCTATCTACAGACGTTATGTCGTTTAACATTGTTGCGCCTGACTTGAGTTATCGTCTTGCGCGTGTCTTTCTTGGACCAAGATATCGATTCCCAGGTCTGGCAAAGCTTTGTCTTATCTATTGTCGCGACAACTTTTGTCTCGTTTGCACAAGCGGATACACGTCATCTACGCTTAAACGCTCCGCTTCACCCGCTTCATTTTTGATTTCAAAGAAGTCTTGCGGGTCTTCTGACTTGTCGGACTCTGCCTCATCAGACTCTTTTGGCTTATCTTGGTCGATAACCTCTTTTTCGCCTTCCGCTTCTGGCGCTTTATTGTCTTCAACGGGTTCTTGGTTTTCTTCAGCTTTAAGCTCATTTTCTAGGGCTGCTGCCATATCTTGTTGTATTTGTTCATCCATTAGGTTGCTTCTCCATTAATTGAGCCATAGCCTTTTCAGCTTTCAAGCCATCGCGTACAGCTCCTTCTAGTAATCTTATTAGGTCATCAGTCACGTTGACCTTGATTTGCATCCGCAGGCGCTTGTGGTCTTCCTCTGGTTTACATGCCAAAAGCTCCCTTAAAGCAAGCTTACGAAACTCAACAAAAAACCCGCCTATAAGCGGGTCATTTAAAAACTCTTTTAAACGTTGCCCTTGTTTTATCTTTGCGTCATGGGCAGTCATTTTTTCTTCATACGTGCGGCTCATCCTGGGTCACCTCCCACATGAACATCTGAGCTAATATTCGAGCTGATTTGCTGCTGATTTTTTGCAGCATAAGCTTTAAGTTCCAACTCAACCCCAATTTGACGTTTCTTCAGATCTAACTCCGCTACTAATTGTTGCTCTTTAAGCATAAGTTCACCATGAATGCGCCTCAGAGCAATTGTGAGATCATTTTCCAACTGTTGAGCTTTATTTTGCTGCTCATTTTGAGTTTTCTGCTGTTCAATTTGCGACTTAGCTTGCACTTCAATAACTTTTGGATCTTGCTGTGGCTCAGGCTGCGGTGGTTCGTAGTCCTCTGGAACATCTGCAAAGTACTTATCAGCGTTTTTGTAACCCATTGCTTCGACAAGCTCAGCATAGGTCGTTCTGAGATGCTTCATCGACACCAAGGGGTTTGACTCACCAGCCTGGAGTAAGACTTGCTCTTGTTTTTGCGCAATAATCCCTAAGTTTTGAATTTCCTGCTCTTTTGTAGTGATTCCACCTACATGAACTTTAACGCTCATCTCATCAGACCACATGCGAGGGTCGATCGGTTGCCACTCGTTATTGATCTTTAAAAATCTTGGGTGGTCCTGATGGGATATAATAAGATCCAAACAACGCTGCAAAACTATTTCAAGCGCATCACGAAGGAAATCAACAATCAAATCAACCCGCTTAAGACCAGCTGATTGTAGCATCCCCATCCCAGAGGCTGTTTTAGTCAAAGCTTTAGGGTCTAGACCTTGCCCAAGCCTTGTAACACCTGTGCGCTGTTCACCTTCCTGATCCCAGTATTCCAACATCTGAAATGCCGGACCTGTCATATCAGGAGTGACTAAGGGGAGTAAAGCATCTCCTGGTCTACCATCAAATTCAACAACCCCGCCAATGTCATTATCGAGTAGGCTGTCAAAGCCATCATCCTCAAGCTTATTTTTATCGACACCAACACGAGGCGTTAGCTGTTGTGCTAAACTATCCAATGCAGATCTTGCAATTTGGGTCCTTATCTTCTGCAAATCTATAGTCTGATCTGCAATAGAACGACCGACTTTTTTATGCGATACTCGAATAGGTGACCATGTGATGAACTCTGAATGCTGAACCTCGATATTCTCAAGTATAACATGACCTACACGCTTGACGTGGCGCAATTCAACAACACCGTCACCATCAAAGTCAACGCGGATGAATTCCTCTAAAAGCTCAACCTTATCATTTTCTTTGTAAACAGAGCGATCACTTGAATTCACCTCATACTCATTTGGGAACCGGGCTATTGTGCGCGGGTCGTCATCAATATTATCAATCCCATTTGATACGGTGTTGCCAACAGCCTGGAGCCTATCTTTCTTACTTGGATACCCTCAAAAAAATGCTTATACTCTTCAATATCGAAGACTTGAGCGTGCCTACCACTCTGGCCTTCCTTGATATCATCTCTCTGAACGCTGCGCGTATACTTGTCAAAAGCCAAGGTCTTTGCTCCTTTTGCTTGTTATTGCACCTTGTCCTGTTTTATCTCGCAAAAGGAACAGAACGAGAGCACATTAATATAAATAGAGTAATAATTCAAGTAAAAACGGATTTTTACTCAAGTAATATATAAATATACTTATGTGTATTATTGAATTGCCACGCTATGATCTCATATGAATGGATGTAAGTCCCACGTAGAATGCAGGTAATTGAAACAGGAAGGCGGTTAGAAACTTTTGAACATGGACATAGACTGGATGCAAGCATCTCAAGAGGATCGTAAAATTTTGTATCATGTCTTTAAGGCAATCCTGGACAGATACGCTCTCAAACCAAAAGATGTCTACGCCCAAGCCTATCACGGATCAGCCTATGCGAATAAAGAGTATGAAGATGAAAAAAACTTCCGCGCCGGACGGATCAATAAAAAACGCGCATCCTTGTTATATCAATGGATATGCAGTCATCATCCCATTCATGCCCAGGAGATTATCGACAAAATTTACGCCCAAAAACCACGACCGATCACTTGGACAACCGTGATTGATGGCGGTGGAGCGCTCCGCAAAGTCCATACAACGACCACTGCAAAACCGCTTTATCGCGTCAGCTTTGCACGTATCACAGGCAAGGATAACAACGGCAATGATATTCTCTCCCGCCCCAGAGAAATCGGCGAAGCCTGGCTGCGTCAAGGCCATCATGAAGGCCTCATCATCACCCTCGACATTATCCCCACAGACCTTATCAATCGCAATGGCGTATTGTTTTTGGTGCCTGTGGGGGATGAGGAGAGTTAAAAGGTTTTCCACTGCCACTTAATCTTAGAAAGTGGAAATAATAACCTTCTTATCGTATATTTTTGGGCAACTTAGGGAAAAGCGTAACATGGAACTTATAACACAAATCATAGACATCTTAAGTGATGAGAATACGAATCTTGAAAATGCTTTGATTAAATCAAAAGTCTTATTGCACCGCCTAGGAGAACGGGAATCTGTAGAATGGATAAATAAAGAATTAAATGGATACTCAGAGCAAGATGAGATACCTGAGTATCGTGTGCTTATATCACAGCCGAAAGTTACTGCATCCAATGGTTTTACCATTTGGAAAGAAATGCCAGCTGTGACCGGACATTTAACGGATCGGCAGATAGAAAACCTTACTATTTCTAAATGGAGAGACCCAATAGCAAGTATTGAACACTTCACTGGCGCTGATGGAGACACACTTTCCTCTCCCATCCCCCCTGAATTTTGGTCGAAACTTTCTGAGGGACTGCAAAAAGGAATTCATGTTGAACACGCACACTGTGTTATTTCGAAGTCTCAGGTTTTAAAGATTAAAACTGTTATTCGTTCAAGGCTTTTAGATTTTGTATTGAAGCTTGAAGAAAAGTTTCCAGATGACACAGTTCTAGAAGATATTAAATCCTCACCACTTGATATTGGGAATTTATTGAATAATACAATGTTTGGCGACCATGCCACAATAATTATCGGTGACTACAATACGCAAAATGTTAGCACTTCTATCGTTAAAAATGATTTAGAAAGTTTAGTTTCATTTTTGTCTAGTAAAGGCATTTCTGATAATGACACTAAAGATCTTGTTCAAGCAATAGAAATTGATGGTGATGACATCGATTTTGAAAATGAAAAACCAGGCTCCAAAGTATCTGAGTGGATGAAAAAAATGCTTGGTAAAGCTGTGGATGCTACATGGCAAATTAATGTAGGAGCGGCAGGTGGAGTCTTAGCAGCAGCTATTGCTGAGTATTATGGATTTGGTTGAGAATTTTTTACTAGCCTTCCAGAAAATTTTGCCCCTGTTTGCCAATAAGATTGACCTATAAGTATCTATAGCATTGGCAAATCAGCCCCCAAACCCCGCCCGATTTACTGCTTTCCAAGCAGCAAGCAATACACGGCGTTTGTTGTGCGTCATAAATGACCCTTCAAACAGGTGCATTGCGGTGGTGCAAAAATGGACCTATGATGTTCACATTACGCAATATGGTGCAAGAGGAGTGCCTTAAAACGTTCCGCAAGATGTGTGCTGTCATACAGCACCCTCTTGGCAAGGGGAACCCGCTGCGCGTTCCCCGTTCCGATCCCCTCCGGCTGACGGCATAACCCCGAGAAATGAATGTTGGTTTGTGGATATGCGATTATGCCAATGGTGGCACGTCAAAAGCATCGAGCTTTCTTCGCAGCCAGTGAAACGTATAGCTATTTAGAAAGATATACGTTAGAATTGATAAGATAACTAATCTACTGATGAATAAAAGTAGTAGCGTTCTTAATCAGGCTCATCTTTATTAGATAGATCAGAAGTAATTTTTTTCTTTATAAGATCGATATTCTCAAGATATAGTGTAGAACTAATTTTTATTTTCCAAGTTACAGGTTAAAACCACCGACTTTTAGTCGGTAAGTAGGACTTTTAGTCCGTTTTTTGCTATCATCATTATACTCCAGAAAAAAAGGTCGACACGCAGGGGCGGAACCTTTTTTTCTGGAGTATAAT
>JBCCCO010000123.1:0-6764 GCA_039033475.1 Pseudomonadota bacterium | reverse complement strand
CTATTGGCAATATTTATTCCGCTTTTTAGTCGGTAAATACAATTTCATCAATCAATCACTACAAAATAGAGATCAGACATCTTCTACTCAGTCACTGTTAGATCAGCCTCTCCTTTATCTGACGGATTCTGACGCTTGGCGTATTCGAGATGCCGTTGAAAACGTCTTTATCATGGGCGGCATTGGCTCAGGTAAAACCTCCGGATCCGCCAAAACTTTAGCATTGAAATACCTCGAATGGGGCTTTGGTGGCCTCGTTCTGTGTGCGAAGAAAGACGAGGCGCAAAACTGGATTGATTATGCCAAGCTCACCCAATGTGAACAAGACCTCATTGTCTTCTCTCCGCAATCGGACCATCAATTCAACTTCCTCTCTTATGAACTCAACCGTTCCGGTGAAGGAGCCGGTCTCGTAGAGAACATAGTCGAAATACTGAAAATGGTCATGAACATTGGAGCGGCTCAATCAGGGGGTAGTGATGATCCGTTCTGGGAGGGGGCACGTGATCTCCTGCTCTATAATGCGCTTGATATTTGTCTTTTGGCCAAAGGACAACTTTATCTCAATGACATTGCCGAAGTCATTAAGTCTGCTCCTCATAAGGATAAAGACGTTCCTGAAGAAGAGTTTAGAAAATCGGCCTGTTTTCAGATGCTCAAAGCCGTCTACACGAAGATTGCCAAAGGGGAACTCTCTTTGGATGTATCGAATGATTACCGGAATATCGAACAATATTTCTTGAATGATTTTCGCAATCTGGCAGAAAAAACACGCTCGATTGTTGAGCAATATTTCTTTGGTTTCGCCAATCGGCTTTTACGCAGACCCTTCAATAAGATGTTTTGCTCTGGTACGACTTTTACCCCTGAAGATGCCATAGAAAAAGGCAAGATCATTATCCTCGATATACCGGTCAAGGAATATCAAAAGGTCGGTCAAATCTCACAAGTCCTGTTCAAGTATATTTTTCAAAAAGCACTAGAGAGAAGGAAGGTTCACGACCGCACCCGGCCGATCTTTATTTTCAACGATGAGTGTCAACATTTTCTTCATGATCATGATGCGGAATTTGCTGCGACCTCTCGCTCATCCCGCGCGTGTATGGTCAATATCTCTCAGAATTTGCCAAACCTGCTGGTGAACTTCGGCAGTGGTGATGAAGCGCAAAATAAAGTTGATGCCATCATTGGCAATCACTCGACCCATATCTTCCATGCCAATGCCTGCATGCGCACGAATAAATATGCCTCGGAACTCATTGGGCAGGAAGTCGGCTGGAGTCAATCAATGAATAATTCTTACGGGCAAGGCTCTTCTTTTTCAGAAGGACAAAGTGAGCAATTGATGTATAAGATACGCCCGGAAGAATTTGCCAGTCTCGCCAATGGTGGGCCACAAAACAACTTTAACGTTCAAGCAGTCATGCACAAAACGGGTATTCCTTTTAATGCGACTGCTCAAAACCATCTTCATATAACCTTTAAACAAAACTAGCTTATGAAAAAGAACCTGTATTTCAGGGAAACCTATCGAAGAAGAAACCCTATGGTTGAGTTCTTTATCACCTTTGTTAAATGGTTGAGTTCCTATCCTGGTCTTATCGTAGAAATCTTTACACGCAAAAATTTTGGCGAACGGTATTTTACATTTTACGCAGTCATTGTGATGTTTCTAAGTTATGTCATTCCTTCAGGGATTGTCCTTTATAATTTCCGATCATTTTATCTCAAACACTTTGAAGGATGGTTCACCTTGATCAATGTGATTGTCATATTGGCCTTTGCCATTCTCTTTCTTGTGAAGGGATGGCAACACCGTAAGAAGATCAACAAGTATGGATCGACCTATGATTTTAAGCGGTTCAGTTATTACAGTGGCGACCTCAATCCAATTTGGTATAAATACCAAAACAAAGCCCCCTTCGAGATCAACAATATGGTGATTGAAAAATACCTTGAACCAGCCTTGTTCATAGCTATTGGTCTTGTCGGAATGTTGGGCGTTTTTACTTTTATCCTCGGTCTTTCTCTTTTCTTTTGCGGGATTATTCATGGTCTTCATGTCCATGTTAACTACTATCTTTCGCGACAATCTATTCTCAATATGATTGATGAAAAGATCAGTAATGAACAATTACATGATGCCTTTGTCGAGGAAAAGCCAGCCATGGAAACCCAAGGTTTTGAAGTCCTTGGTGCGCTTCCCCCTGATAAGGAACTACGAGAGGAATTATACAAAATCATGATTGTCGATGAACCGCAATTTGTTGTAGATGGCCTGACCAGTTCATCAGAAAACAAGAAGGCTTTATGGGAGTAAAAGCTACCATTTTTAACCTGGGCATAGCTCTCGTAAAAAGACAGAAGCACTGCTTCGGGAAGATGTCTGATACTTTTTAGCACTGCTTTTGAGCTTCGGGATGTTCCTAAAATGGGGCTGTGCTGATTGCAGTGCTGTTGCTCAATCTGCCCTAAGATAAGTGCGGTGAACGATGCCTTCTCAACCGCTAATCTAGCCATTCTTTTTATGATTTAAGAGAAGCGTTTTATGATTAGAATGATCCAATGCCAGACGAGTAATCAAGCCAAGAAATACTTTGCAGATAGCTTATCGAAGAGTGAGTATTACTTGGATGATCAAGAGATGAGCGGGCATTTTCATGGGGATGTAGCAAGACGTTTAGGACTAGAAGATCAAGTCATTACGAGGGAAGTTTTTGATCAGCTTTGTGATAATATCAATCCGTTAACGGGAGACAGTTTAACCCCTCGCACGCGTGATGATCGCACCGTTGGGTATGATATCAATTTTCATTGTCCAAAGTCGGTTTCACTTCTTCATACATTGGGCAATGACGATCGCATTCTTCCTGCTTTTCAGCAAGCAGTTCATGAGACAATGTTAGATATCGAGCGCGATATGCAAACCCGTGTCCGGCTCAATGGCAAGGATGAGGACAGACATACAGGGTCACTGATATGGGCCGATTTTACGCATCAAACCGCACGCCCCACACAAAAAAATAAAGCAGGGGATGCCCATTTACACACGCATATTTTTACGTTTAACCAGACATGGGATGATGTCGAAGGTCGGTTTAAAGCCGGGCAGTTTCGAGACATCAAACGCGACATGCCCTATTATCAAGCCCGCTGTGATAAACGTTTAGCCGACACCCTTCAAGGCTTGGGCTATGATATTCGAAAAACCTATTCCGCTTTTGAAATCTCTTCTGTTTCGCAACAAGCCATTGATCACTTTTCGAAACGCACAGATGAAATCGGACGCTTTGCCATTGAGCATAATATTACCGATAAGGCAGAGCTTGACCAGTTAGGTGCACGAACCCGTTCTCGTAAGCAAAAAGGGTGGTCAATGCAGGACTTAAAAACCCATTGGCGCAACCAGCTCGAAAGGGAGAAGATTTCTTTATTCGACCCCAAACACACTGCGCCCCGGAATTCTCAAATCATGCAGGGGCGGACATGTGTAGATAAAGCCCTTACCCATATTTTTGAACGGGCTTCCGTGATGCCGGAGCGTAAGATTTTATCACAAGCTTATCGGCACGCGATTGGTCAAGGCCAAGTAAGTTTAAAGGAAATCCAAAAGACGTTTAACACCGATAGCCGAATTTATCATGTCTATGAAAATGGCCGGAAGCTTTGTACGACTTTAACCGTGCAAAAGGAAGAGCGTAAGATGGTCGATGTGGCCCGTTCGATGCGTGGCAATAAGAAGCCACTTTGCTTTAATATGGAGGGTGTTGATACCAAGGGTTTAAATGACGAACAGACAAATGCCATTCGGCATGTGCTGACCTCTGGGGATCAGGTGACCATGATCAAGGGGAGTGCCGGAACAGGTAAAACCACGCTGATGTCCAAAGCGGTAAAAGCCATTGAGCAAAACCATAAACGGGTCGGTGTCTTTGCGCCCTCTGCCAGTGCGTCACGCGATGTCTTACGCAAAGAAGGGTTTGAGGAAGCCGATACGGTGGCACGTCTGATTAAGGACAAGACAATGCAACGCAGATTTGCCAATCAAGTCATTTGGGTGGATGAGGCCGGATTACTCGGCACGGGTGAGATGCTGTCTCTGTTAGAGATCGCCCAACAACAGAATGCCCGATTAGTGCTCTCTGGCGATACCCGTCAACATGCGTCCGTTAAACGCGGGGATGCGATGCGGATTTTGAACAAGGTGGCGAAAATTCCCTTTGCGAGTACGAAACGGATTTATCGTCAAAAGGTCAAAGAATACCGTGAGGCTATCGAAGCCTTAAGTGAAGGGGATATCCGTAAAGGCTTTGATCGCTTGGATAAGATGGGAGCTGTTAAAGAACTAAAAGGCGATGATCTGACCCAACAACTTGCTGTAGATTATCTAGAGACCGTCAAAGCTAAAAAGTCTGCCCTTATTATCTCACCGACTAACAAACAGGCGGAAACGGTCACACGTCATATCCGGGAACTGTGTAAGAAAGAAAAGATCATCGGCAAGCGTGATAAAGAATTTACTCGTACAAGTAATCTCTATTGGACAGAGACACAAAAACAGGATCAGCGTAATTATGAGCGCGGGATGATCATCCAAAGCCATCAGAACATGTCCAACATTAAAAAGGGTGAAAAGCTCACCGTTGCTGATTTAGGCAAAAATGATCTCATCGTTCAGAATAGTAAGGGGATAAAAGTAACCCTCCCCTTAGATCGGGCGGGTCATTTTGATGTCTATAAGCAAGATACGATTGAACTAGCGGTAGGCGATCATTTGCGCATTACCAAGAATGGGCAAGATGTGAATAAGCAACGCCTTGATAATGGAAAACTGCTTACCATTAAGCGGTTTAATAAGGATGGGTCGATTACCGCTCAACATGGGATCCAAAAAGGAGCAAAGGAATATCGCTTACCCAAAGGCTTTAGTAATCTTGATCATGCTTATTGCCTCACTTCTCACAGTAGTCAGGGAAAAACGGTTGATCAGGTCTTTATCGCTCAACCTGCCGATACGTTTCCCGCCACGAGCGATAAGCAGTTTTATGTCTCTGTGTCACGAGGGCGAGAAAAGGTGACGATCTACACGGATGATAAAGCCGCCTTGCTTGATCACGCGATGAAAGGCGGTGATCGCCTATCGGCCTTAGAACTCAACCAAAAGATCATTCAGCGCAAAATTCAAGAATTTGAAATGAATAAGAACGATATAGTAAAATCCACTAAATACAAAACCCGTGAGCCAGAAATATAAGATTGCCGATTATGATGAAACCCGAGACCGAAGCGGTGCTGACAATGCTTCGGGAGAGGTTAAGGGACAAGAAATAATCAAAGGCCAGTGCTTCGAATTGGGACAAAGCTTAGGGATAGATTTTATCATGGTGGACGGTGCACGACAAAGTTTTGCCTATTCCTATCTGATTACGTTTCGTTTGGAAGCCCAAGATGAAACCCAGAAACTTAGCCTTTTCTTTACCACCCATTGGGTCTATGTGACAGGCTATTGTCTGGATATGCTTTACGCGGCTATTCAGGAGCGCACCTTGTCAGTGGTAAAACAAGGGGATGAACGATACAGTCAATTAACCGAAAAAAATGGTGATGACCCTTTGGTCACCACCATTGAAATTGAATGGAAATAGCACATTATTCATCAGGAAGATCAACATGCGCATCCATGATGGCATCATTACACTCTTCTAAGATTTCTTGAGCGATATGCTCTGGGAGCATGAATTGATATCGATTATGAATATCTCTCATTTTACAAATAACCCTCAGTAGCATCAGAGCAACTTTGAGCGAATGGCAATCAGGTTGACAATTGGAAATAACGGGTTTGAATGGTTGGTTATCCATCAGTTACTCTCCTTTTACTTCTGTCTTAAAGGGACGAAGAACAATTTCTAAGGTTTGGCCATGCAGGTCAAGGAGAAGGGTTTCGCCATCGTTATTGGCATGTTTGAAAGTCACACCAACCTTATTCCAATACGTTTTCTTAGTCCCATTGGTGACGATTTCTTTCACCATAAAGGCTTGTTGAAACGGTTGCTTTTTATTCTTGATAAGATTTGTCATCTGATATCCTTTCTATTTAAGTGAATGACGGGAAGTGAAGCTGTTTTGAACGGAAAAGGACATGACCCCCCCGTAAGTAAAATAAATCTACGCACACGAAGATTTTTTTGCTGGAGTCTTGAGAGGCCGTAGGCAGGGGTTGAGAATGTCCCCGTCAAAACGACACTGACCAAGACATGAACGAATGGAAAGGAAGATTAAAACGACAAGATGGTTTCTAGGTAAAACAAAATGACCCTGAATATCTGACCCTAAGAAATGAAAACCCAAGGACAATTGTATTTCCCAAAGGAGCTAACCTGTGGTATTCATATGCAAACGGCTTTCGAAAGCCAACAATAGGAGCCTTGCCATATGGCTGGGTGATCACATGATGTCCAGGGCATTCGTGCCTAAAAGTGTTATACACCTCCCTATTGTGGTGTTTCGAACGCCCAGTCACCAAGGAAAGAAGCAACCATGTCAAAAGACGAAAATATAACTCCACTTGAAAAGGCACTCCAAGCAGTTGAGGAGGTTATTGAAGAAGTTAAGGTAAAACCGGCTCAGAATGATAATAATAAAAAGCCATCTCAATAGTCTCTTCTTAAGAAATCATTGAATGAGTACTTTTACTCATTTTTATAAGCAAAAACCACCATTAGAATGTTAAAAAAACAGTATTATAATATGATTTGAGCATT
>JBCCCO010000122.1:0-7019 GCA_039033475.1 Pseudomonadota bacterium | reverse complement strand
TATTGTCTCTTTTTGTGGTCTAAAACCACCGCTTTCAAGCGGTAAGAGAATATCAAACTTGCATGCGGAGCATGCACATTAAACCCTAATGACTTTAGTCATAAAGCAACCTACCGACTTCAGTCGGTAGTGGTTGAGTTACGCTTCGGCAGACTAAATTTGATAGGCTCTGGCAGAAAATTCATCAAGTTGTGACTGCTCTTGGTGTTCACGATTATTGCGTTCATCAGCAAGGGTGCGCTCTTCGATCATTTCAACTTTTTTAAGCTCTTCAAAAGCTAATGCCAATTCGTCTTGTGCCGCTTTTAGATTGTCTTTCAAATCTGTAATAGAAGCGATTAAATTTTCACGGCGTTGCAACGCTGCTTTGGCAAAGGTAGGATAAGCATAATGGTTGATATCAGAAACACCAGCACGCTCTTGTTCTATTTTGACCTGTCGTTCCAGATCATCGCTCATGCGATGAAATTCAGAAATGATCATTTCAATATCGGCAACTTTTTGCCGCTTTTCATCAACTTCAAAACGGCGTAATTTTATAAGTGTTTCTCTAGATTTCATTATTCAATACCCTCTACATTTTGAATTCATTGTTTTGTATGATTATCGTTAATATTCAATATGCGTGCCAATTCTGCATAGCAATCATCCAAAACATAGGTTTCATCCTTCTTTTGTGATAAAAATTTTTCAAGAATGGGATGAAACGCTATCGCTTCATCAACTTTTGGGTTACTACCAGCACGATATGCCCCCAAACGGATAAGTTCTTCCATATCTGAATAGGTCGCCATAAGTTCACGCGCTTGTAAAATCAGCGGCAAGTCTCGTTCTGGCACACAATCTGGCATCGTTCGTGAGACAGAACGTAAAATATCAATCGCTGGATACCGACCTCGTTCCGCAATGGCACGATCCATAACGATGTGCCCATCTAAAATGCCACGTACGGCATCGGCAATAGGTTCATTATGATCATCCCCTTGCACGAGCACTGTAAAAAGACCAGTTATGGTGCCATCACCAATACCAGGTCCGGCTCTCTCTAAAAGTTTTGGCAGTTCAGAAAAAACCGTTGGGGTATAGCCTCGTGTGGTTGGTGGCTCACCGCTCGAAAGTCCAATCTCTCGTTGCGCCATTGCAAAGCGCGTAACACTGTCCATTAAACACAGAACATCCTGGTCTTGATCACGGAAATATTCAGCCAGGGTCATTGTAAGATAAGCTGCTTGCCTGCGCATTAACGCAGCTTCATCAGAGGTCGCAACAACGATAACAGAACGGGATAGTCCATCTTCTCCCAAGTTATCTTCAATAAATTCTTGAACTTCTCGGCCGCGTTCGCCAATTAAACCAATCACAGCGATGTCACAAGCGGTATTACGTGCAAGCATTGAGAGCAGCACAGATTTGCCAACACCTGTGCCAGAAAAAATGCCCATGCGCTGGCCCTTACAGCATGTGATAAAGCTATTTAGGGCTTTAACGCCAAGGTCAATTCGCGTGCCAACGCGTTTGCGCTGATGAGCTGCTGGCGGTGTATTTTTAATAGGAACAACGCTCATTCCAGATGGAAGAGCACCTTTGCCATCGATTGGTTCTCCCAAAGCATTGACAACGCGTCCAAGCCAACCTTGAGATGGGCGAACACTGCTTTGATATTGTTCTAACACAGCACGCATTCCCATGCGCACACCATCAAGAGACCCAAATGGTAACGCAAGAGCCCGGTCATCGCGAAACCCAACAACCTCGCATAACACATCACAGGTGTGAGATGTAGAAGAAATATCATCAACCAAGCGTATGCGCGAGCCTATGCTCATCAGATGAAGTGGACCAACAATTTCGACAAGAAGTCCCTTAACGCTCTTGACGCGTGCATAAATATGTTCCGTTGGTAGGGAAGTGATTTCGCGAACAAGAGTTTGCACAACAGCTCCTAATAAACCGTTTTCTTGCGTTCTATAGCTAATCTCTTTTATCTCAAACCAAAGATGTAGCTTGCGTTTTTATCGCAGAGACCTTTGCCATGACTGAATACCCAAGAATGATAGGCATAGAATCATAGAAGTAACATTATGACAGATAGCCCTTAACCTTGGGTAAATCTTATACTTTAATGATTATAACGCTGAAATATTGCATATGGATTACGAAAATTATTGTTTTTATTTAAAGGGTTATGAGAAATCTAGAAAAAACACAAAAAATTGCTTATAATACTTAATAATAAAGCATGAATAAGCGTCTTCCCCCTGATCTTTAAGGTTTCAGGCCATCTAATGCAATCTTAACATTCAGTAGATCCTGCCACGCCATGCGCTTGCCAATGGGGTTGCGTAACAAATAGGCGGGATGTAAAGTTGCAATGGCCTTGTAGTCACTGTCACCAACACTGTAGGTTTTCCACTTTCCACGCAAACGCATGATACCCTCTGAAGTCTTAAACATATGTTTTGCAGCGGCTCCTCCCAAAAAAACGATAACTTTCGGGGCAACAAGTTCGATTTGACGTTCCAAAAACGGTTGGCAAATGTGCGATTCTTGAAGAGAGGGGGTACGGTTGCCTGGAGGCCGCCAATAGACAATATTGGTAATATAAACAGACTGCTCATCATGCCCAATGGCACAGAGCATTTTATCAAGCAGTTGTCCCGCACGACCGACAAACGGAACTCCTTTGAGATCTTCATCGCGGCCAGGAGCCTCTCCAATAAGCATCAGATCAGCGTTCCCAGTCCCCCGCGAAATACATGTGTTCTTAGCGGTCGCCTTAAGAGCACATCCGTTAAACTGATGCAACAATGTCGCAATATCATCCAGAGATTGTGCCGATTGCGCCTGAGTGCGCGCTTGCATAACCGCTTCATCGTGCGGAGCATGAACGAATGACAATGGCTGTTGTGTTGTATCCTTAGGACGGATAACTTGAGGTGATGATACTGGAACTTGGGGCGTTTTGGCTTTTGGTGCTGAAATATCCCGTGTGGGAGGTTTTGTTTCAACACGATTATACCAAGGTACCGGCGAATCAGCTAAAGCCTCATCAATACCAATATGATCATACCACTTTAAGAGACAATAAGCCGTATTGCTTTTCAAATGTGAGTTATCCATTGTGCAAAGAAATTATGTATCACTTGAAACAAACATATATATCTAAAACAAAACGTAACCAAATGAAAGAATAAGGATATAGCACGTTATGCCAGAGACAGATCAGGCCAGCCTTCCAGAGCGTGAAGCAATGCCATGCGATGTGGTTATCGTTGGTGCTGGGCCAGCAGGATTGGCTGCAGGCATTCACCTGAAACAACTTGCGGCACAAAACCAAAAAGAAATTTCCGTTGTGATCTTGGAAAAAGGCTCTGAAGTCGGCGCTCATATTCTTTCTGGCGCTGTGATTGATCCGGTTGGTCTTGATGCCCTTTGGCCTTCATGGCAAGAAGATGGAGCCCCTCTGGAAACTGCTGTTACAAAAGATAAATTTTATGTTCTCGGTCCTGCGGGTTCGATAAAAATTCCAAACTTTGTACAGCCACCGCTTATGAAGAACCATGGCAATTACATTGGAAGCTTAGGCAATCTATGCCGTTGGCTTGGTGAAAAAGCAGAAAGTCTTGGCGTTGAAATCTACCCAGGCTTTGCAGCGACAGAAATTCTGTATGATGAGAACGGGCATGTCAAAGGCGTTGCCACCGGCGACATGGGCATTGGTAAAGAGAGCGAACTTAAAGATAGTTTTACCCGTGGAATAGAACTCCACAGCACGTATACGCTTATTGCAGAAGGAGCAAGAGGTTCACTTGCCAAAACGCTGATCTCAAACTTTGAGCTGGATAAACATAGCGAGCCGCAAAAATATGGCATTGGCCTGAAAGAACTCTGGGAAGTGCCCGCAGAGAACCATCACGCCGGTTTGGTACAACATACATTCGGTTGGCCCCTCGATAACAAAACCGGCGGCGGCTCCTTTATGTATCATTTTGGAGAAAACCTGGTTTCTGTTGGTATCGTGGTACACTTAAACTATGAAAATCCGTATATATCGCCTTATGATGAGTTCCAGCGCCTCAAAACCCACCCCAAAATCCGGGAGACTTTAGAAGGGGGCAAACGTATCTCCTACGGCGCACGGGCAATAACAGAAGGCGGCTTACAATCTGTCCCCAACTTAACGTTCCCCGGTGGGGCGTTGATGGGATGTGCGGCCGGGTTTGTTAATGTGCCAAGAATTAAAGGCTCACACAATGCAATTTTGACAGGAATGATGGCTGCCGCCTCTGCTTATGAGGCGTTGGCCGCAGAGACATCAGAGCCAATTTTAACGTCTTATCAAAAGGAATACGAGGCGAGTGCCGTCTACCACGAATTAAAACAAGTGAGAAATGTCAAGCCGCTTTGGTCAAAGTTCGGCACTGTTTTTGGCATTCTACTGGGTGGGGCAGATATGTGGTTGAATACGCTTGTGCCATTTTTCTCCCACACATTAAAACACGGCAAACCAGATCATTTGTGCTTACAGCCAGCAGAAAAATTCAAACCAATTTCCTACCCAAAGCCAGATGGCATTGTGAGCTTTGACAAACTCTCATCGGTTTTTATATCTGCCACCAACCATGAAGAAGATCAGCCGGTTCACCTGGTACTCAACGACACAGACATTCCGGTTTCTCACAACCTGCCCCTTTATAACGAACCGGCACAACGGTATTGCCCAGCGGGAGTTTATGAAATTGTTGAAAAAAATGATGGCAAAAAATACTTTCAAATCAACGCGCAAAATTGCGTACACTGTAAAACATGCGATATCAAAGACCCGACCCAGAATATTAATTGGGTCCCACCAGAAGGCGGCGGCGGACCAAATTATCCAAATATGTGATTATTATGCAGTCCGAGCTATAAAACTCAGAAAAGAAGAGGCTACAAACCAAAGTTTGAGATATTAAGTCCCAGTATAATATTTCTGCTGTGTCTTAGCACGCTCGTAAGCAACTTTATTTACAATACTTGGCATCTGCATTCCCATCGCTGGCTGGTGTGGACCTTGGTTGCGACTATACTGAAGAGGCTGGGGTGCCATGGCCTGATTGTAGTAGTTTTGAGGATGCAAGCTATTGTTTCTATGGGAAGCATTAAAATGCATCTGGTGTAAATGCTTTTCCAAAAATGATATCAGATATAAAACACTCGCAAAAACAAAGAGTAACACAACAAGATAAGTTAAAACCAAAGCACCGTAGCTTACCGTATTATTATATTCCTTAATAACGCCCAGACAAAACGCAAAATACCAACTTACTCCACTTGTTGTGGCCAACAACGCCAAATGCACTTTTGTTTTATAGGGAAGCCTTATCAAGATAAGGCCGGGACTAATGATTTTATTTAAAACATAGCTATGTACAAAAAGACCGTTAAGCGTGAGAATAGTGACAATCGTTAATTTGGCGTAGATTTTTTGATTCTGCAATTTCTCTGGCGCAAATAAACTGTACTCAAGCAAAAATCCAAAGCCTGTTATCCATAACAAAACCAGGCCAAGCGTTACAAAGATGGCTATAAAGTGAAATGTTTCGATAACCTCTGGATGTATGGGCTTAAATGCATTTTTAGCCAGATAGCCATACAGCAACGTCGCCCCACCTAAGCCGAGCAGAAGACCAAACAAGTGCCCAATAACAAGCAAAGTGTGAGTACTAAAAAAGAGATATTCCAAGTTAGAATAAGCCATCAATGCCCCGAATACGCATTATAGATACACATTCTATGTATTGATAATATTGAGGCATAAATGCGGATGCAACTATGGATATCTTGAGGTAACAGTCATGTCTAAGTTAACATGTTACAGCAAAATCTTCAGATTTTCATTATATCTCTTGGTGTTGATCACTTCATTTCAAAGGCGGAAGATCATCTGACAAACCGAATTTATAAGACAAGCCAAAAATGAAATGATTAGTAAACGCCTCCGTCTCCAGAGTCCCACCCTGATCCAAATCAGCATCAACATCAGCGTAGCTTAGCTTGTACTCAGAAAACAGCGCAAAACGCTCATCTAAATTCCATTCCAAGCCAGCCAGAATTTGCGCAGCCACACCAGTGACCTGATATTCCATTGTAACTGGAGCGTTGTTAATGGATTGCTCCACTTCAACATGAGGAAAGGCAAAGCCTATACCAGCACCGGCATACGGTTTAATTGTTTCTGAATAATCGTAACGATAGACACCATTAAAAGTGAGAAGGTTTAAACCATCTGTAAATTCCAGGCGGTCAAAAACATTACCAACATTTCCAGATGAAGATGTTCCAGAACTCGTCTCAGCTTTAATCTTAGCGTGGGTATAATCGACCATAAAACCCCAATTCGGATAAGAATCAGGCCAATACGTCAATCTAATCCCCCAGTATGGAGCATCCCCAAACGAATCTCCGTCCCATTCCACATCATCTAGTGAGACATTTGTACCAGACTCATTAAGCGAAACATCACTGTCAAAACTATCATTGTGCCCACCATAGACACCAAATTGGAACTTACGCTTTTGCGGTATTGTATCAAAAGCACCACCTGCATGTGAGAACTGATACGACCCTAAAATCAACACGATACTGATAAATGCTGTAATAAGATTGTTTTGCATTTTTCGGTCCCTGCCATCAAATATTCATTATTTTCCACAGAGGACACTTATTCACAATTAAAGTCAATGACATCTATGCAACACAAAACACTGTTTTTACTCTGTGTTTTTGAGTTTTCCCTAAGTATTGCAAATAATACACTTGATTTTCTCACGAAACATAACAGATTAGCGACCTAAACAGCAGTCTTATTACCAGTTCACATTAATTAACACTCATGGGCCCAATTTCTCATTCCGATAGATTTTATTGTCTCTTTTTGTGGTCTAAAACCACCGCTTTCAAGCGGTAAGAGAATATCAAACTTGCATGCGGAGCATGCACATTAAACCCTAATGACTTTAGTCATAAAGCAACCTACC
>JBCCCO010000121.1:0-7039 GCA_039033475.1 Pseudomonadota bacterium | reverse complement strand
TCTCCGTCTCTCTGCCGTCGCTTCGCGGCGGCCGAGCGTGCCCCGCCACACGCGCTGCATAAAGTTTTGTTGTCTTTTAATTATTTAATACTTTCGAAGCAAATGAAAATTATGCAACAATATTTATTTATGTACTGCATAGTTTCCGAAATAGAGTAAACTGAAACTTGTCTAAATTCAATGTAAGCTGATATTTTATGTCTGGCAGTATATCGCAAAATATTGTTTTGAACATTACCCAATGTGCACAGCATGATTATCCCATAAATAATGAGAGCCATTGGTTCTATCTGTAATACTATTTTCATTGCCTTCAAGCACTTTACCTGAACCACTGGTAATAAGAAATTTTGCATTTTTAGCTGTGCGTGCAAGCCCACAACAATCTTGTATTTTTTTAGAGCCAAGATATATTTTAGCGCTCAAATCCCAAAATGTCACCACATCACCTTTTGGACATGAAGCGGCAATGAGCGTTCCGCTTTGATCACTGGTAACGGAGCCAACATAACTTTTCATAGCCTGAAGCGAGTGTTTGGGAGTATCAATAAAAGTTAGATTTGTACTACGTCTATGAAAACCAACAAGGGTAGGAAGATCTATTTTAGGTCCTTTGTACTGACAACCAAAGACAACGGTATCATCTTTAGCTACGGTTAAATGCCGAATGGAAAGTTGATGCAGCTCTTTTTTTAATACATGCCTTTCCAGTAAATCTCCATTTAATGCATTAATATAGCATAAGCTGGGTTCCATAGTTGTGAGATTTAAAACCTGTCGTCCAGTTTCAGGATGTGTTTGAGTGCCCCCATTCGCAACCACAAGTGTTTTACCATCAGATAAAAGCGCCATATCATGAGGGCCAACCCCATATGAAGAAAACTCACCTAGATATTGATAAGCATTGGTCGCATCGCGAATGCCTATTTTGCCAATACCGTTTTCAAAATCATTTTCCGTTGAATATAACAGCGTGCCATCACCAGAAAAAACGCCGTGGCCATAAAAATGTCTATTAGGGGTTGCGTAAAACCATTGCGGTTGATGCCCGCCATCATAGGCTAAGGCAACTGCAAATGTTCCGGGACGCCGAGCAAAGATAATAACTTCTTTTTTGAACGGATGAACGGCACTATCATGCCCTCTTGCGGGAAGTGCAACATTAGCAATATCACCTTGTGAAAGACTAAAGACACTCGCAGAATATAAACCATCTCTGCTTTTGCGCGCAGAGACATACAAATCATTACAGCTTAAAAAACAATCACTTTCGTTAGCCCAACTGATATTTGATGGGAAGGCAAAAGCTCCGAATAATCCTGCAATAAAACTCCTGCGATTAATCTCCATCTTGCGCATTAAACCCTATTGTGAGATTAGCAGCTTCAATAATCGCTTGAGCAGATTGTGTGCGTGCCTTTTTCAAGCGTATAGTAATGTCTCGTAATGCAGATCTTTGCTCTAAATTATAAACAATATTTTGAATGGACGTATCAATGCGCTGTAATTCTTTTGCTTCATTTTGTAAGGATCGCATGACGTGCTGGCTCACACTTGGTTTTTGTGATGATACAAATTTGGAAAGCCCTCCAATTTCAAAAAAATCGGTTAAAGCAAGAAGGTTCATACGTATAATAGCCATACTCAAACCGCTTCGCCAATACGCAGCACGTTTGAAATTTGCGCGTTGTTTTTCCGACTTTCTAATTGGCCTGAGGATTTTCATATCAATGATTTTGTCAAATCCGCCAACATAAGATTGAAATAACTCTTGGGTCACTTCTTCTGGCCTTGCATAGATTTTATTGATCTTAGGCTTAAGAAAGGCATCACTATAATAGCTATTTTTCTGCCAACCTCTTTGCACTTCTGCAGCCATTACCGCTAAATTTTCACCAATGGTTTTGGCAAATTTACAGCGGAACTGCCCTGTTTGATCATCGGCTATCAAATTTGTATAATTCGTTCCATGAAGCAAAAATTCTAGAGCTGTAAAACCTTGCAAAGCAACACTTTTTTTCTGGAGAGTATCAAGAGATAAAACTGTCTGGTCTTTTTTGGCGAGCACTCTTTGCACTTGTCGCAAACCACGCCCATTAACATCTGGCCAAAAAGCAAACCGCTCATACTTATAGTCTTCTACTATTGGACCAAATTGAATATGCTCAACGCCAGCCCAAGATAATAAAGCGCTTTTGTAGCTTTCATGAACTTTATCTAGAGCTTTTTGAGTGGGTTGCACGCAAAACTGTGTCAACTGGGTTTTAAGTTTTGTGGTTTCTGAAGCGAGGCGATTATAAGCAGGAATGATATGCTGTTCATAAGCGGTTTGTGCAAGCTGTGTTTGATCAGCGCTAAAGACTTGAGCGCTTGAAAAGGAAATAAACCATATTAGGAATAATGCTATAAATTTATAATATGTCATAGATGATCATTTCTAAAACCTACAAAGAATTTACAAAAGCAATAAGCCGTTCTCGATCTTCTTTAAATAAAGCAGAAAATGCATCACGCGATTTTTGAGCTTCACCACCATGCCAAAGAATAGCTTCTTTGACTGATCTGGCCCGCCCGTCATGTAAAAAAAATGTATGGCCATTGACAATTTTTGTGAGACCAATACCCCAAAGCGGTGGTGTACGCCACTCCCGGCCATTCGCCACACCTTCGGGTGCATGATCCGCAAGACCTTCCCCCATATCATGCAACAGCAAATCGGTATATGGCCAAATTAATTGGTTAGACAAATGTGGTTTGCCGCTCACTTTTTCCGTTCTAAATTTGGGATGATGGCAAGCCGCACATCCATTTGCATAAAAAAGCTCTTTCCCCTTTAAAATGTCTGGATCATCAGCCTTACGCCGTTTGGGCACCGCAAGGTTTTCGGCATAAAATACCACCAAATTAAACAACTTGGGACCGACTTCAACATTTGAATACTTTAGACTATTCCCATGTGGTGCGTTACGGCATTTTATTTGATAAACTGTACAGTCCCCAAAACCGTCAGGAGCAAGTTGTGTTGACAACCCCATATCTCCAAAAAATGCACTCGCACTTTGCTCTCTAACTGTTGGCTGACCAGCCTTCCATCCAAAACGCCCAATCATGATTTTTCGATTTTCTTTAGACCAGATACGATTTGCTCGACCTGAAATACCATCTTTATTCTGGTCATCATGGTCAGCATTTTTCAAAACATCGTGTTCTGAGATCGCATCGAGTAGACCAAGACCAATCATCTGCTGAGCTATACGTGGTGAGAGTTGTGTTTGCGGATGAAGTAGCCCATACCCTAAATTGATAATTTTATAAGTTGGCTTGCGTAGGGTCACAATCTCGCCGCCAGCAAGCTTAACATCTTCATATTCATAGGAGATATGAAATTTGCCCTCAGCATTATGCCCTTGAATAGAGAGATCATGCAATTGAGCGCCATATGTTGGTTCTGGGACACTAGGAATTTTATGAGCTGCAATCAGTGCTTTCTGCTGTTTGTTTTGCGGCGGGATAGAAAGCCGTATCAACATTGAAATGGCATTGTCATCTGGCCAGTTTGCTTCTGGCGGGTGGCCACGCCCGTCTTTTAAGTGACACCGTTGACAAGACCTTGCATTGAACAAAGGACCAAGCCCATCAGAAGCATCTGTTGAGGCTGGAGAAGAAACCCAGAGTTTTTTGAAAACACCATTTCCAATCTTAAACTCAAATTTCTTTTGGAAACTTAGATTTGCAGAAGCTTGTGAAAAGGCGTTTTTGTTATTTAAACTTTTGACCGATGTTGCTGCACCACCAGGAAATTCCTCTCCACCTTCAGGTTTTGAAAAATCGGCTACATTTTCTAAATGCGACCCAACCTGTTGGGCATATCTGGTTGTTTGAGATTGAGAGAAAATGTAGCCAACACATAAAAACAAAAAAAATATGAACGCAGAAATTTGAAATATAACTGCGTTCAAGGGCAATACTCTTTTTTTAAAAAACGGAGTGTTCACAATTATTCTAAAGTGACGTTATTTCTATCTCAGACAATATTGTGATCAGTGTAACATCATCTGAGATCGTTATTAAATTACTTGGCAGTGCTAAACTCGAATGTCTTATCAAGCAAAACGCCGAATGTATTGTTCTCAACATCTTCTTCTACGGCATATTTATAACCCACACTTAAATTCCAATCTTTGTAGACTTCTGTGCCCGCGGAGACCTGAAATAGATCGTCCTCAAAATCATCACCACCATCAATTTCTCTTTGACGTGATGTGTATGAGATCGCTAGGTTATATTTATCATAAAATTGAAGGTTACCACCAACAGTGTAGTAGTAAAGCTCATCATTAGTGCCTTCAGCATTATCAAGATAAGCAAATTCTGTTAGCCACTCTAAAGTAACACTCTTGAATTTTTCAGTTCCTTTTAAACCAGCCACAAAGCCATCTTCGTCAGAGAGATCACCTTCACCAGCTTCTTGATAGCGATAACCAATATTATACTCAACATCAGCTAACCCAGGTAACTCTGAACCATTGATAGCAAGTGCAAATGATTCAAGACCATCTGTATTACTCACACCACCATCGGAAAGAGACACCTGACCACGGTTGGTAAAGGCAGAATCACTCAAGAAGCTACGGTCTGCTTGATACACGCTACCAACAAACTCCATTTTACCGAAAGGCGTTTTTTCAACTTCAAGAGATGCTCCAAAACCCACACGTTCTGTCAATTCATAATCTTCAGCAAAGTCTGCGCCATATATGCCAGGAGCTGCATCCCATGCAACACCAAACGCAGGATTAAACTTACCACCAAATACGCTCACGTTATCAAACACGAACTTTCCATAGAGCTCTTCTGCATATAAGCCGTGATCTTCAAAGAAACGATCGTCTCCTGCCTCTGGGTCTTTAACAGGTTCAAAAACGAGAGTTGAGATAACTTTAAAATTCTGATGAATATGCGCAGTTAACCCCAGTTCAGTTGTATTAAAAGAATCTGTAATTTCACTATCAGGGTCATCAGAATCAAAATTACTATCGACTTGAAACTCGACCGTAAGCTCACCTTCGATATATGGATAATTCTGCGCTTTTTTTTCTTCTGGCAAGGCTCCGAGGTCAGCGGCATTAATAGGAGTAAGAGACGCTATTCCAACAACTCCAGCTAACATGACAACTGTAATAGGTCCGAGTATATTTTTTAAATAATTGGTTTTCATTTTATGCTCTTTATATTTTTTAGTTCACACTTAACTTTAATAAACACCTAAAAATTGTGCAACTCTTATGCAACAATAAAATATGATTTGTTGCATAAAAGTCATTTGCATCAGTTCGTTATGTGAAATTATTCAGATTTAACTTTCTCAGGTGCGTCAAGGCTGTCAGACCCTTCAAACTCGATTGGCTTGAGTTTAAGCGCAGCGATCGCACGCTCAATAGACTTTGTTTGATTGAGAAGACCATCAATAGCTGCTTGAACCACAGCATTTCCTTTGACATTGCCTTCGCCAATTTGTTGGTCATAGGCTTCGCCTGCTTCAGCACGCTTGACCATCTCTCCCATTGCAGCAACTGTTGCGGCAAGTTTAGCCGTAAGGTCAGAATCGGCTTTTGCATCAGCAGCTTTGACCAAATCAGATGCGCTTGGACCAGAAATGACTGAACCATCTATACGTTTATAGCGACCAAGGTAAACATTTTGCATGCCTACGGTGTTATAGTAGTGAGAGTTATGAGTATTATCTGCGAAACAGTCATGCTCTTCTTCTGGATCATGCAAAAGAAGGCCGAGCTTCATCCGCTCGCCAGCAAGCTCGCCATATGAAAGTGATCCAAGACCTGTGAACAAAGCAACAAGACCGTTATCATTATTTTCCAGAACCGCTTTACGAGCATCACCGCCAGGTTGCCATTGCTTAACAATCCACTCCAGGTCATCGATTAGAAGATTTGTTGCAACACTAAGATATTCGGCACGCCGCTCACAATTTCCATTTGTGCAATTTTTCAGGTCATAATCACTTGCAGGACGATTGCCAGCACCTGGACCGGTTCCGTTTAGATCTTGTCCCCAGAGTAAAAACTCAACGGCATGATATCCCGTTGCAACATTGGCTTCTATTTCTCCGGCTTCTTGCAACTCTTTTTCAAGAAGGGCTTTGGTAATTTTAGATGTGTCGATTGTCTTGCCACCAAGCTTAAGCTTGGTATTAGCAATCACATTCGCCAAATAAAGCTCGTTTTCATCAGACTCAGTACCATAACTGCTATCAACATAATCAATAAGACCTTCATCAAGAGGCCAGGCATTCACCTTTCCTTCCCAGTCATCAACAATACTATTTCCAAAACGAAAAACTTCAGTTTGTTGATACGGTACGCGTGCTGCAATCCATGCCTGCCTTGCCGCAGCCAGTGTTTTAGCGTTTGGAGTTTTTAGAAGACTGTCAATTGCTGTTTTTAATGTTTTTGCAGTCGTTAAAGAATCTTCGTATTTCGCTTGGGCAATATCTGCATAGTTTTTTAAAACTGATTGTACATCAGGTTTGGCATAGGCATTTGAGCCTAAAAATAATGCTAAAGAAAACGCGAAAATAACTAAAAATTGAATTTTTGTTTGTTTATTAAAAAGCTTTATTTTGTTCATTGATCTGCTCCCATAAGATATTTCTTTGAAAACTATAAAATCTTTTGGAGCAAATCCTTAGTGCAAAGTATTCAACTTAAAGATTGCAAAAGATTCACAAATGTAAGACGCTGGACTAATATGTAAAAAATGTTACTTAAGGTTATTGATATTGCAACAATTAAAGATCATTCCTCTTTGAATTTTATACCGCAATAAAAGATATGACCTTGCTTTCTTTGTGTATTGCGCAGCCCAACTTCGTGAAGCCATTTGCGAAAAGCTGTGAGTGTCATTCGCGTGTCACTCTGGTTTTCTTGGCTATATTCACTGTAATTATGGTAAAGCTCATGGAGAGATGTCCATGATGACGCATCTCTCAACAAGCGTTGCGAAAACCACTCTTTGTTTT